>NZ_JBHIOD010000042.1:0-129503 GCF_042195355.1 Bartonella sp. CL266QHHD
TCCCATGTCAATTCGATTTCAGAAATCAGTTTCTTTTGTTTTCTGGCAATATATTTCATTGCTGTCTCTAACTGATCTTCTATACCAAATTCACGACGGTTCTGGATTTCTTCTGATTTCACCGTATCACTTTTGGCAATGCGTTCGCTTAAAGCAGGGCTTGCCATAATCATTTGGTCAAGACGGGTTTTGGACAATTTCTTCGCTGTCTCAACCGTTGGCGTCACATAAAGGACAGGTCCCGGACTATAATGAATGGCATAACCGCAAAAGTTCAATTCTGCTTCTGACATGCCGATCTGCGTCCCTTTCATGACAATTGTTATTTCAATTGGCACGTAAGAGGAAAGGTTATCCATGATTTCGCGCAAATAAGGGGTACGCTTTGTTCTCCAAAGCCCAGGCTCAGCACTTGCTACGGTGCTAAGGTATCTATTCCCGCCCATTGCGAAACCTTGTACGGTGGGTCTGGTTGTCATGCGTCATTGGCATTGGCGAAAAATTCTTCGACTGCATTGTCATCCATTATTCGTTTCTTGCAAGTTCTCTAACTCTGGAGAATGTGGATCATGACAAGGCACTGGAATATTAACCGCTTCAAGCAAAGCTGTTCTCATAGTGTAATCAATAGCACCAATAAGGCTGGCTGTATCACATCCAACTTGTGCAGCAATGCTTGCACCAAAACGATGAGGAAAATTCAACATATGACATTACGGTGCGCTCTTCCAAACTCACGAGCTGCCTTTTCATTTCTTCTCGATCAACAGTGGTTTCGCGTAGTCGTTCAAGGGCAATTTTTTCGCTTTCAAACGCAACTTGCATTCGCTCCAGTTTTATCTTGTATTCATTGGCTCCATCTGTGGAAGCTTGTTTGATCTTTGTCCGCGGTTGTCCATCAGGCGCTAAAAGTGAAGCAGGGCGCTTTGTTGGATTCTCATTCCAGATGGCTGTGGCAAGGGCTTCATTGACAGAACCATCTTCAAAAAGAGCCGTATCAAATTTACCTGTCTTTATCCGAGAAACCACCGCATTATGTGAAACACCCATCTCTTCGTAAACGCACGAACCGATATCCCCTCACGATACTTCTTATTCATAGTTGCTCCTTGCCTTGATTTTTTTCCCATCTTGAGGAATGGGGTTTTCGGCGTATCAGGATAAAGAAAGCTTTACGTAACGAACTGAAAAACGGGCTTCAATGCGATAAGGAGACATTTTACATATCATACTGTACACACTAAATTCGTTATTTATCAATGTGTTAAGTGTACAATGTACAGTCAAATTGAAAATTCTGTCGCTAGCGATAGTTCGCGCTCGCCTGCCCCGCAACAGATCCAACCCGCTGGGAAGTAGATTTTACATTGATTTTATTGTATTTTTTCTGAAAAAAACCAAAACGAAAGTGATAATCTGCTTTAAAAATTACAATTAAAGTGAGTAATGTGTTGACATAGCTTAAGAACATTATTTAGCTTTCTTATTGGCGGCATATTCTTGACGAGCAAGTTGGTACTGTATGCTTTTGATTAGTCTTTCATTGGCTTCGTTTACAATAGCACTTGCAATTTCTGGCTTGGACATCACTTTAGCAATTGAAGGTCCTTCTTGTTTTGCAATGGGGAATTGATCTCCGTCATCTCTTTGAAACACATTCCCTCCCATTTTCAATTCAACACGCTTTGGAAAATTCCCACCTTTGATAAAAGCATGGGGTAAGATTTCTTTCTTTCCAAACATTTTGTATGTTACGCTGTATTTTGTTTCTCTTGCTTGAAAAAATTTAAGAGGTATCGGTGTTCCAGAACCAATGATATCTGTCTCGAGAAACCTTGCTGTCGCTTTTTCTTTAATATACCCCCCCTTTTTTGACACGCTTTGATTGGGCAGATGAGATGTCGCAACTTGCTTTTCAGTAAAGCGTTCAACTTGTTTTGCTGCGGTGTTTAGAGCATTACGCAGAGCCCAGTTAAGGCGTGGTGCTTGAAGACTGGTGAAGGTATCTTTTGCCTGTTGAAGATACCATTTTTGGTGGATGATTAATTTCAACGTCTAAGCCTTTTTAGGGGTAGGTGTTGATGACTTGGAAGTTTTAGATTCCTTTGGTTTTTCGAGTGAGGTTTCCTCTGTCACTGGTTCAGATGATGTTTGTACAGCTTCTTGTTCTATTTTCTTAATTTGTTCAACCGCCTTGTCAGGTTTTGCTGTTGTCTTGACTCCAACAAAAGGTTTTACAGCATTAGCGCGCTTGAGACGTGCGTAGACTTGATTGGAAACTTCAACAAATGGATTATTGGGTGTTGATGGTTCAAATCGAACAGTGCTTTTATTGTCTCCAATAACACACATTGGCTTAGTGATGACAGCTTTCATCAGTGCTCCTTTTGAGTCATAATTAATGACATCATTAGTCAAATATTAATTTTTGTTATTTGAAAAATAGATTAGCCAGAACTAGCAAGAAAACAGGGCTTTCTAGCTACATTTCAAGTTCACATTTTACTGAATTTTTAAGGGATATTTTTGAATTTTAGACGCAATTCAACTAGTGCCGTGCTGTTATTCAATACTATTTTTTACACCATGTCAACAAAAAAATCTATATTTTTTATTTTAAAATAGAATATATAGATTTTTCTAAAACATTTTAGATTTTATAAATTATTGTGAAATTATTATAGGAGGGAAAGACAATGACAGGTCCAGAAATATTAGATGCCATGTATATAATATCAATGATAGTTATATCCCTCTTAACTATAGCGTTTTGTTTGCCTGCCGCCTTTTGATTTTCATTAATAGTTTTCGGATCATATGCAATTACACGCTTTTGCAAAAAAAATCGAGAGTGAGAAATTTTTCCAGATTGATGAGCTAAATATTAAGCTCGTGACGGGCTGCTGTTGCCAAAAAAGCAGATCTTGTTAAACCTCTCTCTTGTGCACAATTATCAATTGCACGTAAAAGCCCTCGTTCAATTGATATATTTGTGCGTACCACTTCTGCATCATTTTCAATAAAGGGGACTTGTATTAAAAAAGCTCCTTCTGACAAAGCTGTTTTGACAGATTCCCGTTGTATGACGTCTTCAAATTTTGAAGGAATAGGCACTCTATCTATATCTTCACAATAAAGTTGGAGTGCTTCTGTTGCATTTGCGATTAAATTTTCTTCCTCATCAGCAGCAGAAAAAAGTTCCTCAAAATCAGGAAACTGAACACCAAAAGCAGAGTCTTCATCTTTATGAACAAGAGCAAAAAATCTTTTCATTCTTCTTCTCCTTCTTTTAACCAGCCTGCTTGTTGTGCGATAGAACGTGCTGTACCAATCGGAAGATTTTTTTAGGATGTGGAACGATAACAACCTTATCATCTTTTTTAAATTTATGATGAGAACCTTTTACTTTGATAAGTTCAAAGCCATCACGCTTTAATTTTGCAATGATTTTTCGGCTATCTTGTTCCATTACCTAAACTTATAATGTGTAAATATATACACATTTTAATGATTTTTCATCTGATGTCAATTCTTTTTTAACGGCTAAAATGCTTATGAAGCGCATTAAGAACAATACGCAAAGAATTAACAAGATGTGTTAGCGATTGATCTTCTATAACAAGATATTGTAATGCAGCATAAAGATTATACTGTCTATAGAGGTGTTGTGTTTCTTTGATAATCTCTTTCGTCTCTTCATAACAATGAGTTGCTCTTTCAATCCACCGTTTTTGTGCCTCCTCATTTGATGAAGGAGTAAAGTTATCATAAATTGCATTAGGCAATCCTTTTGCACATAGGTAATTGTTTTTCACTTCAAGATATTTTTGCGCATCATCATATTGGTCTTGATTGATTTCGCCTTGCAAATAAAGCCGCCCGATATAGGTACCGGAAAGCGGACTTTTAGCCTCTTCTATGGTCAAGCCAAAGCGTTTGGCACGCATTTCAATTGCCAATTTATCCATGGGTTCATGCGGTGTTTTTGCTCGTGAGATGCGTCCGTTTGGTTCTCTGATACATCCTTTAATCCGTGGACGACCACGTTTTGCACGTTTTTTTCTTTTTGTCATATTTTTTTTTTCAATCAGAATGGGATAGCATTATTAAGAGATGTGCTATGATCAGCAGCACCTGAAGCGATGGCATAATGTTGAGAAGTAATGGGTGAAGGGGTAGGGGATGCTGATTGATCTTTCTTTGCATCAAGCAAATACAATTCGCCTTTGAATTGCGGTAAAATAATCTCTGTTGTGTAACGGTCATGCCCATTTTTATCTTGCCATTTGCGTGTCTGTAATTTGCCTTCTACGTAAACCTTTGAACCTTTGTTTAGATATTGAAGTGCAATTTTTGCCAAATGTGGATTAAAAATCATAACAGAATGCCATTCAGTCTTCTCTACTTTTTGATGTGTATTTTTATCTGTATAGCTTTCAGAAGTTACCATACGAAAATTAACCACTTCTGCTCCAGAATTCATTGTTTTGCTTTCGGGATTAGCACCAAGGCGCCCGATTAACGTCACTTTATTTAGCATATTTGTAGCCCCATTAGATTAGCAATTTATACATGAAAAATCCTAGCATAATTTGCATATTTATACAATTATTTCAAAAGGATAATATTAATTATTAACATATAACATTATGTTTTGTGATGTACGTATAAAATAAGGAGATCAAGGTATTTTATTTTGCAAGCAGCGTTTCTTTTCCGTTCTCACCATGAATTCCTTGAACACTGTTAGATCTTGTTGTGAAAGACACTTAAAATTTCTAACAAACGTGCTAATAATTTCACGGTTAAGTGGATCAGAAGAATTCATTATAAAATTCTTTCGGCAAATATCAGCCTCTTTTCTTAAAAGAGAAGCCATGTTTTGATCTAAAGCGTACAGCTTTATGATCTTTTCTTCCATTCCTACTGGAACAGATTTTTTGCCAATCTCAACAGAAGATAAAAATGCTACAGAGATGCCTAGTTTATCAGCCATATCTAAGAGCCTTTCAAAGTGATCAAGGCGAATTTTGCGTAAAGTTTTGCCAAATGGTGTAAGCATGTGATTAAAGCTCCTATTCATGCAATCAAGCTGCTTTGAGACGTGATATTGTGTTTTTTTCTAAGAATTGAGGCATTTTGATTTTTGGTGAAAAAATCATCAGTTCAGTAGCTTTCCTTTTCTCTTGTAGAGAATATTGTAAGCTAAATTCTATTGAGAGATATTGCCTATACAATAATTTAATTTCTTCAACGTTGTCATAAGTAATTAGCCAAGGTGCCGTCACATGTTGGGAGATGACATTCTCTAAATTGTAGTGATCATTAGCTTTGTAAAACCAAGTATAAAGACCTTTTCCTTTTTTAAAATAAGGAGGGTCCATATAAAAAAAGGTGTTTTCATCAGTTCCATAACACAGCAAAAATTCCCGTGCATTTAAACGAGTTAAATGTATTCTATCTTTTTGTTCACTTATGCGAAGAATGCGTTCAATTATATTCTCTTTGTTAAATCGGCAATCTATTTTATAGGCACCGCTTTGTCCTTTCCCTCCAATTGGTCCAGCATTTTTAATAATTCCAGATCTATTTGTGCGATTCAAAAAGAGTGCTGCAAATCCTGCGCTAAGCACATCTGCACTTGCAGGAGAAATTTCTTTTTGTATGTACCATTCTTCTAAGTTAATGGTCGTTGTATTGATTTTTTCTATTAATTCTTCTGTCTTGTGCAAAACGCAATACCAAAAGCTCCAAATGAACAGATCAATATCGTTAATGTGAATATCTTTAACATCACCATTAAAAAGAAGCTTTAGAGCAAGTCCGCACCCGCCAGCAAATGGCTCTCTATAGGAACAGCCATTTAATGCATTTTTCTCAAATATTTCTTTGACTTTTCCATACAGTGCAGCCTTACCGCCTGGATATCTCAATGGTGAGCAGACATGAGTCATTGTTACGCGCCTTTTTCAATGATTTTTTGATGTTTTTGTTGATTTCATCTATGAACGTTGAGAAGAGACAACGTAATCTGAACAGTTTTATAAAATCGGAAATTTTACTTTTGGTTTTTAACTGAGCACTGTAGTGTGTAAATAGATATATTTATTAAACTGCGTGTACGTAACATAAGGAAAAATACACAGACTAAAAAGGAATACCAAAGAGCAATATCTGAGTACCAAAGTACAGTATCCAATGGAAAAGAAAGCTTGTACTCCACGTACTTAGAAATGAAAGGTAAAGAAACAGTTTCCTTATAACTATTTGGGAAAATTAAAACGACAAGCGCTAAACTTATTAGCTTTAAAAGTCTGTGCATATACTGTTGTAAATCACGTGTTAATGTCTTCCAACCTGTTGTATTGCCGCGTTTGTATTTTGGATTGTTCTGCAACTCAAAAGGAATATGAGAATTGCATAAAATTGCAAAAACCGCTGTGACTATTACCAAAGAAACAGATGCGAATGTCAAAATACTTTGAATAAAGTAGGGATTTTTTTTAATTCCTAAAAAGCATAAAAATATAAAAGTTATAATGCCAAACAAGGCTCTTAGCTGTTTATCTGTAAACATATTTATTTCCTGCGGTTTTCGATAATTTTTTGATCTCTTTATTGATCTCGTCTATAAGAGGTTCGTAATTGAGAACGCTTTTCGGAATATTCCCACCGTAAACCCATGCTTTTACTTGCGCTTTGGTACTAAAATCCGCATTTTCTGGTGTGGTATAATACTGGCCGCCATCAAACTTTTCACATTCTCTTGTGCCATCTTCATGTTCGTAGAGGTTGTAAAAATACTCCTCTGCTCCATCCCCCCAAGGAACATAACCAACAGCTGTTGCAACAAACTCTTTTTGCATGGGTTGTTTACGCTTTTTTAAGAACAGGTCTTTTAATATTCTCATGTTTTTAGTCCATAATTTTACCAATTGGTCTATTTACCTAAAATTTGACCGTACAGAGCGTTTTATATTACAGATATGGTTTTATCGTAAAATCTTTAAATCGCTTTGTACGGTATCTTTTTGTCGATTTAAACACATACCTAATCGTAAAATGATCAGCACTTTTCACTAGTTTGCTGTTTTAAGCCGCTTTAGAATTGCTACTGTCATGACACTCTTCACTAGGCTTGCCTATTCTCATGAATGAAATGCGCTTGCCTCCTAAGGCTAGGTTACGCGTATTTTCAACTGCTGTAAAAACTCTCTCAGCAACACCATAAAGCCTGCTTTCTAAATCACGACAATACTGCGCAAGATCAGCACAAGAGGGGACAAAGGTTGTTGACATGCCTTTAGCTTCTCCACGTATAAGATTTTTAACAGCTTGCAACAAAGACCAGAGTGAAATGCCGTTAAGAGCTGCGATATAAGCCTTTGCACGCGCTTCTACATTTGAAACTTTTTGCATTGTCAAACCACCTTCAAGCACATCAAGAGCCTCTGCTATGTCTTCAACAGACGCTTTCACGGTAAGTAAGTTTTGAACAGTCTGATAAGCTTCTAAAGCTTGTTTCTCTAGGGTTGCTGTCAATTGAATGCCATTTCTCAAGGTCCATGGAAACTCCAGAGTTACACATTGCTCTATCTGTTGCACGGTATCTTGTAGAGGTGTCACTAAGCTGTGTTGCACCGATAAGATTACGGATTGTCTCTCCGGTACCACCACGAGTTCTTTGATCTTTTGAAAAGTTTCCATTGTTTCCACCATTGTTATTCGTGTTTTTCGTTTTTTCTAAATCCTCGATAGCCTTTCGCACCCAGTTACGCCATGTTGCTTGCCAATCGGTTTTGGTTGCATTTGCTCCGGCTTTTGAACGCCAATAATCTCTAAACTTTGCGATTTCGACTTTCACGCGCTCTGGAGGCAAGCCCTTTGCAATGGCAAAATCGTAATCGGGTTCAAAATCCGTAGGCAATCGACAGCCGCGATTAGCTTGCGCTCGTTTTGCTTTTTGGGAAACGTTCTCTTGCTCGTGAAAGGGAGGTTGGTTTTCTACACCCGTTGTGATTTGCTCTGATGTGCTCTCAACAGCAGCAACCTCTGTTGGCTCGTCAACCAAATCGATTGTTTCTAAATCTTCAGAACCAATTTCTTTTTTTGCTAAAACGATAGTTTTAGTTTTTTTATTATAACTGTTAATGTTATTGTTTATGTTATATATATAGGCATCATTAAGCATGTCGTAAGCATCATGCTTAGCATCCTTAAGCATACTCTTAGCATCATACTTAACAGATTTAGCATCATTAAGCATGGCTTTAGCATCATCACAAGCATCATTTGTATGTTTATCCCATCTTGCCTGCGCTGCTTTCTTTGCTCTCTCTGAGAACTTCTTTGACCGAGATGTCTTCGATACCTTATCTAAGCTTTCATTAGAGTTATTGAGTTCTTCTTCAACTTTTAAACTCCATAAACATCCATCGTCTAAACTTTCGATATGACCTATGCTTATTAAAACTTCTAACGCTTTAATAAACATTTTTACTGAACAGCCAGTGTAATTAGCCCAGACCTTCGTGTTATTTAAAAGCGGTTCTCCAGTATAAAGCATTTGCAAACGCAACTTTATATAAACATTGCATTCAATGGGAGATAAACAAGCAAGATCAAGAATCCACCTATCTGCAAACAGCCTCGTCCACGGTAATTTACTGGACATGTGTCCTCCCTTCTTTCATTAAATATAAAATTGCTAAAGCATCTGCTTCGTTGTCGTCTTTAGGCGTATGTCCTTTTGCACATACCGCCTTAATCATTTCTTCTTTTGAGGCATTGCCTTTTCCTGTTGTTGCCTTCTTAATTGTGCCAACAGGAATGCCTTCATATGGTATCTGATGATGTTCACACCACGCTGTTAAGGTTGCTAGAAAGCCTCCGTAAATATGAGAAGCGTCTGTATCCACATGCCGGCGCACCTCTTCAAAATACACTGCGTCAATTTCATCAACAGACCTCTTTAGTTCAGTAAGCCACCGTTTAAAGCGTAAATAACGCATACTACCGCCTTCAAAACGGCGTGGTTGAAAATCTTCTGTATCGCTTGTGATAAAACCATCCGCACCACGTATCGCCCAGCCTGTCTTGGTCCCTAGATCAAGACATAAAATGGTTTGTGCGTTAGTGATCATAATCCCCCCTTAAGGCTCTACGTATTTATATGTGCGCTATGACAGAGCGCGTAGTTATAAGTTTTAAAAAATTGGATTAACTCAATTCAGACACACACTGCACACATCATTTATTAATTCGATTTCTTCTTTTCTTTTTTCGATGAGTTTATCCCTTAAGAAATCAAGCCTATTTTTGACTAAGGCTATAAACAAGATCAGCTCATTTAAGCGATAAAAAGAAGACAACTCTTGAGAAAAATAATTATCAAACCAAGTTGTAAAAGCTTGCGTAAACACAGATAAAAACCATTGATTAAAATCATCGTACGGCAATAACGGAAAATATTTTCTATCATCACGCGCAAAGATACTATGCAGCATATAGACAAGACAACCTGTTGATGAGGGGTCTATGCTTATTTCAAAATATGCATCTTGAGTCGAAACGACACCATAATATATGTTTTTCTGTCCAATCTTATTAACAAGGTCAATCAACTGGACTTTGCTTATAGTGATCTGTGGGACATCTATCATCTCTAATCTTTCTTCTTTAAGAGTGTGTATGCTGCTGTTGCTGTTCATTATTATCTGTAGAGGCGGCACTCTGAGAAGATATTACTGTTTGTGATGTATTTGGTGTACTAACTTTCTCCACCAGATGAAGCGTATCTTTTCTTCGTTTTGTCATTGGACGAATAACTCTATGGGATTTACTCCCATAATTATGTAGGAACCAATCTAGCGTAACCCAAGATAGACCTTTGACTTTAGACAACTGAATAATTATATTCCAGTATTTTGGAGAAATACTATTGCGATCACGCATTTTACGCGCAGCCTCATAGCTACAACCAATTTCCTTTGCAAATTGGCGTATAGATCCCAAAGACTCAATCAAACTTTTGACATAAAAATCATTAACCATGACACATGCAGTACATTACGTACAATTTTAAATCAAGATAAAATCGTACACAATGAATTAAAAAAATAGTGGATAATGTACAAATGACTTATTTGCCAAAAGATAGACTTAAAATAGCGCGTAAGAATGCTGGATATGCGACACCAAGCGAAGCTGCGCGCGCTATACCAGCTCTTAATCAAAATACCCTAATTAGTCACGAAAATGGAAATCGTGGTATTTCGCGCCAAATAGCCGAACTCTATGGACAAGTATTTAATGTAGATCCGGGGTGGATTTTGTATGGCGAGTCTCCTCAAGAAAATCCTAACCTCAATATAAGTATTCCTCTCGTTTCATGGATTAGCGCTGGAGAACTAAGTGAGCAAGATGGGATAATGGATTTTTCAGATTATCCTATGACAGAGGCTGTTAATCTTCCTGCCGGTGAATGGATTGCTTTACGTGTAGATGGCGCATCTATGAATAAAATTAGCCCTCCAGATTCTATAATATTTGTAAATATGCGAGACAAAAAACTTGTACCTAATGCCTGCTATGTAATTGCAGATGAATCTGGACAAGCGACATATAAACGATATAGACCTAATGATGATCCTCCTTTTCAGCCTGCTTCATACGACAAAACAATAAAGGCTCCAAAACTTGAAGGCGCTATCTCTATAATAGGTCGTGTACGGCGCACTATTCTTGATATGTAAACATAATACGATTCTCTGTTCACGTTATCAATTAGATTGCCATCAACAGATTGAAGCAAGTTTGATTGATTTTTATCAGTAAACAGCAAACTTTTGATTCTCTAAATTATGCCGTGATTCGTCATTTTTTTATTTTTTAAAAAAATAGTACATTATGTACTTGACTGTATTTCGTGCATAGTGTACTAATATATCCATAAACCACGCACAAACAATCGCCAAGAGGCGTTAGGGAGGAAAAATTATGGATAAGCCAATTCTTATAAATTCTGATGAAATTTTATTAGTTGTCTATGGTGATGATCAAAACATTGGTCGATCGGGACCACTGGATAAAAGCCAAATTCTAAGCATTGTTGATGAGGCAGATGATGCAATCCAAATCTTTCGCATCAATCCTTCTGAAAGGAACTGTGAAGATATTTCTGAAGAAATCGAAGCGCCATATGTAAAAGAAAATATTGAACAACTAGAAGACGCTAGTGAGGTTCATAACTTTATACGTGAAAGTGATGTTTACAATAGACTTTTAGACGAGATCGCAGACGAAAAATATAATGATGAGATTTACGGTACTTACGAACAACAACACCGTTTGCGTCCTTGTGATGTGCTTTAAATTCTGAAGGGCGCATTTAAAAGCGCCCCCTTTAATCCATCAATAATTAATTAGAGTAAACTCATGAACACACATGACACTAATAAAGATAGTGAAGGATATCTCATACCTGAAAACGAGGTAGAAGACAAAATCGATTATGTCCAAATGGTCAATGCCCATGTAATGCATAGGCACTTACACTTGAAACAAGATTTTTCCACTTGGTTTAATGATTGTGTTGAAAAGCTTGATCTAAAAGAAGGCGTGGATTTGGTTTTTACAAAACAAGAATGGAACAGACAGAAGATTTGTCCAAAATCTGAAATAGAAACAGATAAAACCGATAATCATTACTTCAAAATTCACGCAGCAAGTAAAATCGCTAAAGCAGAGCGCCATAGAAACTATGGCAGAATATTATACCAAAACTTGTGTTTTCATTAATTAAGGGGGTGATGATGAAAAGCCTTATTATAACATCTGAAAAATATGAACTTTTTGAAAGGAGTTCATCATAAATACTCTCATAGAGATTAAAGAAAAAACCATTGATAAGGAAACTGTTCAGACAGTAAATGCACGTGATCTGCATGCATTCTTAGAGGCAAAACGTGACTTTTCCAATTGGATTAAGGACCGTATTACCAGATACAATTTTATAGAAGGACAAGACTTTGTAAAAAAACAAGATTTGCGGTCCCCAAAATTGGGGAGCGCAAAATCTAGAGCTGTTACAGCTATAGACTATCACCTCACATTAGACATGGCAAAAGAGCTCGCCATGGTAGAGCGTAATGAAAAAGGTAAACAAGCCCGTCAATATTTTATTGAATGTGAACGGCGTGCAAAGAAACCTTTAGACCTTGCAAATGCTTTAGAAGATCCTCTCTTTGTTAAGAAACTTCTTTTAGAAAGCGTCACACAATTAGAGACCTTAAAAAGTGAAGTGAGTATCCTTAAACCAAAAGCAGCTGCTCTTGAAAGTTTGCAACGTCACAACGGACTCTTCGGTCTTACAGAAGCCGCTAAAATACTCGAGATGCAACCAAAACAGTTCATTCTCTTCTTACAGCAAAAAGGGTGGATTTATAGACGTGCAGCAGGTGGAAATTTGCTTCCTTATCAAGACAAAATCCAAAAGAAACTTATGGATTGCCCAACCATTACACTTAAAACCGCAAATGGAATAGAAAAAGTCATTCCTTGCGCAAAAATCACAGCAAAAGGAATTGGTGTGCTGTCTCAAGAGCTTAAAAGACAAAGCATGCATTAAGAGGAGGTTATTATGATAAAAAAGAAATACGAACTGACAGACGCAACAATCGAAGTTAATGGCAGAACTCTCCACCGCATTCGCGCCTTACGAGACTTTGGAAACGTCGAGAAAGGCGATTTAGGGGGGGGTATAGAGCATGAGGGCAATTTAAGTCACGAAGGGGATTGCTGGGTTGGTGATAATGCATGGGTTTATGAAGGTGCCAGTGTTTATGATGATGCACAAATTTCTGATAATGTTCAAGTTTTTGGTAATGCAGAAGTTTACGAGGGTATACATTTTTATGGATATATAGAAGTTTACGGCGATGTACGTGTTTTTGGTAACTGCGATGCTATATACATTGCCAATGATGCAGGTGCTTATGGGTATGTTGATAATATTGACCTCACCTCAACTAGAGAACAAACCAGATGAAAAAATACCGACTACTAATCTTATAGTGTCTCTATAAGCCGTTTCTAACCACACAAACAACTTTTTAAAACATGCGTGATTCACGCCACAGGAGAATTGCGCTCAAATAGGAGGAAATCAAGATGAGTGAACTAAGTACCACACAAACGGAATTAGTGGAAACAACGAACGATTGTGAAATCAAACCTACAGCTATGGAGCTTCTTTTAGAAAGAGCTTTAGAAAATGATGTCGATATGGATCGTCTCAAGCGTCTTCTTGAATTGCGAGAACAAGAGATAAAACGACAAGAGCGCCAAAACTTTGTCCGTGATCTTTCGGCTATGCAAATGGAATACAAAAATATCGAACAAAACGCCATTAATACACATACTAAAAGCCTCTGTACCACGCTTGATAAATATATTGATGCTATCAAAGGACCTCTTGCAACACATCACTTTGCCTTGTTTTCTCGTATCAAAGACCAGAGTTCAAATGACATAACTGTAGAAATGACTTTAAAGCATATATCGGGCAATGAAATATCAACAGAAGGAACATTTCCTTTTGATGCTACAGGGAGCAAAAATAACATACAAGCGGGTGGTTCTACTCTCACCTACGCACGTAGATATCTCTTAGGCATGCTTCTTAATGTTGCAAGAAAAGAAGACGATACAGATGGCAACACGCTTCTTGCAGGTATATCTCCTGAACAAATGAATGAAATCAAAGAATTAATTAAAAAAATACAATCTGAAGAAAGTAAGCTTATCTCTTTCGTAGGAGCAAAAAATCTAACAGATATGTCTTATAAACACGCACAAATCGCTTTGTTTTCTTTGAAAAAAAAGCAACGTTCACAAATGAATAAAGCACAACAATCCTTACCACCACAAGAGCAACAAACGGCGGTGTGAGATGGAACAAAGAACAGCAGAATGGTTTCAAGCGCGCTTAGGAAAAGTCACCGCATCTAATGTTTACAACGTACTCAGTAAGACAGCTAAAGGTTTGCCTACAAGCAAATATGAAGATTACAAAACGAAACTCATGACAGAACGCTTAATAGGGGAAATAAGCCAATCTTATACAACACCTGCTATGCAATGGGGCATTGAACATGAAGAGAATGCCTTGAGAGAATATGAATTCATTTATGACGCAGAAGTCACAAGATGCGGGTTTATCCCACACCCAAAAATGGAAATGGCGGGGGCTAGTCCTGATGGGTTGATTGGAGAGGACGGTTTAATCGAAGTCAAATGTCCACAATCAACCACGCATTTGCGCTTCTTTATTTATGACGAAATCAAACCAGAATATCACGCACAGATGCAATTCCAAATGGCTTGTACAGGACGCAAATGGTGTGATTTCATGAGCTATAATCCAAACTTTGTAGGCAAATCTACTGGTTTGAGAATGAAAATCAAACGCATCCTCCGCGATGAGGAACACATTGAAGAGATTAATAAAGCTGTCGAAATCTTTTTAGGGGAAATAGAACAAGAGATGCAAAAGATTTTGACAAAAGCTGCTTAAACCTATGTGGGTGCTCTCTCCTCCCAGCACCCACACCCATTTACTAAGGAAATTAAACGTGTGTAACACCAAACATATTATCATACAGCCTGCTAAAGATGAGGAATTTTGTTTTTTTACCATTGGCTATGAAGGTAAGTCCCTTGAGGATTATCTTAGTTGTCTCATAGAAAACAATATCAAAACTTTATGTGATGTTCGTAAAAATCCAATAAGTAGAAAACACGGATTTTCGAAAAGACAATTAGAGAAAGCTGTGAGCAATATTGATATTGAATATATGCATATGCCTGAACTTGGAATTGCTTCTGAAAAACGAAGAAATTTGAAAACACAAAAAGATTATGACCGCCTTTTTGAAGATTATCAAAATACAACTCTCAAGAATAATTCTTGTTCAATAAACAAATTATATAAAATGTTTTTAAACAAAAAGCGCGTTGCAATCACCTGTTTTGAAGCCAATGTATGCATGTGTCATAGAGGACAACTCGCATTAGCTCTTACTCAATTGCCTGATTGGGAATATGAAATTAAGCACATCTAAAAAATAAACTTGCAAATTTTTAAAAGTTGGAGTGCTTCACATGCCTTCCAGCCCCCCACCCATTTAATTAACATAAAAAAGAGAAAGGTAATGAGATGATATTTGATGATGGAGATAGATATGTAACGACACGTGAGTGTGCACAGCTTTTTAGTGTATCCACAACAACGATTCGCAATTGGGTGCTTCAGGGGTTGTTTCCGGAGCCATATAAGCTAGGGAGAGCAGTGAGATGGAGAAAAAAAGAGATCTTAGCCTTCACTCCAAAGAAAAATAAGGAGCAAATAAGAACAAATTAGGTAAAATTATATAAACTGTAGAAGGTGGTCTAAAAGGTGGTCTGAAAATAGCTATTTAAAGAAAAAATCTATATATTTCAATATGTTTAAGAAATAAAATGGTGCCCCCAGAGAGACTCGAACTCCCGACCCCCTGATTACAAATCAGGTGCTCTACCAACTGAGCTATAAGGGCGTAACCATGTAGGGATTAGCACAAACTCACAAAAAGGAAAACAGAAAATTATCAAATTTTGTGCATATTAAGTGAAAACTATATAATAAATAAAAATAACTAACTTATTTCCTCTTTTACCACTTTTTACAGCAAGGTTGGCACTATCCTTATGTTGATATCTTATAGAATCTTTTATAAGAATGCACTATTTTGCTATCAAATTACGAATCTGAAGACTTTGATTGATGAGAAAGGTATTTTTCAAGCCAGTGAATATTATAATTACCATCAGCAACATCTTGATTATTAATAAGATCGCGAAAAAGAGGTAGTGTAGTTTTTATCCCATCGACGACAAATTCATCTAAAGCACGCCGTAAACGCATCATACATTCTAAACGGGTACGTCCATGAACAATCAGCTTTCCAATCATGCTATCATAGTAAGGAGGGATACGATAACCTGAATAAGCGCCTGAATCAACACGAATCCCTAAACCTCCAGGTGTATGAAAATGTGTAATGGTTCCAGGTGATGGCGTAAAGTTAATAGGATCTTCTGCATTAATACGGCATTCAATGGCATGACCAGAAAAACAGACTTCATCTTGTGTCACTGAAAGCTTACAGCCTGATGCAATATGGATTTGTTCATGGACTAAATCTATACCTGTAATTGCTTCAGTTACAGGATGTTCGACTTGTAAACGTGTATTCATTTCAATAAAATAAAATTCGCCATTTTCATAAAGAAATTCAATAGTACCAGCTCCACGATATCCAAGTTTGGCACAGGCATTTGCAACAATACTTCCAATTTTTTTCCGTTCTGTTTCATTAAGTGCAGGTGATGTAGCTTCTTCCCATACTTTTTGATGCCGTCGTTGAAGTGAACAATCGCGTTCTCCTAAATGAATAGCATTTCCCGCACCATCACCTATGACTTGAATTTCAATATGACGGGGTTTTTCTAAATATTTTTCTATGTAAACAGCGTCATCACCAAAAGCAGCTTTCGCTTCTGAACGTGTTGTTTTGAGAGCTATAGAAAATTCTTGTTCAGAATGAACAACCTTCATACCACGTCCACCACCACCGGCAGAAGCTTTGATAATAACTGGATAACCAATTTCACGAGCCGTGCGTAAAGCATCTGATTCTTCAGTGACGGCCCCATCTGAACCGGGAACTACAGGAATACCAAGTTTTTGGGCGGTTTTCTTTGCTTCGATTTTATCGCCCATGATTCGGATATGAGTAGCTGTTGGACCGATGAATGTAATATCATGGGCTTCTAGAACATCCGCAAATTTTGCATTTTCAGAAAGAAAACCATAACCTGGATGAACAGCATCAGCTCCTGTAATTTCACAAGCAGCAATAATTTGCTGAATACTCAAATAAGAATCGCGAGCGGGAGGAGGTCCAATACAAACACTTTCGTCAGCAAGACGAACATGCATTGCATCTGCATCAGCGGTAGAGTGAACAGCCACGGTTTTTATGCCAAGTTCTTTACATGCACGTAAAACGCGAAGAGCAATTTCTCCCCGATTAGCAATGAGGATTTTTCGAATCATGGTTGCCCCTCGCTTTATTCAACAATAATAAGTGGTTCACCAAATTCAACAGGTTGACCATCTTTGACAAGAACAGTGGTTACTGTGCCTGAGCGTGGTGATGAAATTTGATTCATTGTTTTCATGGCTTCAATAATAAGTAATGTCTCCCCTTCAGAAACATTTTGTCCTACTTCTACAAAAGGTTGCGCGCCTGGTGAAGGTGCAAGATAAGCTGTTCCAACCATGGGAGAGGTTATTGTGTTTTTTGATTTATCTTCTTGGATAGATTGTATAGGAGCTTCAGCTGTTGGAACTGGAGAAGATGTTACAGAAAAAGTAGGAGTAGAAACAGGAGCATAGATTGCTTGCTCAGAAGAAATTAAGGTATTTTGGCGTGAGACACAAATACGAAGCTCCCCTTGTTCAACTTCAATGTTCGTTAAATTTGTATCATTCAAAATTTCAGCAAGATCACGAATAATTTTCGTATCAATTGCGGTTTTTGCCGAATCCATTTTTTTTGTTGTCATTTTATTTCTAACTCCTTGATCAATGAAGATCGTCATTATCTCATTTTATGACCGAATATCTCTAGATTAGGGATGACATCTTTTGAGGCTTTAAAGATTTTTATTTCCTTTAAATTATTATACTTTGCAATTTAAAACTCGTATCTGCTTTACGCAAAATTGCACTTATAAGCCTGTTGTCAAAAAAGAGAAAGCATAAAATTACCTCATTTACAGTATTCTTTCTAAAATGGATCAGGAATTCACTGTGTATTGTCTATCGCTTGTTTTAGAATATCTTGTTTGGCTGCGCCAATGAATATTTTATTACCAATGATGTAAGAAGGTGTTCCCGTAATATGAAGTGTAGAGGCAATTTGAATATTTTCTTTAAAAGCGTTTTGCAGAGTGGGATCTTTTATTGCATTACGTAGTTTTTTTTCATCTGCTCCTAATGAAACAGCTACTTTAATAGCTTTAGCTTCATTTGCACGACCCTGATACATTAAAAGCGTTTTGTGAAACTGAGGATATTTCTCTGGAAATTGTTTTCGAAATGCGTAGGCAACAGTATGGGCTGCCATAGAATCAGAGCTTAAAATTGGTAAATCCTTGATAATAACCTTTAAATCTGGGTATTCTTTTATCAAGTCTTCTATATTTGAATAGGAAATTTTACAATATCCACAGTTGTAATCAAAAAAATTGACAAGCACTCTTTTACCATTTGGGTTTCCCAAAACAGCGTCATGAGGAGAATGAAAAATTTCTTTTTCTAACAAATGAATGACAGAAGTTTGTTTTTGGTTTTCGTATTCATTCTGTTTTTCCAGCTTATCTTGAAGAATAAGCTGCATTTCAATCATAATTTCTGGATGAGTAAGAAGGTACTCTCTGACAATTTGTTGAATATGATGAGAATCAGTATGTGGTATCATTTTTTCTTTAAGCTTAGATAAAAAGCTAGAATCTTCCAAAAGTTGTGTTTTAAGCTTTTCTAAGCTTAAATTATTTGCTGTTTTTGAGTGTGATGTTGCGTTTGATAAAGAAGGTAAAAAGATTAAAATACTCGACATAACTGGGACTAAAATTTTTGAAAGAAGTGTTATTTTCGAGTTTTGAGAGTGATAATTCATCTGTATACCTTCACATTTTCTAGGGTGTCATTGAGTGAACTATATGAAAAGCGCTCTCTATGTGCAATAAGCATTTAGCTATAGTGTGTCTTTAAGAATGAGAAAAAACATCAATTTTTCTCTAAAAAGATTTCATATGATGAACCTTGGTTTGGCAAGGATTATGTTTTGTAAAAGATAAAAAAAATCTCTTTAATTTGTCAAATGTTGTTTTGATGTATAAGGATATCAAAAGCTTTTTGTGCGTGTTTATTTTAGGAAAAAGTACGTTGATAATACAATGAAGAACACTTGTATTATTTTTTTCCTGTTGCTTTATTGAGTACTGAGAAAAAAATTAAATAATGAAAAGTGAAATTATGAAAACCACAACACATTATGAGCTGTTTATCATTGGGGGAGGGATAAACGGGTGTGGATTGGCAAGAGATGCAGCAGGACGCGGTTTTAAAGTGGGATTGGCTGAAATGAACGATCTTGCATCTGGGACCTCAAGTGCGTCAACAAAGCTTATTCATGGTGGGCTTCGTTATCTTGAACACTATGAGTTCAAACTTGTTCGTGAAGCATTGAAAGAACGCGAGATCATTTTACGCATGGCTCCACATATTGTGCGTCCTTTGCGTTTTCTCCTTCCTTATCATAAAGAATTGCGCCCTGCTTGGATGTTGCGTTTTGGACTTTTTATTTATGATTATTTAGGGAATTGGAATCAGAAATTGTGGCGCAGTAAAACGATTAATTTTTCACAAAAATTTTGCTCTACACTGAAGAAAGAATATCAGAGAGGTTTTGAATATTCTGATGCAAGAGTAGATGATGCGCGTTTAGTTATTGGCAATGCGCGTGATGCAGAAAAGAGGGGAGCTGATATAAAAGTACGAACAGAAGTTCTCTCTTTAAAAAAAGAAGACAATAAATGGCGTATCTTTCTTCAAGACAAGTTAAGTAGCAAAGAATATAGTGTCACAGCTTCTTATGTCGCGAATATGACAGGACCTTGGATTGATCATGTTTTGGCAAGCATATTAGATTGTAAAGAACATCCACCAGTACGGCTTGTTAGAGGTTCTCATATTTTGGTTCCCAAGCTTTATACTCATGATCGTGCTTATATTTTTCAAAATGGTGATGGGCGTATTATATTTGCTATTCCGTATCAAGAAGAGTTTACCTTGCTTGGAACAACAGATTGTAATTATCAAGGAGATCCGGCTGACGTTCATATTACTGATACAGAAATTGATTATATTTGTGCAGCAGCCAGTGAATATTTCATACAACCAGTGTTGCCTGAAACGATTGTCTGGTCTTACTCTGGAGTTCGTCCACTCTATGATGATGGAGCTTCAAAAGCACAAGAAATTACGCGCGATTATGTTTTAAAAGAAATGGGAACAGGAACAACACCAAAGATTCTTAATCTTTATGGTGGAAAGATTACAACTTATCGTAAGTTGGCTGAAGATGCGATGAAATTTGTTGAAAAAGAGCTTGGTAAAAAGGGAGCATCATGGACGGCTAAGGCAGTACTTCCAGGGGGTGATTTTCCCTATAACAAATTAGATACAATCGAAAATAGGATTGCTCTTTTGATGCCAGATTTAGATGCTTTTACACATCGCAGGCTTGCACGCTCCTACGGTACGGAAGCATTGGTGATCTTTGCACATGGTAAGGCAAATAAAGGAAAAAATTTTGGACATGGGCTTTATGAAGTAGAAGTAAAATGGTTGATGGAAAAAGAATGGGCTAAAGTATGTGAAGATGTGTTATGGCGTCGTTCAAAACTGGGTCTCCTATTTAATGAACAAGAGGTTGATACTCTTTCTTCCTATATGCAAAGCCAACAAGAGATTGAACAACTTTTATGATCATTTCATTTTACAGATTTTATCTGCAATATTGTAAAATATTTTTCTTAAAGAGGTACTGATATCAGTCATAGATATTAAAAAGGCAATGGCTGTCTATACCCTGATTTTAGTTTTTTTTGCAAGAATCATAAAATGGCAAAATTAGATAGAATATTTAGGATGAAATTTGTCTATCTTATAAAGTGAAATTCAAGAATGTTACCAAGAATAACTCATTGAAAAAAAATGATTTATAATTAGATTCATGTGAAATAAGGATTTTTATTCTTTCTTTAGGAGAAGATAAAGATACTTTCTGTAGCATTTATTTGCACAATAAGTTAAAAAAAATCTAAAGAAAATTAAATCTATTATAAAAAATTGTATAATGTGTTAGTTTAGCATTTATTATCTTAAATGCTGTGCTAAATCATGTAAGGATGGAGGCTTGATGAGCGTAAGAAGAACTTGTAAATGAGTTTTTTATATTATGGTGAAAATCTTCTTTTTTCATGTTTATATACCTGAACACTAATCTATGAGAAATGCAAAATTGTGTTTTATCATGATTGATTGTCGTAAACCTTGATATCAATTGAAAATAATGAACTGTTATTATACTCATGATAGTATAAGAGAATAAAATTTTCCGTAAACTAAAAGTAAGTATTTTTCTATGTATAAAGAGAGAGCTATAGGGACATGAGAGTAATACCCTCATGATATTTTACAACCTTCCATCGCCTATAAAATTTGCAGTAGCACCAATGCTGGACTGGACAGACCGACATTGCAGGTTTTTTTATCGTCTTTTAACGAAAAAAGCTCTCCTTTATACGGAAATGATGGTAGCAGATGCTGTCATTCATGGTGTTCGCGAACAATTGTTGGCTTTTAGCGATAAAGAACGTCCAGTTGCATTACAACTAGGGGGGGCTGATCCGAAAAAGTTAGCAGAAGCTGCACGAATTGCTGAGGATTTTGGCTACAACGAAATAAATCTTAATGTCGGGTGCCCATCAAATCGTGTTCAAGCAGGTGTTTTTGGGGCTTGTTTGATGTTACATCCAGACATTGTGGCAAATGCCGTGGAAGCGATGAAACGAGAGGTTACTATACCTGTAACTGTCAAATGTCGGATTGGAGTGGACGAACAAGATGAAGAGTTAGCGTTAGATCTTTTGGCTAATCAGGTTTGGAATGCTGGATGTGATGCGCTCTGGATACATGCACGCAAGGCATGGCTGCAAGGATTGAGTCCGAAAGAAAACCGTAATATTCCGCCCCTTAATTATGAAAGAGTTTACAAATTAAAACGTAAATATCCTCATAAATTCATTGGGATAAATGGTGGAATTAAATCGATTGATGAGATCAAAGAACACTTAACTTTCTGTGATGCTGTCATGGTTGGTCGCCAAGTTTATCATAATCCAGCTTTGTTAAAACATATTGATTGTGAACTCTATGGTGAGACGCAAAATAATCTGAGTGAGAGTGATCTTATTGAGGTTATGTGTGATTATGCAGCTAGACATATTGCATCGGGGGGGCGGCTTTCTCATGTGACACGTCACATGATTGGTTTATTTCATGGGCGGGGTGGGGCACGTCGATGGAGGCAAATATTATCAAATGATGCGACAAAACCAAATGCAGATATATGTATTTTAAAAGAAGCTTTTTATGCTCTCATTTAATAATAGCCTAATAATTAACATATATTAAAGTTGAGATCCTTTGCGTTTTGATGTCTTTGCGATAATTTTGATCTCTTCAATTTTATAAGTTTTTGAAAGTTTATAACTTTTATTATGCATAAGAATTGTTGGAATGTATATATTAAACGGCATGCTGATTATGCCTATTAAATAAAAAATAGGTTAAGGGTATCACTGTAAAGGTAATCATAAGATATTAATAACATTTTGAATCTTGCACGTTTGTTATTAGGGTTGAAAATAGAATGTAGAAATTATTGCTTTCATAGTATTTAACATTTTTAAAGCACTGTTAAAAAAACAATAAATTATTCATATCCTGTATATATGACGGGATTTTCATAAACATTGTAGATTTTAAAAGGTATCCTTATGACCGCTAGTCCATTTGATGATTTTCGTGCTTTGCTTACAAATTTACCTGTTGCTGATGAGTTTTCTATAATTTTGGCAAAAAAACGGCAAAAAGACTTAACAAAAGAGCAAGGAACATTAGGAAAACTAGGAGATATTGCTGTTTGGTATGCGGGGTGGAGGGGTACAGAAAAACCTATCGTAACGAGACCTTTGGTCGCTATTTTTTCTGGAAATCATGGTATTGTAGAGGAGAATATTACACCATTTCCACAATCTATGACACAAAAAATGGTAGAAAATTTTGCCTCTGGTGGAGCTGCTATCAATCAAATTTGTATTGCTTATGATCTTGGATTAAAAATATTTGATTTAGCATTGGAATATCCAACAATGAATATTACGAAGGATGCCGCAATGGATGAGCGGAGTGCGGCTGCTACAATGGCATTTGGAATGGAATCCATTGCGGGTGGAACAGATCTTTTATGTATTGGAGAAATGGGAATTGGAAACACAGCAATAGCTTCAGCTTTATGCTTAGCATTGTTTGGAGGGGAAGTGGAAGAATGGACAGGAAATGCTATGGAATCAGAAGGTGATTTTTATCAGCGTAAAATTGCAGCGGTTAAGACAGCTATTTCTTTGCACAAGGATTATTTCAATGATCCTTTTGAGATAATGCGTCGCTTAGGAGGACGTGAAATTGCTGCTATGGTTGGTGCTATTTTAGCAGCAAGAATAGAAAAAATACCCGTTATTTTAGATGGTTTTGTGGCAACAGCAGCTGCAGCGGTCCTTTATAAAATGCATCCAAAAGCTCTTGATCATACCCTTGTTGGACATGTTTCTTCTGAGACAGCTCATCGTAAACTTTTAAAAAAAATTGGCAAAGAACCACTTCTAGATTTGGGGATGCGTCTTGGTGAAGGGACAGGAGCAGCTATGGCAGCTGGTATTGTCAAAGCTGCTGTTTTAACACATGCACAAATGGTCGTTTTTCAACAAGAAAGTTTGAATGCCTAAAAGATCATGAGACGGATATAAAAATCTTAAGAGTTTTGTTCATGCGTCTTGTCGTGTAATTTAATATAATTAAGTGGAAGTTCCGTTGTATATTTAATCTGTTCCATTGCGAAAGAAGATGAGACATCACGGATATCAATTTTAGAAATTAATTTTTTATAAAAAAGATCATAAGCTTCAATGTTGGGCACAACAACACGCAATAAATAGTCAATATCTCCACTCATTCGATAAAATTCAATGACTTCACGGAATTCTTGCACAATTTTTGAAAAACGCTTAAACCATTCATGACTATGTGTGTTTGTGCGAATAGACACAAAAACAGTGACGTGTGCGTTTACTTTTTCAGGAGAAAGAACAGCAACACGACGCTGAATGACGCCATCTTCTTCAAGTTTTTGAATTCTACGCCAGCAAGGAGTGGTCGAAAGTCCCACTTTTTTAGCAATATCAGCAACAGAAAGTGTCGCATTTTCTTGCAAAAGATGTAAAATTTTTCGGTCAAGACGGTCCATATTTATTCTCAATATTTTAATTTATAAAAATTTACGCACTAAACAACGCAGATATACAATAAGCTCATCATTAAACCATGGATTTTTCTGTAACCAAGAAGTATTTCGCCATGATGGATGAGGCAAAGGCATAACATTATAGCCTCGAGGTTGGGGAATGGAAAGAATATTTCTCCAATCACCAACAGTTGCAGAAACGGTTTTATATTTTAATTCTGTAATGTGCCACTTTTGCGCATAACTGCCAATAGCAAGAACAAGCTTTATTTGAGGCATCGCTTGAAATATCTTTTCATGCCATATTTCTCGACATTCACGTCTTGGTGGTAAATCAGCTTTATTTTTGTCATAGCCTGGAAAACAAAATCCCATAGGAACAATAGCAAAAAGAGATCTATTATAAAATTCTTCTTTCGTGACACCCAGCCAATTACGCAATTTTTCGCCAGAACGATCATTAAAAGGGATAGAAGTTTCATGGACACGCAACCCTGGTGCTTGGCCTGCAATTGCAATCGAAGCGGTATCGGATAAATAAACGACAGGGTTTGGTTCATGAGGAAGAGGAGGAAAATAATGGGGTTGTTGGACGCAAACACGACAGGAATAGATCTCTTTTTCAAGTTTGATAATTTGGCTACATTGTTTCATTGGTAAATAAAATTAAAAAATATTTTTCTTATTCTGTGCGAGGATTTGCTTTGCGCCATTCTTTTGGTCGTTGAAAACTTGATGCCCATATTCCTTTCTTTTTCTTTCTAGCTTCTTGCTCTTCTTTGGGGTATTCATAATAATTTACAGCCCAACCATTATGTACAAGTGTTGCGTTGATATTGCTAACTTGTTTTGTTTTACATGTTGCAAGAATACGGCGATATTTATCTGTTTTTTGCCAGTGACATGTAACAGTTTGATTTTTTAATAGTTTTTCTAAATATTTCTTTGCCTCAAGCCCACAAGGGTAGCGTGCTTCTTTTTTTCCACAAAATTGGTGGAGTTCAGGAGCATCAATTCCAGCTAGTCGAATCTTAATTGAAGAAATCATAATGGTATCGCCATCAATGATTAATGCATTTCCTTCAACAGTGTTTTGAGAAGAAAATTTTTCTTTTTGAGGCAACAGCTGAGTTTTCTTAAAATAAGTTGACATAATGATAAGAATGCTAGCAGCGACAAAAATACTGAAACCGATAACTTTTAGATTAAAGCTTCTTAGATTAAAATGAGAAAAAGATTTTTTCATGAAATAAAGAAACTGCTAACATTATTATAACTCTATTTTAGTATTGTTTATAATTGACCCGAGAAACTTTATTCATATGACGAAACAGTGTTTCGTTTTAATGACAAAATTTTCATTAGATATCACAATAATCAAATACTCATACAGAATATATGTAAGCAACTTAAATAATAAATCAACTTATCCAAATCCGTACAAAACATACAAAGTTTAAAGTAAACTTTTTAAACTTAAGGAAATAAAAAAACACCCCTCAAAAAATAACTTTGAAGAGCAATACTCCAACATTTCTTTTGGAGTATAAAATCTATCAATTTAATAATAATTTTATTTATTTAATTTTTGTTTCTTTAAATTCAACGTGCTTTTTTACAACTGGATCATATTTACGCTTGCTCATTTTATCTGTCATTGTACGGCTGTTTTTCTTTGTTACATAGAAAAAACCAGTATCTGCAGTTGATAAAAGCTTGATCTTAATGGTTGCTGCTTTAGCCATAATGTAAATACCCTATTTATACTGAAAAAATATTATTTCTGTCAAAACTTATTTCCGACATCATCAGATTTTCCGGCAACACTACGGATGTTCTCAAAAAAGTCAAGAGCTGATTAATTTTCTCATAAGTTGGACAAACACCAAAATGACATATAAACCGAAAAAAACAGCCATGGCTATTGAAAAACCAAAGGGTTTAAAGATATCCATGGATTTTCCGATAAAGGTCGGTCCGATGAGCATACCAATTCCATAACAAAAAATAAAAGCAGAATTAGCAGCAGCAAGCTCTTGCCCCTTGAGACGGGCTCCTAAATGTGCAAGACTAATTGTATAAAGGCTCGCTGATACACCACCCAGAAAAAACAAATCAAGCATCAGAATCCATGGATATTGAAGAATCCATGGTACTATAAAAGTTCCTATAAAACCTAAAATAGCGCAACTCATCAGCGGGTAGCGTCGATCTTTGGCGTAGTCGCTTATAATGCTGATAGGAATTAAGAGGAAAATATTCCCAAGTGCAAGGGTTGCCATAAAATGTGCTGCTTCATTCTCATTATAACCAATGGATAAACTAAAGGGTATTATAAGAGTTAATACGCCCATTTGAATGGCCCCGTAAACAAGGACCGCCATCATTGCACTTGGAACGTGAAAAAGATAACGAAAAAATGGCATATATTGATTTTTTTGAAATTCTGGACTTAATTTCCAAGCGGTAAGAATTGGTATAGTAGCAAGTATAATAAGGCTATATCCAACAGCAAAAGGAATAAATCCTTGTGTTCCCACTTTTGCTAGCAGCGTTAGACCTATTATAAACCCTAATCCTAAGACAATAGCATAAATAGAAAGGATCAAACCGCGTTTTTTGGGGGGAGCATAACTGTTGATCCAAAACTCTGATAGGATAAACATAACTGTCATGCTGAAATGTAATATAAACTTTAAAATAAACCAAATCCATATGGGATCAAAAAAATAGAATCCTAAAAAACTTAAAGATCCTATCGCCATCATAAGCAATATTGTTTGAGCGATTCCTAAGCATAAGGCAATTCGAGACGTAAAAATAGCTGCAATAATTGTGGCGATTCCACCAACTGTTCCACTATAGCCGATTGTACTGTTGGAAAGTCCTTTCTCTGCCATAAGAAGAGAGACAAGTTGTGTTCCCATTGCCAATGCTGTTCCAACAGTGCCAATGGTTGCAATAGCGGCAATAATTGCACGCAAAGAATTATTTTGAGAGTCAAAAGGTTTTTTTTCATGAGAATGGCTTAAGGTACTCTTGTTTATTTAAACAATGAAAAGATGAGCTGAAATGAAAGGGAGCCAAAAATATCCTTTGCAGTTTCTCTCATTTTCTAAGTATAAAAAACTGCAAGATTTTTATATGGTTATTATAGACTTAACAATAAAATTTATCCTCTTGTATACTAAAGAAAGAAGATTGTACATATAAATATTATATAATATAAGTCATTTCTTAAATTGAATTTATTATTCATATTATATTCAATGGAGGGCAAGAAGCTTAATTTTTTCTTTTCCCATAAAAAGTATACTTTTGTTTTTTTAATTTGTTTTTATGGTAGGATGTCGGTGAAAATTTTATTGGACGAGGTTTTGTTAACAGTTCAAAGCATAAAGCGCCAGCAAAAGGTTGTACCGTTATAAGTTTTACTTCTACAACATCACTGAGCTGATAGCCTTTATGGCTACGCTGTCCTACAAGAGCATGTTGTGCTTCATCAAAATGATAATAATCATTTTTAAGTGTAGAAATATGGACAAAACCATCTGTATTGAGTTTATCAAGTGAGATAAAAAGACCTGCTTTTGTAACTCCGGAAATGCGGCCTGTAAAAATACGACCGATTTTATTCGTTAAATAGTGAGCAACAAGCCGATCAATCGTTTCTCTTTCAGCCATCATTGCACGGCGTTCGTATAAAGAAACTTGCGTAGCAATTTCTGCAAGATTTTGTTCTTGTGTATCTGTTAATTGATCATTTCCTAATTTGAGAGCTTTAATGAGTGCTCGATGAATAATGAGATCAGCATAACGACGGATTGGTGATGTAAAATGTGTATAGTTTTGCAAATTCAAACCAAAATGGCCACTATTTTTAGGGTTGTACTCTGCTTGTGATTGTGAACGCAAAATAACTTGATTGACTAGTTCTTGTTGTTGAGTATGAGCGACCTTTTCTAAAATTCTATTAAGGCGCGCTGAGGTAAGTTCGCTTCCGCGGGAGAGTGGTATCCCCAAACTTTGAAGAAAGCTCCGAAGTATTTCTTGCTTAGCAAGAGAAGGTTTTTCATGAATACGATAAATGAGCGGCTGGTGATGTTGTTTTAATGTTTCAGAAGCTGCAATATTAGCTTGTATCATAAACTCTTCAATTAAACGATGCGCTTCTAATTGTGTTTCACTCACAACATCTTTTATGCATCCATTTTGATCAAGAATAATCTTTTTTTCTGCAATTTCTAATTCTAGTGGTTGGCGACGATTTCTCGCAGCTTTAAGGCATGCATAGGCTTCCCATAAGGGGTGCAAAATGCTCTCAAAAAGAGGGGTTATTTTTTCATTTATATTACCTTCAATTGCCAATTGTACTTCTTGATAAGAAAGTTTGGCTCTTACACGAATCATAGTACGATGAAAACTATGTTTTCGTTTATTACCGTTTGCATCAAAAATCATACGAACGGCTAAAGCTGGTCTTTCTTTTCCTTCACGAAGAGAACATAAATCATGAGAAAGGCGTTCAGGTAACATTGGCACAACGGTATCGGGAAAATAAACAGAATTTCCACGTTTCAATGCTTCTTTATCTAAAGCGCTTCCTGTTTTGATATAGTAAGAAACATCTGCAATGGCCACAATAATAATCCAACCATCATTATTTGCTGGGTCTTTATCCTTGGTTGCATAAACTGCATCATCATGGTCTTTTGCATCTGGTGGATCAATTGTAATAAAGGGTAATTGTCGCCAATCTTCACGATTATCCATATTGGCAGCTTTGATATGTTTGGCTTGCTCAAGAACACTTTCAGGAAAAATATAAGGAATTCCTTTCGAAAGAAGCGCTATCATTGAGAGTGTTTTCTCACTCTTAATGTGCCCTAAAACATTCTTTATTTTTGCGCTCTTTAATCCGTAACCAGTATTTTTTTTTATTTCGACTTCAACGAGATCACCAATTTGAATCTTCATTTCTGGAGACATTTCAACAATGAGTTCATTGGTTTTGCGGTCTATAGGATCAAGGCGCCATTGATTATTTTCCAATTTTCGTACAATAGCAAATGCGCTTTTGGGAGATACATCAATTTTACGAATAATTCGTCCCGTATAAGGATAGCTTGAGCTTTCAGAATTTTTATTTCGAAAAACTTTTACAAGAATATGATCTCCAACACCAATATTACTTCCTGTTATGTGATGAAAAGAGTGTATTTCAATATTGGGCTTTGGAGAATCTTCCCATTCAAGAGGTTGTGCAATAAAACTTCCATCTTTATCACGTCCGCTAATTTTTACTAAAGAAACAGGGGGTAATTTTCCTTTGTTTATTGCTCTTTTGTGGTGTTTAGATATGAGATTTTGATCCTTTAACTCACGTAACATATCTCTAAGCCAGATACGAGAATCGCCTTTTAAGTTAAAAGCTTTAGCGATTTCTCGTTTACTTGAGTGGTTAGGATTCTCAATTATAAAGGAAAGGATTGCTTCCTTATTGGGAAAAGTTTTCCCCTTGAATGAAGAGAGATATTTTATGTTTTTTTCACCTTTAGCCAAAATTTATGTCTCTTTTATTTTTGCTTTTGTTTTAGAAGAAGCTCTTTTTGAAGTTGTTTTTTTACTCGATGCTTTAACCGATATAAGTTCTAGTGCCTCTGGAAGTGTTACACTAATGGGATCTTTATCTTTTGGCAATGTTGCATTAATTTTACCCCAATTGACATAAGGACCATAACGCCCGTTGCGCACGGTAATGGTTCCTCCTTCTGGATGCTCTCCTAATGTTGCCAATGCTTCAGGTGTTGTTCTGCTTTGCTTGGTTTTGTTTTCTTGTTGTTCTGCCAATACTGTAACAGCGCGATTGATACCAATATCAAAAACTTCATCTGCATGAAGAAGGCGCGCAGATTTTCCGTTATGGCTAAGATAGGGACCATATCGTCCAATCGTAGCCGTGATTATTTTTCCAGTTTCAGGATGAATGCCAATTTCACGGGGAAGGGATAGTAAAGCCAAGGCTTTATCAAGGGTTACATTTTCTGCCTGCCACTCTTTTGGTAGTCCTGCACGCTTAACTTCTTTGCTTTCACCAAGTTGAATATAGGGTCCAAACCGGCCATTGCGAAGAGAGATATCTTTTCCTGTTTCAGGGTCAATACCAAGTATAACAGGTTCATCATTGCGTACAGCTTCATTATCTTCTCCAGTATCTGTACCAAGTTGGCGTGTGTATTTACATTCGGGATAATTGGAACAGCCAACAAAAGCACCATAACGACCGAGTTTTAATGATAATTGACCATTTTTACAAAGAGGACAGGAACGCACATCACTTCCATCTTCGCGTTCAGGAAAGGCGAGAGGTGCTAATGTTACATTTAAAACATCAAGGACATTGGTTATACGGAGTTCTTGGATATTGCTAATAGATGCATTAAATCCATCCCAAAAATCCCTTAAGACGTCTTTCCAAGAAAGTTTGCCGTCAGATATAAGATCCAGCTTTTCTTCAAGATCTGCTGTGAAACCATATTCTACATAGCGATTAAAGAAATTTTCAAGAAAGGCCGTAACAATACGTCCCTTAGCATCGGGAATAAGCTTTCGTTTATCAATGACAATATATCCACGGTCACACAATGTCGCCAATGTGGAGGCATAAGTCGAAGGACGACCAATTCCTAACTCCTCAAGCTTTTTAATTAATGAAGCTTCAGAATAACGAGAAGGGGGCTCTGTGGTATGTTGTACGGATTCAACTTTTTCTTTTGTAAGTGCTTCACCAGTGTTTATTTGTGGTAAACGTGTTGTTTCATTTTCTTCATTATTTTCTTCGTCTCGTTGATCCGTGTAGACGGAAATAAAGCCATCAAAGCGAATAACAGATCCTGTTGCTCGTAGATTTGCACGGTTTTCTCCTTGCTGTGCTTCAATTTCAACGGTTGTACGTTCAATGTCAGCAGAACGCATTTGGCTGGCAATAGCACGCTTCCATATCAGCTCATAGAGCTTTGCTTGATCGCTATCGAGAAAATTACGGACTTGACTAGGATTGCGTTGAAAATCTGTTGGACGGATCGCTTCGTGTGCTTCCTGTGCATTTTTTGCCTTTGTTGAATAAAAACGTGGTTTTTCAGGAATATAGTCTTTACCGAAAGTTTCATGAATAACTTTTCGTGCTGAATCAATAGCTTCTGGTGCTATTTGCACACCATCGGTACGCATATAAGTAATCAGCCCTGCCGTTTCACCATTAATTTCAATGCCTTCATAAAGCTTTTGGGCAATTTGCATAGTGCGAGAAGCTGAAAATCCTAATTTTGAAGAAGCTGCTTGTTGTAGTGTGGAGGTTGTAAATGGAGGAAAAGGATTTCTCTTTGTAGGTTTTGCTTCAACACTGAGTGTATGATATTGGGCTTGCTCCAACATAAGGCGAATTTGGTCTGCTTGTTCTTGAGATTGAATATCAAGCTTGCCTATTTTTCTTTGATTAAACATTGTCAATCTTGCTTGGAAACTATCATTTCGGATGGTTTTTAACTGTGTTGTAATGGACCAATAATCTTCTTTGATAAAATGTTCTATTTCTGATTCACGATCACAAATAATACGCAAAGCAACCGATTGAACGCGTCCTGCTGAACGGGCACCAGGAAGTTTCCGCCATAAAACAGGTGAAAGTGTAAAACCAACGAGATAATCAAGAGCGCGACGTGCAAGATAAGCATCTACAAGTGATGTATCAATATCACGTGGATTGTTCATAGCATCAAGCACAGACTTTTTGGTGATGGCATTGAAGACAACTCTTTTAATAGGTTTATCTTTTAAAACTTTTTTTTGACGGAGAACATCCAGAATATGCCATGAAATAGCTTCCCCTTCACGATCAGGGTCTGTTGCTAATATAAGGCTATCGGCTTCTTTAACGGCTTTTGCTATTTCATTTAAACGTTTAGCGGCAGCAGAATCTATATCCCATTTCATAGAAAAATCTTGATCCGGTAAAACAGAACCATCTTTTGCAGGCAAATCACGAACATGTCCAAATGATGCGACAACTTTGTATTGAGATCCAAGATATTTATTAATTGTTTTTGCTTTTGCTGGAGATTCAACGATAACGATATTCATAATTTTACCCAAATATTGAAATAAAAATTTTTTTATAAACGCCTTTTACGCGAATAGCTAATGCCAATTGCTTAAGAGCACATAAAAAAATATTAGCCATATAAAAAACATGAATATTGTACAACTTATGATTGTCATTATTAGAATACACCCTATATAGAATTACACGATTTATTTTCCACTGTTATTACAAAAACATACGGCGAAATACTAAGACGTCTATTGAGAGGTAGGAGGGGAAATGCTCAAGGATAGAGGATTATGTTTATAAATCATTTAAAAGTTATCCAATATATTACAGACATGTCAAAGCAAATGAATCAGATGGCGCGTCAGGCGCATAGTCCGCTTTTAGCATTGCTTTTGGATATGGTTGCCAAAGAAGGGCAAAGCATTATTAATAGTGCTGAGGCTCTTGGGGAAGATCAAGATTCGACAATGACACACAACCACCAGAGTGTCGAATAAGCTTTCCAGCAAGGTCGAGTTCTACCAACAAGAGGTAGAGAGCTGGGAGTGAAACACCTGAGTGGATACTAAGTGTGTCTAAATCGATTGGCGTTGTTGAAAGAGCGGAGAGAACTGCTGCGCGTGCTGCATTGTCATCTGCTGAAGAGAGACCGCTGTTTTTTTCATCTGCTAAATTAAAATTCTCCTTTTCAAGTTGTAAAGAGGATGGTTCCTCAAAAAAATTGAGTTGCGAATTTGGAAGCGGTGAAATTAATGGCGTAAGTGTTTCTATAATGTCAGAAGGATGTGTGGTGAGTAGAGCACCGTCTTTGATAAGATTGTTTGTACCAACAGATCTTGGATCAAGTGGAGAACCGGGAATGGCAAAAATTAACCGTCCCATTTCAGCTGCTTGACGTGCGGTAATTAAGGACCCTGAGCGCAGGGCTGCCTCTACAACCAAGAGACCAAGTGATAGAGCTGCAATAATACGGTTTCTTCTTGGAAAATCGATAGCACGCGGCTTCCAAGAAATGGGCATTTCGCTGATGATGGCTCCACCGTTGGCGATAATATCTTCGTGCAACTTTTTATTTTCAGGAGGATAGATATGATCAATTCCTCCAGCCATGACTGCAACAGTTCCTGTTTTTAAACTTGCTTGATGCGCAACGCTATCAATTCCACGAGCGAGACCAGAAATTGTTACAAAGTCTGCTTCTCCGAGAAAACGCGCAAATTGAGCCGTAAGCTTTTTCCCAGCAGCTGAAGCATTTCGAGAACCTATAATTCCAATAGAAGTTTTTTGAAAAATTGAAATATTACCTTTGATAGCAATAAGCGGCGGAGGGGCTTCTGTAACCTTAAGAAAAGCTGGATAGTCTGGTTCGCCCATACCGATGAACCGAATATCTAATCTTTCAGCTTCTTGCATTTCTTTTTCTGCATCTTCTAAGCTTGCTATTTTTATAGATACAGAACCACCACCTTTTCTACTAAGCTCTGGCAGCGCTGCCAGAGCATTTTCTGCTGTTTTATAATGATCAATGAGATTGCGAAAACTAACAGCTCCAATATTTTCACTGCGCAACAACCGTAACCAGCTTAGACGTTGACGATCAGTAAGCAGGATTCCTTTATTTATCTCCGTGTTGCGTACCAATCTTACTTTCTTCCCCAATTAATAATCTACTGATATTTGCAGAATGTTTTATAAACACAAATACGCTCATCACAATCAGCATACAATAGAAATAAGAAGCGGAAAAATAAAAAACAAATATCGGTGTGATCGTAACAGCAATAAGCGCAGATAATGAAGAATAACGCATGAGAAGAAAAATCGCACTCCATACAATAATAAAAATAATTGCTGCGGGCCAATAGATTCCTAAACAGACCCCTAGATAGGTAGCAACACCTTTGCCACCTTTAAATTTAAGCCATACGGGGAAAAGATGTCCTAAGAAAGTAAAAAAACCCGCTAGAGAAACAAGTATACTATTGTCTAGCGGATTACTAAAAAACTTTATAATCAAAACAACGATAGTTCCTTTTAACATATCACAAAGAAGTGTTAGAGCAGCAAGCTTTTTATTTCCTGTTCGTAAAACATTTGTTGCTCCAATATTGCCGGAACCGATTGTTCTTATATCACCAATTTTGAACAATCTCGTAAAAAGAAGACCAAATGGAATCGAGCCAATGAGATAAGATATGAGGAAAATAAACCATGGAGTGGACTGAAAAAATATTTCTGCTTCATTCATTAAGAATCTCATTAAGTTTGTTGATCAAGTTTAAAAACGGATTTCCCTTTCACAAAGGTCTGGAGCACACGTCCTTGAAAACGTGCATTATCAAAAGGGGTATTTTTTGAACGTGAATAGAGCTTCTCTTTCGAAACAACCCATGGTTCTTCAAGATCAACCACAATAAAGTCTGCATGAGCACCTTTTTTGAGTGTTCCTGCATTGAGTCCAAAGAGCTTTGCAGGCGCCGTTGACAAAAGTTCCGTTATCCGTAGAAGAGATAGGCTCTCATCATGATAAAGGCGTAAGGCTGCGCTCAATAAGGTCTCCATACCAATAGCGCCAACTGCCGCGTCATTAAATGGTAAATGTTTTTTGTCGATACTCTGAGGATCATGAGAAGAGACAATAACATCTACAGTCCCATCCTTTATTGCTTCAATCATTGCTATACGGTCTTCTTCTGTACGCAATGGGGGCATTAAGCGAAAAGAGGTGCGATATTCACCAATGTCATTTTCATTGAAAGATAAATGATTAATAGATACACCCGCTGAAATTTTCTCACTGCGTTTTTTACCTAAACGAAGTGCATCAGCAGAGAGTGCTGTCGATATTTGAGCGGCATGATAGCGTGTTTGCGTTAATACTGCTAATCGCAGATCTCTTTCAAGTGGAATAACTTCTGCTTCGCGAGGGATGCCAGAAAGACCAAGCCAACTGGCAAGCAGTCCTTCATTCATCACACCTTGCCCTGTAAGATCTTTATCTTGCGTTTCATGCATCAATGGAACATCAAAATCGCGTGCATAAGTCATTGCACGCCGCATAACAGATGAATTTTGAAGTGTTTTTTTGCCTTCACTAAAAGCAACGGCTCCTGCATCTTTGAGCAAACCAAATTCGGTTATTTCTTGTCCGTTGAAACCTTGTGTGATTGAAGCAACGGGATAAATATTGACCAATGAGATTTCCTGTGCTGTATGCGTAATAAATTTAATCAGAGCAATATTATCAATAACTGGATGCGTGTTTGGCATCATAAGAAAGGAAGTAATACCACCTGCTGCGGCCGCTTGACTTGCTGATGCAATTGTTTCACAATGCTCATTCCCTAATTCTCCAACAAAAACGCGCGCATCAACGAGTCCAGGGAGAATTGCTTTGTTTTGTGCGTTAATAACTTCTGCTTCTTCAGGGAATCCCTGATTCAGAGCTTCTTTTCCAGCGGCTATAATTCGTCCATTTTCAACAATAACTGTACCAATTTCATCGATTGTGCGCGAAGGATCAATAATACGAGCATTTTGAAAAACAATTGGTTTTATCATTTTTTTTCTCCACTGATCTTTGCGCGTGAATCTAATAAAGCCTCCATGACAGCCATACGCACTGCAATTCCCATTTCTACTTGTGTATGAATCATACTTTGTGGTCCATCTGCTATGTCGGATGCAATCTCTACACCACGGTTTAATGGGCCAGGATGCAGAATAATAGAATCATTTTTGGCATAGGCTAAATTTTCTTTATGTAAGCCAAAATAATGGAAATATTCACGCGTAGAGGGAATAAAAGAGCCTGTCATCCGTTCATGCTGTAAGCGCAACATCATGATAACGTCAGCATTTTTAAGACCTTCTTTCATCGTGTTAAAAACCTCAACACTCATATGAGCGATTTCTGCGGGTAAGAGTGTTGAGGGAGCAACAGCACGAACACGAGCACCCAAAGCATTAAGACACAAGATATTGGAACGGGCAACACGTGAGTGTAAGATATCTCCGCAAATCGCAACAGTTAATCCTTCAATACGACCTTTTGCCCTTTTAATGGTTAGAGCATCTAATAAAGCTTGGGTTGGATGTTCATGAGCACCATCACCTGCATTAATAACACAACAATCAACTTTTTGCGCTAATAAAGCTGCCGCTCCTGCACTGTTATGGCGAAAAACCAGTATATCTGGCTTCATTGCATTGAGAGTTGTAGCTGTATCAAGTAATGTTTCTCCCTTTTTTACAGATGAGTTGCCGATCGCAAGACTCATCACATGTGCACCTAGCCTTTTACCCGCTAATTCAAAAGAAGATTGTGTTCGCGTAGAGGCTTCAAAAAAGAGATTAATTTGAGTCCGTCCATGCAAAGTAGATTTTATTTTATCAATTTTGTTAGAAAGGATAACATTTGCTTCTGCACGATCAAGCAATGTATTAAGATCTTGTACACTCAGATCTTTAATAGCTAAAAGATGTTGATGAGGGAAAAGTGGAAAAAAATTATCTTGAATCATAGCATTCTTCTTTATCTCTCTCTAAACAGGTTAAACAAGCATTTGTTTGAATATGATAAATGTTTCTTAACTCTAAAAAGACAAATAGTCTATGATATGAATGATTTGAATGTAGGAATATACCTATGAGTGCTGTATCTGCGCAAAATACTCGTCGAAAAAATACATTTCTTAGCGATACGCTTATGTTTCGTATTGCTTCTACTTTGCCTAAGTTTTTGTTAGCAAGTTTTGAAGAAATAGGGGATTTTGCCGCGAGTCGAGAAGCATGGAAACTTTCTTGCTTAGCGAATCATTATAAGCCTTTATTATGCTATAATGATGAATGGGGGCAACCAACGGAAAAATTAGAGATCCATTCTTCCTATCAAGCTCTTCAACAATATTCTAGACAAGCAGGTTTGGTTACCTCACTTTGGGAAAATGCGAGTTCAGAAAATGGAGTACGCTATCAAGCGCGTGCGATTCGTTTAGCTTTATCTGCTGGTTTAGAAACAGGACATTTGAATGAAGTTATCATAACGAGTGCAGCTATTGCTGTTTTAATTAGTGATATTGAGCTCTTCAAAAAATGGCAAAATGTACTTTTATCACGCCAATATGATTCTTCATCAAAGCCTATTCATCATAAAAAGGCTGCTTCTCTAACTTGTGCATTTGACGATATTGAAAAATACGCTTTCAATTTTCCAAGTGTTAAGAAAATTTCTTTCGATGAAAGTATGGAACGTGATCTATATCGTTTAAATGTTGTAAAAACCAATGTTATTAATCCTACCGCTGACGGATATCTTGTTAGTGCAGATTTAAATGGTCATTTAAGTTGTTTTTTTATTCCACGCATACAAGAAAATGGCGCATTAAATGGATCTATATCGATTCGTCATTTAATTCAGCGTTCTGGAGAACTTTTAACACCAGAGGGGGTTGTCGATTTCCAAGGCAGTTATGGCTGGCTTTTGGGAAATGCTGGAGAAGGGCTTAAAGTTATTAAAGATATCGAGACGATGATGCGTTTCGATCAATCTGTCATATCGGCAGGTGTTTTACGAGCGGCTCTTCAATTTGGTATAGATTTTTTCCGGAAAAAAATGCCCAATCAGCCGTTACCTCCACTGACAGAACGTATTTTTGCAGATATTGCATTAGATATAGCTGCCTCACAAGCATTGGTTTTGCGTTTAGCGAGAGCATTTGACAATGCAGCAAATGACCGTTCTGAAGCCGCTTTTGCCCGTATTATGACACCTATTATTGCTTATCATGTAAGTCAATTGGTTGTGCCTATTATTGGTGAAATTATTGCACAACTTGGTATTGAAAGTTTTATAGAGAATAATCCATTATCACAAATGTTGCATAATGGGCCTGCGCGAATTGTGAGAAATAGTTCTGCTAATCAATTGGTAAAGGATGCCATTCTTATTGCTGAAAAAGCACCGGGATTGTTTCAGAAATTGTTGGAAAAAATTGCTCTTGATATTGGGCCAGCGGGACCCCGAGCAATTGAAATCATTAAGTCAGCAGGTGATATGGCATCAGCAAATGAAGGTGCAGGAAGGTTTTTTGTTGAACAGGTAGCTTATGCAGCAGCAGCAGCAGCATTACGTTCTACAGACATAGAACATGTTGCAAATGCCTATATGGAAAGCCGCCTTGGGGGACAATGGAGATCTTCTTACGGGATGCTCATTGCACGATATAATGCAGGGCATTTGCTCAATGTCCTCTATCCTTCCATATGATGAAAGTGTTGAATTCTATTGAGAGCACCTTGCAATATAAAAGCGGCGGCTGCCGAATCAATACGGCTTGCTCTTTTAGCGCGCGATACATTCATTTCTAAAAGAGACCGTTCCGCAGCAATTGTTGATAAACGTTCGTCCCAAAAAACAAATGGAATTTTTGTATAAGCTTTCATATTGCTCACAAAAGCTCTGGTTGCTTGAACACGAGAGCCACTGCTTCCATTCATGTTAAGAGGTAAGCCAATGATAATAACGCCTACATTTTCACGGTCAAAAATTTTAATAAGTGTGTAAGCATCTTCTGTAAATTTTTTTCGCTGTAGTACAGGACGCGGATTTGAGACAGTCAGCCCCATATCAGAAATGGCAATTCCGATAGTTTTTGTCCCTAAATCTAAGCCTGCTATTGTTTGTCTAGGCAAAAGATGTGTTATAACTTCATCTATATTAATAACAGTCATAAGGGTATAATACGTTTTTTAATGTTTCAGATCTATAGTTATATTCTTTATTCATGTTATCTAATATTCTTGCACTTACAAGTGCAGCCTTGTATAGCCAGAATAAAGATCAATAAATAAACAAAAAAGCAGAAAGGCGTAAAGAGTATGTCTGTTGATCAAGAGACAGTCAAGCGGATAGCACATTTAGCAAGGATTGCCCTCCACGATGATGAGATAGAACCTGTGACAAAAAAATTCAATGCTATTTTAGGTTTTGTAGAACAATTGAATGAAGTTGATGTCAGTGGAATTGAGCCATTAACATCTGTGATGCCGATGACTCTACGAATGCGTGAAGATAGTGTTACAGATGGTGATAAAGCAGCAGATATTGTAGCCAATGCTCCTGTTACAGAAGAAAATTTTTTTCTTGTCTCAAAAATTGTTGAGTAATTTTTTATATTTTTGAAATTTGAGAACCAATATGACTGATTTAACAACCCTCACAATTGCGCAAGCTCGTGATGCTTTAACAAAGAAAAATCTCAAAGCAACAGAATTAACGGAAGCTTATTTACAAGCAATAGAATTAGCTAATCCAATTTTGAATGCTTATGTAACAATAACAGCAGAACAGGCAATGAAAATGGCTGCTGAATCAGACAGTCGCTTAGCGAAAGGGCAGGGAGGGCTTTTAGAAGGAATCCCCTTGGGGATTAAAGATCTTTTTGCAACCTATGGTGTTCATACTCAAGCCTGTTCACATATCCTTGATGGTTTTAAACCGCACTATGAATCAACTGTCACAGCTAATTTATGGCAAGACGGTGCTGTGATGTTAGGAAAACTTAATATGGATGAGTTTGCTATGGGCTCATCTAACGAAACATCATATTATGGCCCCGTTATTAGTCCATGGAGAAAAAAAGGCTCGAATGAAAAACTCGTACCCGGTGGTTCATCGGGAGGATCTTCTGCCGCTGTTGCTGCACAAATTTGTGCTGGGGCAACAGCAACAGATACAGGTGGCTCAATACGTCAACCAGCAGCTTTTACTGGAACTGTAGGAATAAAGCCAACTTATGGACGTTGTTCGCGATGGGGCGTTGTCGCGTTTGCTTCATCTCTTGATCAAGCTGGACCTGTTGCCAGAGATGTTCGTGATTGTGCTATCTTACTCAGATCAATGGCCTCTTTTGATGAAAAAGATTCTACTTCCGTCAATTTACCAGTTCCTGATTATGAAAGTTATCTTGGTCAATCAATCAAAGGAATGAAAATAGGTATTCCAAAAGAATATCATGTGGATGGAATGTCTCCAGAAATTATTGAGCTTTGGCAAAAAGGAATAAATTGGTTAAAAGAAGCAGGTGCTGAGATTAAGGATATTTCTTTGCCTCATACAAAATATGCTCTACCTTCTTATTACATTATAGCTCCTGCAGAAGCCTCTTCTAATTTAGCGCGTTATGATGGTGTGCGTTTTGGTTTGCGCATGCCTGGAAAAGACATCATTGAGATGTATGAAAATACACGTTCTGTTGGTTTTGGTAATGAAGTTAAGCGGCGTATTTTGGTGGGGACTTATGTCCTTTCATCTGGTTATTATGATGCCTGTTATCTAAGAGCTCAAAAAGTAAGAACACTCGTAAAACGTGATTTTGATCAATGTTTTGCTTCAGGCATTGATGCTATTTTGACACCAGCAACACCAACACCTGCTTTTGGTATTGCTGATGAAAAAATAAAAACTGATGCTGTAGCAATGTATCTTAATGATATTTTTACGGTACCAGTTAATATGGCTGGTTTACCAGGAATTTCTGTTCCTGCTGGTCTGTCATCAAATGGTTTACCTCTAGGATTGCAATTGATTGGTAAACCTTTTTCTGAAGAAGTCATTTTTCAGATAGCGCATATTATTGAACAAGAAGCAGGAATATTCAGTGCAGAAAAATGGTGGATGTAATAGTCAAAATTCACAAAGGAGCATTTCTCATCCTTAATGAGAAATGCTTTTTTAGAAGGTGGAGGGAATGAGCTCTATTTCCTTAATTCGTAGTCTTTATCCACCAAGATAGGCTTCTTTAACACGCGAATCAGAGAGCATAGTTTTTCCTTCACCGTGAAATAAAATATGTCCTACCTCTAAAATATAAGCATAGTCAGCTATGGAAAGTGCAGCAAATGCATTTTGTTCAATAAGAAGAACAGTTTTTCCCATATCATTAATTTTTCGAATAATAGAAAAAATTTCTCGAACGAGAAGTGGCGCTAACCCCAACGAGGGTTCATCTAATATGACCATATCAGGATTGCTCATGAGTGCACGGCCCACAGCAACCATCTGTTGTTCACCACCTGACATTGTTCCTCCCAACTGTTTTGCTCTTTCACGTAGGCGCGGAAAAAGGTCAAATATCCATTCAATATCACGGGAAATTCCCTGCTTATCGTGACGAATATAAGCACCTAGATGAAGATTCTCTAAAACAGTGAGATGGGGCATGATACGTCGTCCTTCAGGACTTAGAGCAATCCCTAATCGCAAAATCTCTTCTGGTGATTTTTTAATAATAGATTTGCCATTATAGGTAATTTCTCCATAAACAGAGCGATTAAGTCCTGTAATAGAACGTACAATACTGCTTTTTCCTGCACCATTGGCTCCAATTAAAGTGACAATACTGCCCCGCTTTATGGACATAGAAAGATTTTGGACAGCTTTAATGGCGCCATAATGAACGTAAAGATTTTTTATTTTAAGAATATCCATAAACATCTCCGCCAAGATAAGCTTCAATAACTTTAGGGTTATTACGAATTTCATCTGGTGTACCATTGGCAATGCAACAGCCATATTCCATAACCAAAATATGTTGGCAAAGCCCCATAACCACTTTCATATCGTGCTCAATAAGAAGAATTGTAAGATCAAAGTCTTTTTGCACTTTTGCGATGAATTTTCTAAGATCTTCACTTTCTTGTGGATTCATGCCAGCAACAGGTTCATCAAGAAGAAGCAATTTGGGCTTTGTGGCTAACGCGCGTGCAATTTCTAGACGTCGTTGCACACCATAAGGTAAAGCTGTTGCCGATTGATTGGCAAGGTGATCAAGTTGTAGCTGTTCAAGGAGCTCCAAGGAATTTTTATAAACTTCCTTCTTTTCTTTCATTGCTTTTGAAAAAAATAGAGCTGAAGAAAACCAAGGATATTTTTGTCGAACATGCGCTCCTACCATAACATTCTGCAAAACCGTTAACCCTGAAAAAAGACGAATATTTTGAAATGTTCTGGCAATATGGCTTCTACAGATAATATAAGGAGACGCTCCAGAAATTTTTTTCTCATCAAAAAGAATGATGCCGCTTGTAGGAGCATAAAATCCAGAAATCATATTGAAAACTGTTGTTTTTCCAGCACCATTGGGACCAATTAACCCAGTAATACTTCCTCGTTTAATTGCCATATTAACATTATTTACAGCAACTAATCCGCCAAAACGCATTACAATATTATTGAGTGAAAGGATGTTGTCGTTCATAGCTTTCCCTCAGTATTAGAAAGCTTTTTGCGTGTCAAAAAGCTATAAATTCCATTCCATGAGAATTCTCGTTGTCCCATTAACCCTTTTCTCCAAAACAAGATAATTACCAGCAATAAAAGAGAAAAAACAACCATACGAAGTCCTGGGGTTTCTGGAATATGTATAAAACCTAAGTCAAATGGACTTTCAATAATACGAAGCCATTCAAGCATTACTGTAATAATAATGCTGCCAATAATGCTCCCTGTAATTGAACCGAGACCACCAGCAACAACAATCATCAAAATATTAAAAGTCAAAAGAAAATTAAACATTTTTGGATCAATGGTTGAAATAAGAGCCGCCATTAATGCGCCACCTATACCTGCAAAAAACGCTCCAACAGTAAAAGAAAAACTACGGTAGAAAAAAGCGTTAATTCCCATAGTTTTCGCAGCTATTTCATCATCACGGATAGCACGTAATACGTTACCAGTATTGCTTTGCAGTAAGAGGACAATAAAGAGAACAGTAAATGCTAGCCAACCGTAGTTCCACCATAATGTTGCATTTTGAGGTATTCCTTTGATTCCCAAAGAGCCATTTGTGAGCGATGTTGCGTTCGTAATGACAATGCGAATAATTTCTGCAAAACCTAATGTTGCAATTCCAAGATAATCACCACCAAGACGCAATATTGGTAAAGCAATCAATAAACCTACAACTGCAGCACACAAACCACTTACAACAACAGCGATAAAAAAAGGTAACTGTAAATGGTATAATGGTTCAGCAATAGGATCAAGAATCCACATCATTTCTTTTTGTTCAGGGGAAAGAAGTAAAATTGCGCAAACATAAGCACCAATAGCCATAAATCCAGCATGTCCAAGAGAAAACATACCTGTGAAACCGTAAATCAAATTAAGCGAAATTGCCAATATCGCATTAATAGCAATCAGATTTATGATACGAAGCGTATAGTCATTAAAATGGCTATCAGCATAAAATAAAAAACCTATAAAAACGAAAATACTTATACACGATAAAACAGTTGTCGCTGACTTCGCCATTAGATTTTCTCCTGACTTCTTTTACCCATTAATCCTGTGGGCAATATCAATAAAATCAGAATCAATAAAATGAAAGCGAAGGCATCTCGATATCCAGATAGCGCGGGAAAAAATGCGATAATCATAATTTCAATAAACCCTAATAACAATCCTCCCAACATTGCACCTGGTATCGAACCAATACCTCCGATAACAGCAGCGATAAATGCTTTGAGACCAGGAAGAACACCCATATAAGGCTGAATTTGAGGATAACGTAAAGACCACATAATGCCTGCTATGGCGGCAAGAGCTGAGCCTATTCCAAATGTAAACGCAATAACTTTATTGACAGATACACCCATCAAACGTGTTGTTTCAATATCATGGGAGATTGCGCGCATAGCAAGACCCGGTTTTGTTTTATGGATAATCCATAATAGTAATAAAATAAGAATTAATGACACAAAGGGAACGATCAAAGACATGGGAGCAATTCTGATGATACCATCTGCTCCTGATCCTAGATGCCATAAAAATGGTGTTACAAGAAAATCTGGCTGTTGTACACCTTTCGGAACACCACTAAAGAGTACAGTAGCAAGATTTTCAATAAAAAAAGAAACACCGATTGCACCGATAAGTGCTGAAATGCGCGGAGCATGGCGTAGAGGTTTATAAGCAAATTGATCAACAGCAACACCCACAGCACTTGTAATAAAAATGGAAAAACAAAGAGCTAAAACCCAAATCGGTGTAAAATCTTGTGGGGAAATTTTAAAATAATAAACAAATCCTAGCGCAAGAATTAAAAAAGTAGCAATCCAATAAATTGGAGGACGCCTTTTAAAGCCTATAAAGACCGAATAATAAACAAGAGCAGCAAGGAACAAAAGAAGAAAAGCTGCCCAAGCAGGCATAAAGCCAATTGTGGAAAAGAAAACAAAATATGCTCCCAGCATAAAGATATCACCGTGAGCAAAATTAATGAGTCTCAGTATACCGTAGACCATGGTGTAGCCAATAGCAATAAGCCCATAAAGAGATCCCAATGCCAGTGCATTAAAAAAGTACTGGATGAACATTTCAGTGCTCATCTCTCATCCTTCCACATTTGTTAATTTACATAGGACAATAAGAAATTTCTAAGTTTTTGGTTGAGAAAAAGATCCTCAACCAATTCTTGCATTTTAATAAGTACAACTTTTTAATTAAAAAGCAGGTTTAACTTCTTCTAAATAAACACGTTTTCCATCCTGTATTTTAATGATACCAATAGGAATTTTAGGATTATGATTTTCATCCATTGACATATCCCCAAAGGGGGTAGGAAAATCTTTTAATTGGCTAAGTGCGATAGTAATTTTTTCACGATCAGTGCTACCAGCATTTTCAATAGCCTTCATGAACATCATATAACTCGTGTATCCCAAAACAGAATTGATATTTGGTTCTTTGTCAGGGTAAGCTTTTTTCCATTCTTTTGTGAATTCTTGCGCAGCTACTGACATATTTGGCATATCCTCACTATAGGGAAGTGTCGTATGTAAGAAACCTTCTGCAGCTTTTCCTGCAATCGTAATGGTTTCTGGATTATCCATAGCATCTCCACCCATAATTTGAAACTTAGCCCCTAATTCTCGTGCTTGTTTCATGATGATAGCACCTTCAGAAAAGTAAGATGGAATGAATAAGATATCAGGTTTCTGGGCGATAATTTGCGTGAGAACAGCTGAAAAGTCCTGATCTCCAGAATTATAATTTAAATTTGAGATAACTTCACCACCTAATTTTTTGAAAGCACGCGTAAAATAACTTGCAAGACCAATAGCATAATCGCTTGAAATATCTTTAAGGATAGCAGCCTTTTTTGCGTGTAAAGTTTGGCTTACATAAGTTGCGATTCCTACTCCTTGATAGGAATCAATAAAGCAAGCACGAAAGTAATATTTTTTACCCTGTGTAACAAGGGGACTTGTTGAGGACGTTGCAATGGTTGGAGTCTTTGCCTTTTCAGATATTTCACCACCTGCTAACGAGAGCGAAGAACCATAGCTACCAATGATTCCACTCACTTTTTCACTTGCTGTTAAACGCATAACAGCATTAGCCGCTTCTACTTTATCAGACTTATTATCAATAATAACAAGTTCTACTTTACGTCCTAAAATTTCTGGAACTTTTTTATGGGCTAATTCTATACCTCTAATTTCAAGCTGACCTCCAAATGCATTTTGACCACTTAATGGAAGATAAACACCAATCTTAATAGGTTCACTCGCATAAACATTTGCTGTAAATGCCATAAATGCTGCGATTATCGTAAGGATTTTCTTCAATTGCATTGCGCATTTTCCTTAATTGAATTGTCGTTTTTTCACCTTATATTGAACTTCTTCATCATGCAAGTTACACATTAATCAAAATATCATTATGTAAAAAAACTTTTATATGACCTCTTTTGTAGGGCACTTCTTGTAAGGTATGTAAAGTGTACAATCAAATAGTTTTATAAATATTCATGTTGATATTCTCTGACATTAACATAGAAGATACGACAATGTGGGGAAATCTTATCTTGGGGCTTGCGTGTTGATACAAGAGCAATGTTTACTTAAACCTAGAGAATCAATATCGTACAATTTATAAGCTACAGGATCACGTTATTATGACGAGTAAGGATGCATTAAAGGATTGTTCCCCATCTGAGGATAGTATAGGTGCTTGTGGGGAGATTATCGAAATCAGTGGTGTCATTAAGTGGTTTGATGGTAGTAAGGGGTATGGATTTATTGTACCTGATTTACCTCATTTCCCCGATATATTATTGCATGTTACAGTAATGCGAAGGGATGGTTTTCAAACAGCTTTGGAGGGAGCTAAAGTCATTTGTGCTGTGGAAAAAACTGAACGAGGATTAAAGTGCGTTCAGGTGAAATCCATAGATTGTTCTTCAGCAATTCATCCATCAGAAGTTCCAGCCCGTACCCATGTTGTTGTTACTCCAGAAAGTGGACTAGAACGAGCAATTGTTAAATGGTTTAATCGTGACAAAGGATACGGTTTTCTTAGCCGTGGGCAAGGAACGGAAGATATTTTTATTCATATGGAAACATTGCGCCGTTTTGGTTTAGCAGAGCTTCGTTCCGGTCAAGTTGTTCTTGTACGTTTTGGTAAAGGAGAAAAAGGTTTAATGACAGCAGAGATTTATCCGGATATAGGCATTCCTTTAGCTACGCATTAAATTTCAAGAGTGAAATCAGTATGTTTTCTGTATTTTTAAAGGTGATTGTTTCATAAATTGCTATAGAAGTAGATTTTTAAAGAAAATATAGCTCTCGTGAATCTATAAACCAAATGAAGGAAATTGTGCATATTACGTTGAAAGAAACTAGAAAATAACAAGGAAGCAATTCTCTTGTTTTTTGACTTTTAAACTCTGGTACTTTTTATTTTATAAACAAAATTTAAAATTTTTCTGTGGTGGAGACAAGAATGTTAAAGCCTTTTAAAAAGGGGCATATTGCTTTATTGGTGATGCTTTTTATGCTAGATATGCGTGTTGTTGTAGCAAAGGAGCCCATAGAGATTCCTGTGCATCCGATTCCTTTAGAAATACATACAAAGCAAGGTCCGGTTTTTTATAAGGTAGAGATTGCTTTTACGCCATCTCAAGCAGCAGCTGGTTTAATGTATCGAACTGATTTTCCACGCGATCGTGCAATGCTCTTTAAGCAGCTAAAAAGTTCCCAATCGGGAGATGAACAGAAAATTTTTATGTGGATGGCAAATACCCCTTTACCCTTAGATATGATTTTTTTAAACTCTGAGGGAATTATTGTATCGATTGTTGAAAATACTTCTCCATTTTCAACAAAGACCATTTCATCAGAAGTTCCTGCAGCTTTTGCACTTGAGATTAACGCTGGTGAAGTTTCTGAAAAAAAGATACAAAAAGGGCAACGTGTTATTCATCCTGTACTTTGTGGAAAGTGCAATAAAAAATGACCGCTGAAGATATTCGTTTTTTTGAATATAATGGTTTGCGATTTGCTTATCGAGAAGAAGGGCAGGGCGCGCCTATTTTGTTGATCCATGGTTTTGGATCTTCTGCACGGGTGAATTGGTATGCAACGGGTTGGTTTCGTATTCTCACTGAAGCAGGATATCGTGTTATTGCTCTTGATAATCGCGGTCACGGAGATTCAGTTAAAAGTTATGATCCTGTCTTTTATACACCTCAAGCTATGGCTGGCGACGCTGTAAAGTTACTACAGCATTTAGAGTTATCTAAAGCTCATGTTATGGGATATTCTATGGGGGCTCGTATTAGTGCTTTTATGGCTCTTTTGCATCCAACATATGTACACAGTGTTATTTTTGGTGGTTTAGGTATTGGTATGGTGACGGGAGCAGGAAATTGGGAGCCCGTTGCTGAGGCCCTTTTAGCAGAAGATATTTCCACCATTACCAATGCACGCGGTTTAATGTTCCGTAAATTTGCAGATCAAACGAAAAGCGATAGACGTGCTCTTGCTGCTTGTATCATTACATCAAAACAGGAGTTAACGGCGTCTGAAGTTTACAAAATCAAACAACCAGCACTTGTTGCTGTTGGTTCATTAGATGAAATTGGCGGTGCTGCAGAGCCATTGGCAGCCTTGTTGCCTTGTGGTGAAGCTATATCAATTCCTGATCGAGATCATATGCTTGCTGTAGGCGATAAAGTTTATAAAAAAGGTGTTATCGATTTTCTTTCTCGTTATCCTATAAAATAAGAATTCTTCATAGCTTTTAGAATTTACAGAAATACCCAATATTTTTATGTCGTATAAATTAAAAAAGCTTATTTAAAAATCTTTCTTTTGTGACATAAGTTTTTATAAATAATGAAAAGAAAAATAAACTCTTATTAGATTATTTTGTATATTTTTCAGAGATGTAACTCTTCTAAGATTAGATAATTATACTTTAAAAGTTATTAAAAAGAATTATTTTTGCATGATGTAATAAATATTTTTTGCTAAAAAATGTAGTTTTAAATAAAAAAATATTGTTATTTATATTTTTTATAAAAGGAACAAAATTATAAATTATTGATCAATTTATTCTTACGAATATGCATTCTAAATACAGATGCTAAAATTGGAGATAAAGTAAAATTATTAAAAATATACAGTTTTTTTGCCATTTTTTAATCTATACGGGTATATTTAATAATGATAGACTCTTTTTGTAAACGTTCTTTATAAATTTATAAAGAACGTTGTAAATATATGTAACATTAAGTAAATATTCAGATTATGCTTTTTTACTGACTTTACAGAATCATAAGAGTGTCTTATTTGCGCGACACGCAATTATTTTAATCGTTTCAAAAAACAGGAGAGCATAGTGAATGCTGATGAAATAAAAAAACTTGATAATTATTTTAAAAATATATTCCAAAACTCAGCATTGCAAGTCAGAGCACGGCCTAAAAAGAGTGATTCTTGTGAGGTTTATATGGGAGATGAGTTTTTAGGCATTATCTATCGAGATGAAGATGAAGAAGAGCTCTCCTATAATTTCTCAATGGCTATATTAGATATTGATTTAGAAAATTGATTTGTTATTCATAGTTGAATGAAGTCTTTTTATCCCATAAGATTTATATAAGTTTTAACGCTTTAAAGCTCGTATGGTTATTTCGTGCAATAATAAGATGGTCATGGATAATAATGCCTAATGCATTTGCTGCATCTTTTAATCTATATGTCATTGTTATATCTGCATCAGAGGGGGTGGAATCGCCAGAAGGGTGATTGTGGACTAAGATAAGTCCTGAGGCGGATAACTCTAAAGCGCGAGAAATAACTTCACGAGGATAAACAGGGGTATGATCAATGGTTCCAGTTTGTTGCACCTCATCAGCAAGCAAGCCGTTTTTCTTATCAAGAAATAAAATACGAAATTGTTCACGTGTTTCGTGAGCCATAACAGCTTTACAATAAGCTAAAACTTTATCCCATGATGAAAAAATATCGCGTTTAAACAATTGCGCACGAGCAAGACGTCCAGCAACATCTGAAATAATTTTTAAATCAATTGCAGTGGCGGGACCACATCCTGGAATTTCTTGAAGTCGGTGAATGTCCGCTCCCAACACATCAGCTAATGAACCAAAACGCGCTATCAAATTTTTAGCTATGGGTTTTGTGTTTGCACGGGGTATTGTGCGAAAAAGCAATAATTCAAGATACTCATAATCTTCAATTGCATTTCCTTTTGACTTTAAATAGCGCTTCCGAAGACGTTCACGATGTCCTTGATAATGTTTATGAAGCTGTGCGTTTTTCTGAGGCTCTTCACTTTTTCTTTCTGATACTGGGGTGAGTGGAGAACTCGATGTTAATGCAAAGTGATTACTTTGAGTACCTTCCTTTTGATTTAATTTTTTAGCCATAACATCTCTACGTTGCGTTAGGTATGCGAATTTGGAATATAAAAAATATTTTTAGGAGATTGCGTAAATATTTCATATCCTTCATTTGTCACACCAATTGTATGTTCATATTGTGCTGTCAGAGAACGGTCACGGGTAACAGCAGTCCAACCGTCAGATAAAATCTTAACTTGTGGTTTACCAAGATTAATCATAGGCTCAATTGTAAACATCATACCTTGTTTTAATTCGACTCCTTCTCTAGGGTTTCCATAATGGAGGATATTGGGAGCATCATGAAAAAGCTGGCCGATACCATGTCCGCAAAAGTCTCTCACAATTGAACAGCGTTCGGATTCTGCATACTGTTGAATGGCTGCCCCGATATCACCTGTCGTTGCTCCAGGCTTAACGACAGCGATTCCTTTCATAAGACTTTCATAGGTTATTTTTAGCAAGCGTTCTGCTGCACGCCTAATTTTTCCAACAGGATACATTCGGCTTGAATCCCCATGCCAACCATCAAGGATAAAGGTTACATCAACATTTACAATATCACCTTCTTGCAAAGGTCTTTTATTGGGAATGCCATGGCAGACAACGTGATTGATAGATGTACAGCATGAATGGCTGTATCCATGATAATTTAGATCAGCAGGAAGTGCTCCTCGCTTAGCTCCAAAAACGAATACAAAATCATCAATTTCTTGCGTAGTAACGCCCGGCTTAATAATATCCGTAAGCGCATCAAGGCATTCTGCAGCAATACGACCAACTTCACGCATTTTAGCAAAAGCATAATCATCGAAAATGCGGATTTTTCCATTAAATTTTAAAGGGATTTTATTATATTCGATATACTCAGTCATTGTTTCTTCTATTTTCTATTTTTACTCTCTGAATCGGAAAAATGCCTTCTACACTTACATGACACTTTACAGCATAACATTCTACCCCTGATTTTAATGCTAAATCAAACTTACGTCCATAGAGTGGACCAAGATCATGACAAATTGTAAAAGCTGTGCAATCTTCTCGTTGAATAATATAAAGCATAGCAGCTCGTTTTCCTTGTTGTACAACTCCTATGAGCTCATCAAGGTGACGTGCACCACGTTTTGTTTCGCTATCAGGAAATTCTGCTAATCCTTTCTGACGAATAAAATGAACATTTTTGACTTCTAGGTAACAATCAGGAAGAATGTCATCTTGTAAAAGAAAGTCAATTCGTGATTGTGTCCCATAGCGTTGTTCTTTTAAAATTGTTTTATATCCACTTAATTCTGGTAGTAATCCGTTTTGAATTGCCTCTAACGCAAGCTTATTGGGTAAAGAAGTATTAATGCCAACCAAAGTCTTATCGGCTTCAATAATTTCTAATTGATAGGCATATTTTCGTTTGATGTCGTTATGATAAGAAAGCCAAATATTGGAGTTGAAAGCTGTTAATCCAAGCATTGATCCTGTATTAGGTACAGACACGGTGAGGACATGCTGATCATCTTGTTGAACATCTGCAAGGAAACGTTTATAACGACGGATAAGCTTTGCAGGAAAAAGTTTGGGAATAAAGTGCATATCCCTTTTTAGGATTTATGATTTCATAATTCAACTGAGATTATGATTTGCAGGGGCTGTTTCCTATTAAAAGTAGATAAAATTGATGTAAAAAACGCTACGATATCGTTCACTTTAATGGCTTTTAAAATTTATTATTAGGTTTAGAAACTATTATCTTTGAATGAAAAGATAACATTGTCTATAATTTATTATTAAACAGCATTAGAGTATTGTGAAAAAGGTTTCGTAAAAAATAGTGGAGAGGGAGATAGTTTAAGTGAAACTAGGTAAGATTGATGGCAGGAACGAATAAGAATCGTGAAAATTTAACAAATGGTCCCATTATTATTTTAGTTGAACCGCAGCTTCCTGAAAACATTGGTATGGTCGCAAGGGCAATGGCGAATTTTGGGCTTTCTAAGCTTCGATTAGTCAAACCTCGAGAAATGTTTCCAAATGAAAAAGCTAGAGCTGCTGCAAGTAAAGCTGATCATGTCATTAACAATGCTGTGATTTTTAACACATTGCGTGATTCAATTGCAGATTTACACTATGTTTTTGCCACAACAGCACGTGAAAGATGTGGATTTAAAACTGTAAAAAGTGCTGTCGAAGCAGCAAGCGTATTACGTCAGCGTGAAAGTATCGGACATAAGACAGGTATTGTCTTTGGAAGAGAGAGATGGGGACTAGAAAATGATGAAATCAGCCTTGTTGATGAAATTATTACTTTTCCAGTTAATCCTGCTTTTGCGTCACTTAATATTGCGCAAGCGGTTCTTTTAATGTCTTACGAATGGATGAAAACTGGTTTAGAGAATGTCAGCGATACGGCATTTCGTGCCGCAGAGATGGAACCTGCAAATAAAACAATATTTCATGGTTTTTTATCTCAGTTAGAAGAGGCTTTGAATATCCGTGGGTATTTTAGACCCCCAGAACGCAAAGAAGTAATGATTGCAAATTTGCGCTCTGTTTTTACGCGCGCTAACTTTAGTGAACCTGAGGTTCGTTTATTGCGAGGCATTATATCTTCTTTGGATCATTTTTCGCCACAATATCCACGAGGGAGTAGAGCACCTGAAGAACGTGATCGTAAAAAAATTAAAAATAAGTGTGAAAACTAATGGATGAACGACCTGTTCTTTTTTTTGATAGCGGTATTGGTGGTTTAACAGTGTTTAGGGAAGCGCGTATTCTTATTCCTGAAATGCAATTTATCTATGTTGCTGATGATGCAGGATTTCCTTATGGAAATTGGAAAGAAAATATTTTGAAAGAGCGTATTTTGAAGATTTTTACAAATCTTTTAACACGCTACAATCCAGCTTTATGTGTGATTGCTTGCAACACTGTTTCTACACTGATGATAGCAGATTTACGACAGAATTTTCCTCATGTCCCTTTTGTAGGAACGGTTCCTGCAATTAAATCAGCTGCAGAACAAACAAAATCTGGTTTTATTTCCGTATTAGCGACTCCTGGAACAGTTAAACGTGCTTATACAAATGAATTAATTAACTCTTTTGCTGGACAGTGTCATGTTCAGCTTGTGGGAAGTAAAAAGCTGGCTGGACTTGCTGAAGATTATTTACGGGGAAAATCTATCGATTCAGAAGAGTTAAGAAAAGAAATCCTGCCATGTTTTGTGGAAAAAAATGGACAATATACGGATGTTATTGTTTTAGCCTGCACACATTATCCTTTTTTGATTAATTTCTTTCGTGAACATGCTTTATGGTCCGTTGAGTGGATTGATCCGGCGAAAGCGATCGCCAAACATATCAGATCTTTATTACCATTGTCGGGAGAAATACACCATCAATATATAAAGAAATATCAAGATTTTGCGTTGTTGACATCGAAAAATATCACTTCTTTAACGGAGAATTTGTTTAAAGGATTTGGCTTAAAACTCATGAAAGGAGTTGACTTTGGGTTACGAGACCAATAATGATGATCTGGCTATTTTTTCAAGAAAATAGCATTAATTGACGTGTCCCGTGGATAACTTTGCATATTGATATGTTAAGGTATTCTGTCAGTCTTTAGTATTTAAAGGCAGAGGAGGGCGCGTTTCCTTGGGATCTTAAGATCTCGTGTTTTATTTTATAAGGAAATGCGATGAGTAAACGCGAAACAACAAAGTATAAAATTGACCGTCGTATGGGAGAAAATATTTGGGGGCGTCCAAAATCTCCTGTCAATCGTCGTGATTATGGTCCAGGTCAGCATGGACAGCGTCGGAAAGGAAAACTTTCTGACTATGGGGTGCAGTTGCGCGCTAAACAGAAATTGAAAGGGTTTTATGGAGATATTTCAGAAAAACAATTTCATAAAACCTATGAAGAGGCTGCTCGTCGACGGGGCGATACTGGCGAAAATCTTATCGGTCTGTTAGAATCACGTTTGGATGCTGTTGTTTATCGTGCAAAATTCGTACCTACGATTTTTGCTTCTCGCCAATTTATCAATCACGGTCATGTTAATGTCAATGGGCGGCGCACAAACATTCAATCTTATCGTTGTAAACCAGGTGATGTTATTGAGGTTCGGGAAAAATCGAAACAACTTGTTTTAGTGTTAGAATCAGTGCAATTGGCAGAACGTGATGTCCCTGATTATATTGAAGCAGATCATAAACAGATGAAAGCAACCTTTACGCGTATTCCTGCTTTTGCAGATGTTCCTTATGCTGTGCAAATGGAACCTAATTTGGTTGTTGAATTTTATTCTCGATAATTTTTCTGTAAGAGAAATTGTTTCTCTCTTCTAGTATGATAACTTCAAAATATTGTGTTATTCTTACAATATTTGAAGTTAATAAGTTCTTTTTGTAAATGGTTCTATATTAAGTTTATTGCTATGTTTTATAGTCATAAATTTGTATAGTTCCATTTCTTTTTTGTGTATCTAATTTATAAATTCAAAAAACATAGATGTAAGCTTGCTTTAATATTTTTTTATCTTTGCAAAACGAGCTGTTTATTGTGCAGGATATGGTATTATGAATGATGTTCCAGTTGAATATCAAGTAATAGAAGAAAACGAAGGGAGAGATGATCCTTTAATAAGCGAAGCAGATAATTGTCATCCAATGTTTCGTGTTGCTCCTTCAAGCGTAGAATTTAATAAATTACGCAAACGACTTTTACGTCATATGCGACAAGCTTTGGATGATTTTTCTATGCTCTCTACAGGAGAAAAATGGCTTGTTGCTTTATCGGGTGGAAAAGACTCTTATGGTTTATTAGCGCTTCTTTTAGACTTAAAGTGGCGAGGTCTTTTATCCGTTGAAATTCTTGCCTGTAATCTTGATCAAGGGCAACCAGGATTCCCTAAGCATATTCTTCCAGACTTTTTAAGTTCTTATAAAATTCCATATCGTATTGAATATCAGGATACTTATTCCATTGTTACAGATAAATTGGCAGAGTCGCAGACATATTGTTCACTTTGTTCTCGATTACGACGTGGTAATCTCTATCGTATTGCACGTGAAGAGGGATGTTCTGCATTAGTTTTAGGTCATCATCGTGATGATGTTTTAGAAACATTTTTTATGAATTTGTTTCACGGTGGCCGATTAGCTGCCATGCCTGGAAAACTTAAAAATGATGAAGGAGATCTTTTTGTGTTACGTCCTCTTGTTTATGCTGCTGAGGAAGATATGGAAAAATTTTCTCAAGCAATGCAATTTCCGATTATTCCTTGTAATCTTTGCGGTAGTCAAGATGGTTTGCAACGTAATGCAATGAAAGAAATGCTGAAAAATATAGAAAGACAAATGCCAGGACGTAAAGATACGATGATTCGCGCTTTAACAAATGTACGCCCAAGTCATTTGCTTGATAAGAAATTCTTTGATTTTAAAACGTGTTAATAAAAATTAGATATTTAAAAAATAAGTTCAAAGAGTTTAAGATAAGATACTTATTTATAATGATAATTTATTGTTTTTTAATTTAAATACCGTCAGATTGTTTTGTTTCAAATTCTCTTATATTGCATCTATAAAAAACATCTGCCTGCATATCACAAAGGAAATTCTCGTGTGCATCAAACTCTCTTGAAAAAATTTTCCTTTCACTAACCAATGACTGTCGCAATATCAAAAATAGGAAAATAGTACGGTTGTTGATTTGCTCTTTTGTTAATTAAAAATGGTGAACCTTGTGGATTTTATTTTATTCTGTTGCGCCGCCGTCACCGTCATTTAAGGCATTAAATTAAGAGAATATATAACTGCTTGATATTTTGGGAGTGTATAGCAAACACTCAGGGCAAGAATTGCTCGTAAATTCTCATGAAGTGAGTTACATAAGTGATCAAGTTTGATTGTGAGTAGCTGACCTTTTATAAACCAATGCTGATAGAAATCTTCATCATTGAGGACAGAGAAGGAGTTAAATTTTTAAACGGCTATACCATAAAGGTCATAGGCATCCGATTGTTCGATTTTAACGGTGACAAATTCACCAACACGCAGTGGGCGTCGTGATGATATATGGACAACACCATCTATTTCTGGCGCATCGTACTGACTACGTCCTTTGGCAACTTTTCCTTGACTTTCATCAATAAGAACTTGGAGTCTTTTTCCAATTTTTTTCTTTAAAAGATATGTAGAAATTTGTTGTTGTTTTGCCATAAAACGATGCCAGCGGTTTTCTTTCACCTCTTCAGGAATATTTTCTAATCCCAAATCATTTGCGGCAGCTCCTTTTACTTCTTCATATTTAAAGCACCCAGCGCGTTCAATTTTTGCTTCTTCTAGCCATTCTAGAAGTATATTAAAATCTTCATTCGTTTCACCAGGAAAACCAACAATAAATGTTGATCGCAAAGTAAGATCTGGACAGATTTTCCGCCATTTTTCAATTCTACGGTTTGTTTTTTCCATAAGTGCGGGACGCTTCATGTGACGCAAAACAGCCGGTGATGCATGCTGAAAAGGAATATCCAGATAAGGAAGAATTTTTTTTGCAGCCATAAGTTCGATAACTTCATCAACATGGGGATAAGGATAAACGTAATGCATACGTATCCAAATACCCATATCGCCTAGTTCGCGACAAAGATCAAAGAATTTCGTTTTGATTGTACGATCTTTCCAAGAATTTTCGAGATATTTAAGATCAACACCATAAGCACTCGTATCTTGTGAAATAACCAAAAGTTCTTTTACACCCGCTTGCACGAGTTTTTCAGCTTCACGAAGAACATCGCTGATGGGACGTGAAGTGAGATTACCACGCAGAGTAGGGATGATACAAAAACTACACTGGTTAGAGCATCCTTCAGAAATCTTTAAGTAGGCGTAATGGCGAGGTGTTAAACGAATACCTTGGGGAGGAACTAAATCAAGAAAAGGATCATGAATTGGAGGAATTGCTGTATGAACAGCTTCTATAACGCTTTCATAAGCTTGCGGTCTTGTAATAGCCAATACATTAGGATATGTTTGGCGAATAGCATCAGGATCAGCACCAAGACACCCTGTTACAATAACTTTTCCGTTTTTTTTAAGAGCTTCATCAATATTGGCTAATGATTCTCTCCTTGCCGAGTCAAGAAAACCACAGGTATTCACAATAACGACATCAGCTCCTTGATGTTGACGTGAAATCTCATACCCTTCAGAGCGAAGGCGTGTAATAATTCGCTCAGAATCTACGAGTGCTTTTGGGCATCCGAGGGAGACAAAACTAATACGAGGTGCTACCATGATGATCCTACAATTACTATGAATGATTCAGTTACGTTTTTATTAACTTAAAAATAATGTTCTTTATTTTTATACCTATGCAATACAGTCTGTTACAAAGTTATTTGATTTTTTTCTACAAAATTTTATGTGTTTTTATGCATGCATACAATTTTGTTTTATTATATCGTAAAATTCCATCATTGAGGACGAGGATATAAGGCTGCTTTCTTAAAAGCATTCAAGTTCTTTTCAAAGTACGTGGTGAATATTTTAAAGCTTACTTGCCAAGCCTTGACATAAGTGAAGAACAATGGAGGGAAGGGAAAGTGAAATCCGCTCGATAAGGATCTGGATTGTTTATAAACCGAATTGGGGGCATCCTTTGGCTGTGGAGAAGAAGTCAATTGCGTGTGGCACAATAAAAAAATACTCAACAGCTTCTTATTGCGATATATATCGCGTACTATAAGGTTTATTTTTTAATATTTGCGAATAAGTCCGGTAAGTTTGCCTTGTATTTCTACACGCTCAGATTCGTATGTCCGTACTTCATAATGAGGATTTGCAGCTTCTAATGCAATAGAAGCTCCTTTGCGTCGATAACGTTTTAATGTTGCTTCTTTTTTATCAATAAACGCAACAATAATTTCACCTGTTATTGCTGTATTTTGACGTTTCACAATGATCGTATCTTTATCAAAGATACCAGCCTCCATCATAGAATCATCTTTAACTTCTAATGCGTAGTGCTCACCTGTATTAACCATATCGAGTGGAAGAGAAAGGCTGTTTATTTGCTGCAGTATAGCAGAGGCGGGTACGCTTGCAGAAATACGTCCCATAATAGGAATGGTGATATTTTTTTTTTCTTCTTCATCAAAGGGATTCAAGCTTTTTGATATTTCCCTTTTATTTCTTTCTATTATACTGGGAGAAATTTTACGTGCTAAAGAAAGGTTAAATGTTATTTTCTCAGGAAGTCGAATTACCTCCACAGCACGAGCACGATTGGGCAAACGACGTATAAAACCTCTTTGTTCTAAGGCTATAATGAGCTTATGAATACCAGACTTTGAAGAAAGTTCTAATGCATTTTTCATTTCTTCAAAAGAAGGAGGAACACCAGTTTCTTTTATATGGTTATGAATAAACAAGAGTAGCTCATACTGTTTACATGTTAGCATTCAATATTCCAATCAAAATAATAAAAATTATTAAAGTAAAAATACATGTATATATAACACTTTTACAATTTTTATCGCCAAATCAAAATTATTTTCTTTATTTTTGATCTTATCGTTTAATAAATAAATATGTTTATTTATAGATATATTTAAATTATTATTTATATACTATATAGCTACATTAATATTAAATAATGTATAAAATACTTTATAGTTCTGACTGAATTATCTAACACCAAATTTTATGACCAGTATTATCCTTTTCTTCTAAAAATATATCTACATGTTTTGTAATTTCTGATATAAAAAAGTTAAATAGAAGGTATTCTATATATTTAGAACTCTCTATGGGTATTTAAAATCATTTTACATACTGCATATTATTTCTGCTTTTTTATTCTTAGTAAAATTATCTACAGCTCTAATAGTGAACACAATTTATAGTCATTCGAGATATTTTCAATGAGACTAAATTTTTGCTTCATATCTACTTTATTCTATAGGATAAACTGGCTTTCGTTATATATTCATTATGCATAAATAAAATTATACTCTCAAAATGCCATTGTTGCTCATTGTTCCATTTTCAGGTCTAACGTGTCAACTGCTATATACTATTTTCATGAACCCTAATGTTACGATAAATTTTGATTATTGAAAGGAGGCATAAAAGGTATTTTCATTTCTTTTTTATAGTTTTATTCTCTCACTTATATTGGTCAAGAAAATGCTTTTTATTGTTTCAATATAAAAAAGATTTGAAATGAGATAAGCTTACAGTATTTGAGACTTATCACTCAAGTGATAAAAATGATAAATTATTATAAATCAATATATTATCTTATAAATCTGTATTTATATTTGAAAATTGAACACTAAGATATAAAGATATAAAAAATAATATTATAATAAAAGGTATTTTTTCTTCTCTACCCATTATGCTCAACAACCCATGTGAGGGGAAGGGGGTAATTTCTCATAATTTTAACGCTTCGAATCTATGCAATATTTTGCAGTGAAATTTTTCCTTTATTGAAACTTCAAAAATAAGATTAAAGAGTACTTATACAATGATGAAGTAAAGGGGTGAAAACGAAAAATTATTGATAATTGAAGAAAATAATAATATTTTTCTCCAAAAGGTGTTGACCAAATGGAAAGTCAACCGTATGTTCCCTTCACTTTCTACAAATTAGATAGTGTGCAAACTAGATAGCTTGTATGAGAGCGCGTAGCTCAGCTGGTAGAGCAACTGACTTTTAATCAGTAGGTCCAGGGTTCGAATCCCTGCGCGCTCACCAAATTTAAATTAATATCAATAGGCTATAAAAAATTTAAGAATCTTTCTTGTTTTTATTCTTTTTGAAGTTTTTTGTTGATTCTATAACCTGTCATTTTCTATCAGCTGTTTTGAAATAGAGCGATGCTATGCTGTCTCCTGTCCAACAAAAAAGAGCTTTAAGATTACGATAGGATTGTACCTGCGTTGGCAGCACATGTGGTTTCTAATTTTCTCAATCTATAGGTTGATTTTTTAATACCCACTGCATTACATGATTCGCAAAACAAGTTGCTAAAATCACCACTTATTCACACTTTATATTATGAAATGACTTTTCTATAAGATGTTGATTTATTTAATTTTTACTCTTTTTAACATCTACTATAGTACATTTATTTCTTATGAAGATCATAAAAAGGTTAACAATACGTTAATTTCTTGATAGAAGGGGCCAATTCAAGAGTGGTATATGCGCGAGGGGAATCATTTAAAAACGTAAATTCTTCCGTTGCGTACAAAAAGCGTGACGTGGTTTTTACAGTAGTACTTAACAGAAATAAGTGGACTGAATAGATGCCTTCAAATAGAAAAAAGAAATTTACTTTTATGATTAAACCAACACTTCAATTGTTTTCTATGATCGTCATTTCTCAGTCACTGGTATCTTGTTGCGCAAGCCAAACTATGAATTTTTCAATAAAAGATTCCTATCATAATAAACCAATTAACGTAAACACTTCTGTACTACCTCAACAAGTCTCCAATAAGAAGAATCAATCGGAAGAAAAAAAGCGTGGACGAGCGATTGTTGGTAAACCTTATCAAATAAAAGGAAAGTGGTATTATCCTCAAAGTGATCCAACTTATAAACGTGTTGGCGAAGCATCATGGTATGGTTCAGATTTTCATGGACGTTTAACTGCCAACGGTGAAATTTATGACATGAATCTTTTGACTGCTGCTCATCCTACAATGCCTTTACCTAGCTATGCTCGTGTCACTAATTTGAAAAATGGATCTTCAATCGTTGTTAGAGTGAATGATCGCGGACCTTTTATGAAAGACAGAATCATTGATTTATCAAGGCAAGCTGCGACAATACTGGGGTATGTAGATAGGGGGGTTGCAGATGTTAAAGTAGAATATATTGCTGAAGCACCTGTTGGCTATTATGATGGTGCATATTTAATGTCCTCTTATACTCCTGGAAATGCTGCCCCATATTCATTAGCGTCGGAAAATGTTTCGAAAAAAAGAGAAACTGTTTTGTTAAAAGAGCAGCGCAATACAGGAAACAAAAAGGAACTAGCTAAAGCAGCTGCTGTTGAACAGGAACAACGTAATAAAACTGTTGCAGTTAAATTGCCAGAAATTGGTCCTATCATGGTTGATAAGCCGATTCCATTCGATCAAGTTGCTTCTATAAATAAGCTAAACAAAAAAACAAAGGTCAATTGGCTACAACTGTTTTAAGAAAAAATGCATTGATTTTTTATCTATATAATTTTCTAGTAAAAAAGGTAAGAACTTACGGATTTAGTGTAAGATTTTCATCTTAAAGCGCTTTGTCCTTTTCAAAAAGCGTGGTGGGGTGCTATTATTATAAATTCAGTACGGCCTTTCTACTCCATTGCTGGTCTATTCGTCGTTTTATGATATTGCTTGCTTAATAAAGCGCGTACTTTTCTTACTGTAATAGCTTTTGCTAGACGAAGGTAGATTATTGTATCAGTCTGTTTGTGTAATCTCCAAAACAACTGTACAATCGATTTGAGAGGAATAAAAAGCTTAACAAGTAAAAAAATATTTTCTTTTGATTCGGCTTTGCAATTTTCCAAAGTATCCACGGTAATATCTTATGAAGAGATTATATATTACCTCATGCTTTTGTTTATCATGTTCTTTAATGGAGTAAGTTCCCTCACGAAAAACAGAGCGTCTCAAACAAAATACGCTTACATTGCCAATTCACGAACTTATTTAAAAGAGACATACTTCAACACGCTACAGGTCTATTTTACGACAGCGCCTGTGAATGGCATAACTGTAACGCCTTTAGATATCACCATCTTCACACTTATGAAGATATAAACCGACACCGTCATACACTTTGCAAGCCCCAATGTTTTATGCGATAATTCTTAACACTTGAGAGGTTGATAAGAAGTATTTTTACTCTCTTTTTTAATAATTTTTATCTATATACGAACCCTACTTATGATGCGTAAGCAAGCGATTTTATTGAATTCAATATGAGAGGAAATATAACGAAAGAATCTTACAGTATTTTGAATCAGATCCACGTTAAAAGATTATAATTTATCATAATAAATCAATCTACTATCAATATAAAACAACAAATAAAAAAAAATTTTGTCTCTCATGCTTTAAAACATAAAATTGAATCTAGGTGGAAGATAAGAAGTGCATCATTTTACTTTTGCTAACGCTGAATAAAAATAAAATCTTTTCTTGAGTTATCAATAATTCCTCAATTTGCGGAAATAAAAAAGTTTTTTCCTATATAAGATTCTTTATGTTGATCTTTGGGATGGGAGGAGCAGCTATGTACACAATATTAAGGATCTTATTGACCTTATGGGGGATATTGGTATTTGTCATGTGGGGGAAAGCAGAAGATTTTCAAATTTCTGCTTCACAATTGTTATTACTCGATGATGATACAGAGACAATACTTTATGAAAAACAAAGTGCTATTCCTTTTTTTCCTGCTTCATTAGTAAAATTGATGACAGCAGAAGTTGTATTTCATCAATTAAAAAAAGGATTATTAAAAAGTACGCAGAAATTTAAGGTCAGTGAAAATGCTTGGCGCAAGGGTGGAGCACCTTCCGGTACAACCACTATGTTTGCAAAGATAAAAACAGAAATCAGTGTTTCTGATCTGTTGCGTGGTTTAATTATTGTGAATGGAAATGATGCTGCTATTATTCTTGCTGAAGGAATATCGGGAGATGAAGCTCATTTCACAAAGTTGATGAATCAGCGCGCAAAAATAATCGGATTATCTCAGAGTCATTTTGTTAATGCAACAGGGTTACCCGAAGAGGGACAATTTGTAACTGTGCGTGATATGATTATATTAGCACGTCATATTGTTCAGGAATATCCGGACTATTATGCACTTTATTGTGAGCCTCATTTTACATGGAATAATATTTTTCAACGTAATAAAAATCCTCTTATTTCTAAGGAAATTGGTGTAGAAGGATTTGGTTTTGGCTACAGTGAAAAAGAAGGTTTTTCAATGGTTGCCACCATTTCTAAAAATCATCGACGTCTTTTTTTAGCAATCAATGGTTTGCAAGATGGTAAAAAATATACAAAAGAAATAGAACGCATTCTTCAATGGGGAATGACGGCTTTTGATCTCAAAACGATTTTTACAAAAGAAGAAACGGTTGGTCGTGCTTCTGTTTATGGTGGTAAACAAAATTTTGTTCCACTCATTGTTAAAACACCAATAAGTTTTATGCTTTCGAATGAAAAAAAAGTAAATGTTAAAGCAAAAATTAAATATCATGGTCCATTGAAAGCTCCCATCGTTTCTGGGCAATCAGTTGGCGTTATTCAAATTTTAGAAGATAAAAAGGTTCTTCTGGAAAAACCAGTTTTTGCCGGAATGAATGTTCAGGAAGGAAGTTTCTTTGCAAAAGTAAAAAATGCATTCTATGAAATAACAATTGGATGGTTACGAAAATATTTGTAGTTACGCGCTAATAAGGTTAAGATCATACGTGTCAGGTTATTTTATTACATTTGAAGGAGGGGACGGGGTAGGGAAAACGGTGCAGATTTCTTTACTTGCTGAGTCTCTCTCACACCAAGGTTATGATGTTGTCACAACACGAGAACCAGGAGGAACACCAGGAGCAGAAGCAATCCGGCATATTTTGTTGTCGGGGCAGGCGCGACAGTATGGACCGTTGATTGAAGCTGTTTTGTTTACAGCTGCACGTGTCGACCATGTTACTGAGGTTATCGCACCTTCTTTGCAAAAAGGTAAAATCGTTTTATGTGACCGCTTTATTGATTCTACACGCGTTTATCAAGGACTCAATGATACCGTCAGTTCTTCTCTTCTTTCTGTTTTAGAGTGTATTGCGCTCAATGGTATTTTGCCTCATTTAACATTTTTATTAGATATGCCTGCAATGTGTGGTATGAAGCGTGCAAATTTGCGAAGAAAAAAAACAGAAGAAATTGATTATTTTGAAAAAGATCTGTTGGAAATTCAAGAACAAAGGCGTCAGGCTTTTCTTCAATTGGCCAAACAGGAACCCCATAGATTTCGAGTTATTGATGCCACTGGCTCAGTGGAAGCCATTGCTCATCAAATAAAAAATATTTGTCATCAGGTATTGTTGGATCAGCTTTCATGAGTAATGTAAATACCTTACGCCAATATGATGATATTGATACAATTTTATCACCATCCCAGAACAATGTTATCTTTGGTCATGAGGATGTGCGTCATTTTTTGACACAAATGCTTAAAGAAGAGCGTTTACATCATGCATTATTATTTGAAGGAGAATATGGGATTGGAAAGGCTACATTAGCCTTTCATCTTGCTTGGAACATTTTAAGTTTTCAACAGAGTGCTTTCTTGAAACCCGATCCTTATTCTACCCCATGGCGCCAAATTACACAAGGAAGTCACCCTGGTCTTTTGTATATTTCACGTCGATTTGATGTGAAAACGCAAAAGTTTAAAACAGGAATACTCGTTGATGATATCCGTGATATTATGCATTTTTTAAGCCGAACATCACAAGAAAATGGATGGCGTATAGTTATTGTTGATTCTGCAGATGATATGAATAGAAATGCATCAAATGCAATTCTTAAAATACTTGAAGAACCACCTACAAAAACGTTATTTGTTATTATCGCGCATTCTTCTGGCAAATTGCTTCCAACAATCCATTCACGGTGTCAAAAAATCTCTTTTCGTCCCTTGAATAACGATGAAATGAAAAAAGTTATTACACATATTTTCGCCAATCAGGATTTACCTGATGAGAAAACAATTGAAATGATTATTGAAAAATCTAAAGGAAGTCCTCGAAAAGCTGCTTTACTTGTTTGCCATGGCGGTTTTGAAATTATTAAAACAATTGATGCTCTCCTAGAGAAACCTGTTTGTAACGCAATGATTGTACATACTCTTGCACAAACATTTTCATCTGTTTCTTCTACATTCCAATTTCAACAATTTTGTGATGAAATTCTTAATAAAATTCAAAAAAAAGCTATCATGCTCGTTGAAAAGGGAGACTTATTTCTCTCAAAAAAATATGCGGAAAAATGGCGGGAGATTCATCAAGAAATAGAGGAAATACAACTGTTTAATCTCGATAAAAAGCAGTTTGTTATTAACTTGCTTTTTAAAGTTCATAAGATCATTCATGAGGATTAGTTTTTCCGTGACAATGCGATAAACAAACGTTATGTCATAATATCTTTTATTTATAGCGTTTTACAACGAGTATGACATGCGTGACACATATTACATAACAACTCCCATTTTTTATCCTAATGGTGCTCCACATATTGGACATGCTTATAGTGCAATTGCAAGCGATGTTTTAGCCCGCTTTCAACGGTTAAACGGAAAAAATGTATTTTTTCTTTCTGGTACAGATGAGCATGGTCTCAAGATGCAACAAACCGCAGCTGCATTAGGCATGACACCTCAGCAGCTTGCAGATCGTAATAGTGCGGTGTTTCAAAAAATGCTTGCAGTATTAAATTGTTCTAACGATGATTTTATCCGTACGACAGAAGAACGCCATTATCAAGCTTGTCAAGAAATTTGGAAAAAGATGGAAGCAAATGGCGATATTTATCTCGGTCGTTATACGGGGTGGTATTCGGTTCGCCAAGAAGCCTATTATGAAGAAAAAGATACGGAAGTTGGACCAGACAACATCCGTCGTGAGAAGGAATTAGGCTCTCCAGTTGAATGGAATGAAGAAGAAAGTTATTTTTTTAAACTTTCTCATTATGAAAAGGCTCTTCTTGAATATTATGAAAAACATCCTGATTTTATTGCTCCATTTGAGCGGCGTAATGAAATTATAAGTTTTATCAAATCAGGTTTAAAAGATATCTCTATTTCACGCGCAAGTTTTAACTGGGGAATTGCTGTTCCTGAGAATCCAAAGCACGTGATGTATGTCTGGGTTGATGCGCTTACAAATTATCTATCAGCAATAGGTTTTTTCAATGAAAATTCAAAAAAACGTGATTTTTGGCCTGCAAATACGCATATTATTGGTAAGGATATTATTCGTTTTCATGCAGTCTATTGGCCGGCATTTTTAATGTCTGCTGGAATTGAATTGCCTAAAAATATTTTTGCACATGGTTTTTTACTTAATCGTGGTGCAAAAATGTCAAAATCTATTGGAAATGTCGTTGATCCTTTTGAAATGGTTGAACACTATGGTCTTGATCAGGTCCGTTATTTCCTTCTCCGTGAAGTGCCATTCGGACAAGATGGTAGTTATAGTCATGAAAGCCTTGTGAACCGTATTAATGCTGATCTTGCTAATGATCTTGGTAATTTAGCACAGCGCTGTTTGTCTATGATTGCCAAAAATTGTAATGCACAAGTCCCGAAACCAGCTTCATTTTCAGCTCAAGATAAACAGCTTTTAGAACAATCTCTTCAAGTACTTGAAACTGTACACCAAGCTATGTCTTCTTATAGTATGCATTTAGCACTTTCAGCTATTTTTTCAATTGTAGCAGATGCCAATCGCTATTTTGCCAACGAACAACCTTGGAGTTTACGTAAAAATGATCGAGAGCGATTTTCTACAGTTCTTTATATAACTGTAGAAATCTTGCGGAGAATAGGAATTATGCTTTTGCCTTTCATACCCCAATCAGCAGCGAAACTTCTTGATAGCCTTGCGGTTGCTGAAGATGATCGGTTATTGTATCATATAAGTCATTCAAAAATTCAAGAAGGGCTTGATCTTCCACCACCAGAACCAATTTTTCCTCGTTATATCTTGAAGAAAGAAGATACTCATCATGTTGATTGATACACATTGTCATCTTGATTTTGAAGATTTTTCACAAGATTTGGATAATGTTATCCAACGGGCTTTAGATGCTGACGTTAAACGTATGATAACAATTTCAACCCATGTTTATAAGTTAGATAAGCTGTTAGCCATTGCGCAAAGCTATGATCAAGTCTTTTGTTCCGTTGGAACACACCCCAATCATGCGCATGAAGAACAAAATATTACAGCGGAAGAGCTTATACAGCTCTCGAATCACCCTAAAATTGTTGCGTTTGGGGAAGGGGGGCTTGATTATCATTATGATTATTCTACTCCAGAAGAGCAAAAGAAAGTTTTTCATGAACATATCATTGCTTCTCGAGAAACACAGATTCCTCTTGTTATACATTCACGCAATGCCGATATCGATATGGAGAAAATATTACGTGAACAGACAAAAGAAGGAGCTTTTCCCTTTATCCTTCATTGTTATTCGTCTGGAATGCAACTTGCTCGTGCTGGAATTGAACTTGGTGGTTATATTTCTTTTTCAGGTATTCTTACTTTTAAAAACGCATTTGAAATCCGTGAAATAGCAAAAATTGTGCCCCATGAGCATTTGTTAGTGGAAACAGATGCTCCATTTTTAGCACCTAGTCCCCATCGGGGCAAAACAAATGAACCATCTTTTGTATGTTATACAGCAGCTGTTTTGGCTGAAACAATTGGCTTAAGCATTGAAGAAACAGCTCAAATAACAACGCGTAATGCTTTTCGTTTATTTAGCAAAATGAAATAAGGCAAAAGATATGTGTGATCAATACCGATTTACAATATTAGGTTGTGGTCCTTCTCCAGGAGTGCCAAGACCTAATGGTGATTGGGGAACATGTGATCCGAATAACCCTAAAAATAAACGCTACAGAAGTTCTTTATTAGTTGAACGTATTAAACCTTCAGGAGGCAAAACAACGATCGTTATTGATACAGGTCCAGATTTTCGCTCACAAATGATCGATGCGCGTGTAAGCCATCTTGATGCTGCTCTTTACACGCATTCTCATGCAGACCATATCCACGGTATTGATGATTTACGCAGCTATGCACTTGCACAAAAATGTTTAATAGATATCTATGCCGACAGATTTACACTAGAGCATCTCAAAAGTGCTTTCGGATATTGTTTTCAAACTCCAAAAGATTCATCTTATTCTCCCATTTTAAAAGAGCATCTTATCAATGAAGATAGCCAATTTATTATTCAGGGGCAGGGCGGAGAAATAAGCGTCAATACACATTTACAACACCACGGAAACATTCATTCTTTAGGTTTTCGTATTGGGAATGTTGCCTATTGTACAGATGTTAGTGAATTTCCTGAACAAACATTATCCAAATTAATGGATTTGGAAGTGCTTATCATTGAAGCTCTTCAATTTCAATCTCACCCGAGTCATTTTTCTGTTGATCAAGCATTACAATGGATAGAATATTTAAAGCCAAAACAAGCAATACTTACACATATGGATAGAACTCTGGATTACAATAAGGTAATAAATTACGTTCCATCCTATGTAAAACCTGCATATCAAGGTCTTACTTTTGAAACAGATGCGTAAGCTTATTATGCGCAATATTTTTAGTTAAATAAAATACTTTTAAATTTATTCTTTATTTTATTTCATTTTTGACATATTTAGTACTTTTTTATGTCGAAAATGAGGCTTTTATGTATAAGAATTTTAAGCGGGACGTTTGTATTGTGGTTTTAGCAGTTTCCTTGACAGCATGTGGAGGGCGTTTAGAAAAAAATATTTCAACGACAACATTACATGACGGATCAATGAGTTGTGCCGATATTCAACGGGAGTTTTTTGCTAATAAACGTCAGATTAATGATACAATTGCAGAGCGTTCTAAAGCAAGAAATAAAAACGTGGCTTTAGCAGCAACAAGTGTTGTATTTTTTCCTGCTTTGTTTTTTATAGATCCTAAATCCAGTGAAAGTAATGAAATTTCAGCGTTAAATAATCGTAATGCTGTTTTGAGTGATCTTGCACGTATAAAACGTTGTAAAATAGTACAGTAATTTTTATTATTTATACGATGTAATTTCATTACAACTATTTTGGTCTTTGAGGAATATCCTTAAAGACCAAATATTTTAATGTGCTGTAATTTAGTTTTTAAAGTGAATTGTATGATTATAAACATGATTTATGTTTTAAAGGAGGGATTTCTTTGTTTTTCTGTATGATATTATCGCATAATATATATTATGGAACTTTATAGAAGAAGTATATCTAGTATCAGCGCTTTGAAGAACGAATCTTTAAAATGAGCTACTTAAGTTAGCTAAGATTGAAAATCGAGCCTGTTATTCTGGCTCGAAAATTTCAATCACAATGTTTTTTTATTTTTTACTCTTTTAAAAAACACCATCACAATTTGTAGTGCTATAAAAGCTAAAAACAATATTCCATGAAATAATGGTACAAATGGCTGATAAATAAAATCGGAATAATACATTGTTATTGCTTCAATCAATGCTGCAATACACCACACAATGATGCCCCATAGTGAATACATCCAAAGTCCAACTAAGGCAATAGGATAGAGAATAGCCAATATAGCTGATGCAAATTGCCACTGCCAAGGCATAAGATCAAAACGCCATAGAATACCTGGAAAAACACCAACAAGGCGTATCCAATAACAAATACCTAGAACTAAGCAAATAAGTGCCAAAAACCGTAAGTAACAGTTATAGATTAAATTGATTTTTGAAATATGTTTGTGAGAATTATTTTTCACAATAATAACTCTTGTTCAACAGGTTGGAAGTAAGAATCTACCATTTCATCTGTCACATTTGAAAGTTTATCTGGCTGCCATTGAGGTCTTTTATCCTTATCGATTAACATAGCACGTATACCTTCATAAAAATCATGTGAATGAATCATATGATGCGCTATGCGGTTTTCAATTTTCATACAATCTTCCAACGTTTGAGATGAATTTTGTTTCATTTGTTTCCAGATAACTTTTAAACTTGTCGGGGAACGTGACTGCAAAATATCATAACATTCTTTAGCAAATAAAACATCTTCATTGCTTTTTTTATGTAGCAACTCAAGACATTCTTCTAAGCTATGGGCACTAAAACAACTGTTAATAATACAACGTATTTCATGACTTGTTTCATAGTCTTTTGTAATTGCTCGCTCGTTTAAAGCTAAAGTGGGATCTCCTTGCTCAATAACAGCTTTTCTAATCATATCGAATTCAGTTTCAGCAACGGCGTGTGTTGCTAATCCTAAATTTAAGCAATCTCCCCACTTTATGCGTGCGCCCGTTAATGCAAGATAGATGCCAAAATGATTGGGAAGAGATGGTAAGAAAAAACTTGCACCTACATCTGGGAAAAATCCAATCGCACCTTCTGGCATAGCAAAAACTGTATTTTCTGTAACAATTCGATGCGAACCATAGAGAGAAATACCGACCCCTCCTCCCATCCAAATACCGTTTAAGAAAGAAATGTAGGGCTTTGAAAAATGTTTGATATAAGCATTTAAGCTATATTCATCCCTAAAGTATTGACAAGCAGCAACACTTTTCCCCATATGATAGATTTCTACAACATCTCCACCAGCACAAAAAGCACGTCCCTCCCCTTCAATTAAGACACAAGAAACATTATCATCTGTTTCCCATGTTCTGAGAGCTTTTTTTAAAGCTGAAACCATTCGTTGATTAAGAGCGTTTAATGCTGAAGAACGTGTGAGCTTTATAATACCAGCCCGCCCTTCTTTCGTAAAAGAAATATCATCATCTGCTCCAAAATTAATTTGCATCTCACACCCTTCTTAAAACAACTATTTCATTGTTTTTTTATATTTTTTGCCCCAAGTTGAGGAAATATTTGCATGATTGCACCAATACAATATATATAAATTCCTGTTACCGAAATTCCTATTTTAACCCAATAGGGAGCCTCTAGTTGATAAAAGAAGGCAGAAATACCAAAAAAACACCATAAGAGAAAAATGGGAAAATTAACCCTACGTAAACGAAGGACTCTTACTGGATGAATAAAATAAATTGGCAAAAAAGATATAATCGCCGATAAAACAATAATGATAAAAGTAATCCACTCTCCTGGTCTGACGACAAAAAGCGTAAAAATCATCATATTCCAAACAACAGGAAATCCTTTAAAAAAATTTTCTTTGGTTTTCATACTAGTATCTGCATAATAAATAGCAGATGAAATAACAATAATTGCACTCAATGAAAATGATAACCCTACCCCCATAAAACCACTTTGATAGAGTGCAAAGGCAGGAATTAAGACATAAGTCACGTAATCAATAATATTATCTAACAGCTCTCCAGACCATGTTGGAAGAACGTATTTAACATCAAGTTTACGTGCAATTGGTCCATCTATACCATCAACGAGAAGAGCAAGCCCAAGCCAACAGAACATAGCTGTCCATTCTTTTTGAGAGGCTGATATAAGAGAAAGAAACGCTAAAAATGATCCCGAAGCTGTTAGTAAATGAACAGAAAAGGCCTTTGCTTGTGGCATTGTTACTTTTTTATGGCGTAATAATTTAGCGTTTGTTTTGATTTTCTTTGTTAGTTTACGTTTCAAGTTTTTCTTATCCTCGTTTTTAAAGTCTTCAACCATCTATCAATACGCCATTTTTTACCGATGATATAACTCAGCATTTTAAAAAATCATAAAAAGGTTACTTTTTTATATCGCATTATTTATTACATACTATAATAGAAGAGCTTCATATAATAAAAAGAGAGCGATCATTTGGAAATGTTAAAATATTTTCTCAATGGAGAAAGGTTCAAGTCATTGTGATATTTGAAAAGGAAGAGCATAAAGATATTGCTGTTATTGGTGCAGGCCCTGTCGGAATGTTAGCGGCGCTGAGTCTTGCACATGAGGGGCTTTCTGTTTTTCTTGTTGGGCCCCCTGCTCATACAGATGAGTTACGGACAACTGCTCTTATGATGCCTGCAATACGCATGCTTCAAAAACTCAATATTTGGGATAATCTTCAAAAACATGCAGCAGCTTTATCTTCCATGAGAATTATAGATATAACTTCTAGAATTGTGCATGCTCCTACGGTGCATTTTTCTTCTGCTGAAATTGGTGAAAAAGCTTTTGGCTATAATATACCTAATGTAAAATTGAACAGTGCTTTAGTCGATGCTGTTACACTTACGCCCAATATTACAAGATTTGTTTCTGCAGCCAAATCTGTTCATCACACAAAAAAACATGTATGTATTACTCTTGCTGATTGTAGAGTCATTCAAGCACCACTTGTTATTGCAGCTGATGGACGTCACTCTCTTACACGTGCCGCAGCAGGGATAAGTGTCAAACAGTGGAATTATCCACAAAAAGCACTTGTTCTCAACTTTTCTCATGAGTTTTCTCATCAAAATACATCAACCGAATTTCATACAGAACACGGTCCATTTACACAGGTTCCACTACCAGGACGAAGATCTAGTCTTGTATGGGTTGTTCATCCTTCCCGTGCTGAAGAATTATTGAATACAGAACCAAAAACAATTGCAAAAATGATCGAAAACAAAATGCAATCAATGCTTGGAAAGCTAAGCTTAGAAACATCAATTCAAGCATGGCCGCTTTTCGGACTTCTTTCTCGTCATTTTGCTGCTAATCGAACAATTTTAGTCGGTGAAGCCGCTCATGTTTTCCCCCCTATTGGGGCACAAGGATTGAATTTAGGATTCCGTGATGTCCAAACTTTAATTGATATTTTACCTAATAAAATATCCAATTCTAACTCTGAAATGATTGTTGCACATTATAACAAATGTCGCAAACCAGATATATTAATCCGAAGTGGAGCTGTTCATACACTGAACTCTGCTCTACTTTCTCATATGTTGCCTGTTCATATCATACGAAGCATTGGGCTTGGTTTGTTACATAGTTTTCCACCATTACGTAATTTATTTATGCGCGAAGGAATGTATCCGGGTTATGGATTCAAGGAAATTATGCAAATATCTCCAACAAAATCATCAAAACAGCTCTACTGAACAATAATGGATAATAACGTAAAATAAAAAATAATAAATTGCATTTTGCAATCATATCATATTACTGATGCAAAAAATATCTTTGTTCTTTCTAGGAAAGAAAAAATTATTATATATATTTAGCATATTGATATGAAATAAGATAAAACTTAATTATAGACTAAAACTTAAATTGTAAAGATATCTTGCTAAATCACATCTGTTAAATTTTGCACTATAAAGAAAATGAAAAATAATACCGTTTTTAAAGAGTTATTTTATAATATTAATTTTAATAAGAAAATAAATAATAAAAAACAGTTTTATTTAATCAATGGATTTTAAAATCTTTTTATTATTAAGTATAATATTAAAAATAAAATCATCTTTGGAACCTGTTAGTAACACAGAGGTTAATGAAGTGTTGTTTTAACAAATGGTAACAAGATGACACTAAATAAATTTTTGAAATTAAGTACTTTTTTTATAATGATTGTATGTGTCTCGTTGATAGTCACTACTTCAATAAGTGAAGTTTTTCACCTTCCTTATTGTCAAACCTTTACCTATAGCTCTACTCAAAATGTCACTAAAATAGGTCAGAACTCATTTACTGCTTCACAAGTTAAAAATTGTCTTATGCAAAATGGTTTTGAGAATATTAAACGATTGCGTTTAGATGACAATGGCATCTGGCGTGCTTTAGTAAAATTTAAAAAGTCCCATTTTTTCGTATCCGTTGACTATTCAGGAACAGTTAGCATTCAAAATGAAAGAAAAGAATATGATTGATTTTAAAACTTACAGCAACGTTTCTTTTTACAGCCGTAAGAAAAAAAATTTAAAAAAGTGCTGCCATTCTATTAAAGAATTTGCTTTCATTGGCGGTTTAAATGGAAGCATATCAGGAGCTATCGCGGCAATTCTTTCAGCTTATGGTTATATTGCTCTTCCAGGATTTGGTCCAGTTATCGCAATGGGTATAGGAGTAGCACTTTCTGCCGGAATAATAATAGGAGCACTGATAGGATCAGGAATGGGAGGAAGTGTCGGTATATGCTGTATTTTATGGGAAATTTATATGAATCATAATAATTCTTTCTCTTATAAATTTCATAATGAATAGAAATTTCTCGTCATTTTTTCTATGAAAAACAATTAAATCATCAACAAATTATATGTTCTTTTTTTTGATGAAACGATTATCATATTATAAATGAAATAACATCTAACTTATTAAAACTGTTTGCTTAATTCTTTATTATACATCAAAAAAGTAGATTTTTTAAAGCATCTCTTGAAGAAATGTAAGCGAGATATAATTATCAGTCTATGGAAGCTACATTTTTTATAGATCAAAAAATGAAAGTTATGTTTAGAAATATATATATAAACATACTTTAATTTATTTGCTCTTTCTAATAACTAATATTTCTATTTAAATTATTTTTGTAAAAGTTCAATTTAAGACACTTATATAATATATTATTAATATAGATTATTAATTATAGATAATAATCTATTTAAAATAAGTATAAAGGTATTTTATGAAAAAAATATTATTATCATTATTGTTTTTTATGGCATTTTTAATTCATAAAAATTCTGTATTAGCACTATCAACACAAGTAAATATTTATAAATTAGAAGATAACAATTTCAAAAAGGCTATTGGTAGCATTAAAATTGAAGAAAACACGTACGGTTTGATTTTCATCCCTAATTTATCTACTTTATCAGAAGGGATGCATGGTTTTCATGTACATGTGAATCCTTCATGTGATACAAAAGATGGCATAATTGGTGGAAGCGCAGGTGGACATTATGATCCGGAACATACCGGAAAACATTTAGGACCTTATAATGTCAATGGTCATCTTGGTGATTTACCAGCACTTTATGTTGATAAGCACGGATATGCCATAATGAGCGTTCTTGCTCCACGATTAAAAAAAATCTCTGAAATTAAAGGGCGCTCTTTAGTCATTCATTTAGGGGCTGATAATCAATCAGATGAACCATTACCGCTTGGCGGAGGTGGTGCACGTTTAGCGTGCGGTATTATTGAAAAATAAAGAGAGTATTGTGGCAAACTGTGATAGTACACCCCTTTACTATAAGATGTGAGAAAAATTTATTTTCTAAATCTATTTCAAGAAATTGAGTAAACTGTGTGAATATTTTATAAAATTAATATTTTTGAATGTTTACTTCGGATAATAAAAAACTTAATAATAATCAAAATGAACAGCAGTAGAAATTAAAGAAATAGTAGTGTAAATTCTCCGTAAGAAGACTTCAATATGAGAAAGTAATATTTTTAATGCTTGATATAAACAAAGCAAAAAAGTCGAATTTCACTCTCTAAAGTAGCAAATTTGTAATAAATTATAGTCATTAAGTCTAGTATCTAATGGAATCATGCCCAATGCACAAAATAGAACAGGCCTAAAACAGAATTTTTACTCTTCCCCGACTCAACCCCACTCATGAGGTACGCGAAAAAAATTTAATTGATACAATATCAATATAATAAGTCAAACAAAATAGTTAGAGTAATTTTTCATCACTCTGAAAAAAGGGCTTTTAAACAATGGAGTCTTTTTAAAAATACCCCTCATAGATACATATGATCCCAATCTAGAGAACGCATCTCACCAGTTTGATAAAATTGACGAATAAGCTTAATATAATCAAGAAAATCTTTGTTTTCCTCCACTAATCTATTAGCAGTATCCCAGTCAATATCACTACGTTCTTTGGCAGGAATTAAGATCTCACTCTCGGAAGAGTTTTCCTTATTAAGTCTTATAAATCCAATTCCATGCAAACTTGAAAGCATCCGAAGCTCTTTTAATGTATCAACTCCTTCAATTTCACTAGCTACTAAATAACTCAAATTAGCCCATGAAGAATTACTAACTGTTTGAAAAAATGCTTTTCGTAAATTTGAACGATTGATGAGAATTTTTACTTCAAAAGACCAAAGCTTTGTCTTTTTATCAAAATATTGCAAAACACAGTCTTTGATTTCACGATTCCATTCCTTGCTTAAATCTTGCATCCCTACGAGATCTGGATAAAGCCATTTATTTCCGCCTGCACCATGTTTATTACGAGAACATTTCTCATTAATGCGCTTGCTATAAACTGCAAGCTCTGACCATAAAAATTTAGATAATAACGGATAAAGATCATGCTCTTTAACAGAGCTACCTTCTGTTCTACTCTTTGCATTGTCCTCTATTGCGTCAATTTCAGCACTATCTGTTTGTTTAGTAAAATAATATTGTCGCGGTCGTCCTTCAGTGGTTTTAATTTCTGAATAACGCTTTTGTAATTGAGGGCGCTGCGATCCTATTTCAGCAACAATTTGCTGAATAAGAGCTGCATCACTATTAAGGGGATTGATTATCGCCGTTGAATGCTTTTGTTTTTGGCGGCATTTCTCTGGGTAATTTTCAAATATCCATTGAGCAATTTCTTGAGCTGTAAACTTTTTCGTCGGGTTTTTCTTTAAAAAATTAAAAACAGTGTTTGTTAAATTTAAAGTCATATGAAAAACTCCCCCTTTTATCCTCTGGGTATTTCATTATATTCAGGCGTTTTAAATGAAAGAACAATAAACTGTTTAAGTTTTTTAAAAAAAGAACATTTATCAAATTACTCAATAAAATCAAAATATTTTTTTAATTTATGACTATAACTCAAAGATCTTTTCACATAACGAAAATAAGATTGTACTTTTATAAAAAATTGTAAATGTGCTACAAATCCCCATACAAAAGCATAATCTTGTATAACTTTTCTATACATTTTTCTTTTTATTTTAACGTCGTTAGAAAAAAGTTAAAAATAATTATTCAAACATTTGATTGAACCTCACACCCGTCAATTAAAAAACTTATGTGTTTTATTTTTGAAGCAAAAAGTTACGAGCTCTCAAGTATAGATTCTGAAATGGTAAACTCTGCACACAAACCTTCAAAACTACTATTTGCTTTAATAGCATCATGGGGAATAAGAACATAATACCATTTTTTATCGCCATAAGTCGCCGCATAGCGCGTTGCATGACAACACCATTGAACTGCAGCTTCTCTCTTTTTTAAAACAATAGGATTTTGCATTTCAGAGGCTTTTTTAGGCTCACAAAGATATTTGGCATCCTTCGTTTCTACAACAAAGTCCGGTTCATAAGTCGATCCTTTATCATATTCTATTCTGAAAAAACCTCGAGCGGGTTTCATCCATTTCAAGACTTGTGCATCATCCTCTAATATTTGAGCAAATCGTAATTCCCCTTCTACTGAATCAAACTTTTGTAAAGGATAACAGCATTTTCTAAAGCCGCTGAATACAAGTTTTTTAATATCACTTTTAATGGCAGGAATATTACGAAAATCAAGAGGAGACGTCCCTTGCGGTAACACATAATGGATAGGTGATAAAGTTGCAAAACCTCGTGTAACTTTAACCGCATAATCTTTTTGCGTTTCCCATTGATGTTCTCTTAATTGCGCAACAATAAAACTAGTAAGCTTGTGCTGATAGTGAATTAATACGTTCTCAACAGCTGTATCATTGGGTAAATAAGATCGGAAATGTTCTACTATCTGACTAGCTAATTTTCGTAATAAGAGCGTATGGTTATCATAATCGACAAAGTCATTATCAATCAAACCACGAATGATGTAGTTTTCAAGATAAGGCTCTTTTACATATTCATTCTTAGAAGTAAGAAAAATGCTTTTATGGGTACGCAATTCTCGAATTAAAAGTTCTTTACTAACAGGTTGAAAATTTAAACTTTCTAGATTTTTTAAATCAAAATCATAAAAACCATAAGTAACATCACGCGAAGGTATGAGTATAATATTTGGAATATCTATTATCAGTTCTGTTAATTGTTTTGTCAGAATTGTCACCACTTTTGATACAAGAGACTTTTGTGATGAAGGCTTAATATTCATAACTTTATTAGCAATTTTTTCTTGTATCTGTGCAGAACAAAGCATTTGAGAACTTGGCAATTTATCATTCTCTTTGATAAGATCCCACGCGATCGCTACAATTTCTTGCTCCTCAGGCGTTAATGTAGGGGAATCTGTATTACGTAATATGATACCTTGTAAATCAGAAGATGCTCCATTTATATCGGAATTACGTGTTACCATCGTTTGCATCAATAAAGCTTCTACTTGACATGGAACCGTCACAATATCTGACTTTTCAGAGGGTACATCCCCCTCTCTTCCAATCTCAATATGCTTTTTTATAATTGAGTTTGGATCGTTTGCACGATCAATAATATCTTGAAAACGATCATGCGCAATAATTGTTAAACGATCAATAGCTTCCACGCCCGTTCTATACCCATAAGGCAAACGCAATCCACGCCCAATTGTTTGCTCTGTTAAAATTTCTGAAGCCGATGCACGCAACGGTACAATAGTATAGAGATTCGTAACATCCCACCCCTCCTTTAATTTATTAACGTGAATAACAATTTCTGTTGGGTCATAAGAATTTTCAATTGCAATCAGCTTTTGAATATTTTGATCTTCTTCTATATTCGACTGTTTTGTATGAATCTCTATAACTTTTCCCTTATAAGCTCCTGCAAAAAAATCATCTGATTCCAATAAATCACGCAATTTCTGTGCATGATTTGTATCTTGAGCGACAACTAAAATAAAAGGCTTAACGAACTTTTTGTTATAATCTTTTGCATAGACAATTAAATCTGCTTTCACGTTTTCATGGGCATGAATTGCATCTTGTAATTTGATATGTTCTAATTGTTCAGATGTATAATTTTGAGGTTGAAAATCTTTACGTGTAGCAACAGCAGGCTCTTTTACAAAACCATCCCTCATAGCCTCTGCAAGTGAATAACTATAGACAACATTTTTAAAATCTACGGGTTTTGCACCTATTGTTTTTGGTGTCGCTGTAAGCTCTATTCCTAAAACAGGTTTTAACTCATTAATTGCTGCCGCACCAGCAGAAGCTCGATAACGATGTGCTTCATCCATTAACAAAACTAAATCAGGAAGATTTGCGAGATAATCAAAATAACTTTCACCAATCGTTTCTTGTAAGCGTTTAATTCGCGGAATACTAGATTTTAGTGCGCCTTTTTTATTATCTGTTGTATTAATTTTAGAAATATTAAAAATATTGATAAAGGCCGTATCTCTATTCTCAAACAAACGCTTTTGTCCTTCAAAATGGTGTTCATCAACGCGAATACCTTTACCACTTTCATAATCTTCACCTGTAATAATAACGGGTCTATTGGCAATAAATTCACTCATTCCACTGAAAACATACTTCGGACTTTGGGGACTAAAATCCTGTTTTAACTTTTCATAAATAGTCAAATTTGGCGCTAAAACAAAAAAATGGCGACTGCGACCTGTTAAGTAAAGATAGCTAATAAAAGCCCCCATAAGTCGCGTTTTTCCAACACCCGTTGCTAAGGCAAAACAAAAAGAGGGAAAGTTTCGTTCAAAATCTTGTACAGAAGGATAAAGATTTTTTATCACTTCTAACTCTGCAACCAAATCAGCATTTTTAGAAAGCTCTATATTTTCTAAGATTTTAACCAAAATATTTAAAGATTCACGTTGAGGATCACGTAACGATAAGCGAGCAGAAATCCTTTTTTCAATAGTGTTCATGAAAAACTCCGCTTTTTATATACTATTCAAATAAATCTAATTCTGCTTGCGCAATATCTTTATTTTTGTTGTTTTCTTTTACCACAATCACTGGTTCAAGATTGGCTACATTTAAACTGTAATCGTCCCTTCCCCATTCGCATTTTTCTAACACTGCACGGGGGATTTTAGTGAGTGTCAGATTTTCAAAGGATGCTGATTTTGTATCAAAGGCTGTACCACAAATCAGCAACGTGCGATGAGAGCCTACCTCTTCACTCATTATACGGAGTTGTTCATGGGTCATAGCGCTTGTTGTGACATAAATATAATCTGTTTCGGTTGAGTACCCTTGCATCCAATAATGATTTTCATCAGGTGCATAGGTAAATCCCATATGTTTGCACATTGCTTCTGAAAGCATCACAGCATTATATTCGCGACTAATAATCCATTGTCCCCATGGATCTTTTTGTAACAGAGAAGGTGCAAGGCGATAATAGCGAAATCCACCGCCACCTTGCCAATTGACACTTTTGGAAATTCCCCCTTGATCAGTTCCATCAATGACTTGTTTTAAACGAGGGATAATGTGGGTGTGACAATGCTCACCAAGTTCAATCATAATCCACTTTCTTCCCATTTTATGGGCAACAGCACCGGTTGTGCCGGAACCCGCAAAAGAATCTAAAACAAGATCACCAGGATTAGTGGCAAGTTGAATGATGCGTTCCATTAACCGCTCAGGTTTGGGAGTTGTAAAGACATTATCAGAATTAAAAACTTTGACTTCTCTTTTGGCATCTTGGTTGTGTCCCACTTCTGTATAGAGCCAAATCGTCATTGAAACCATACCATTTTTTACTTCTGATAAAAAACGTTTCATAGAAGGAACATTACTTCCTGTTGGACCAAACCAAATACGATTATCGTTCAATAATTCAAAGAATTTTTTTTTATTCATAGCCCAACTTCTACCATTAGGAGGCATTACCTTGCGTCCAGAAGGTGTGATGATTTCATAAATATCCTTAGGTGTTACTCTTTTTACGGATAAATCTCCAGATTTCCAAGGACCGCGAGGATCATTATCAGGATTTTTATAGCGCGCATCCATATTGTTTGAACGAGGAAGCAATTGAGGGCGCCAAATCGTTTTATCTTTGGCATAAACCATGATAAAATCATGGTTATCGGAAAGCCATTTTGTATCATTTTGTGGAGCATATTTCTTTTGCCAAATAATATTGTTGATGAAATTTTGGCGACCAAAAATTTCATCCATCATCACTTTAAGATAGGCTTGTTCATCATCATCAATTGATATCCAGATACTTCCATCATCCGCCAGTAAATGATGTAACAATTCTAGCCTGTCTCTCATAAGACTGAGCCATATGGAATGCTCTAAACCATCTTCATAATGTTCAAAGGCATTGCCTGTATTATAAGGCGGATCGATATAGATACATTTTACCTTCCCCATATATTCTTTCTCAAGCGCTTTGAGCGCGAGCAAATTGTCACCAAAAATAAGTTTATTATCAAAAATATCTTGGGATGATATTTGATGCGAAGCGTGATAAGATTTTTCAAGATCCTCTAATAAGATACGAGGCTCTAGTTTTGGGCGTTTTTCTTTTCCAATCCAAGTGAGTTCTAGTTTTTGTTTATTATAACTCATGCGATCGTCCTTAAATTCAAACGCTTGTGAAAAGTAAACAGCTTATTCATGAATGGCTAAATTAGAGTCTCTTAACAATACTTTTAGTACCATCCGACAGCAATTTGAGCTTCTTCTGACATACAATCAGGTGTCCATGGTGGATCAAAAGTCATAGTGACTTCAACATACGAAACCCCTTCAACTGCACTGACTGCATTTTCTACCCACCCCGGCATTTCACCAGCAACAGGGCATCCCGGTGCTGTAAGAGTCATTTCAATTTTTACTGAACGATCATCTTCAATATCAATACGATAAATCAGTCCTAGCTCATAAATATCAGCAGGAATCTCTGGGTCATAAACTGTTTTAAGAGCAGCAATAATATCATTCGTCATACGATCAATTTCATCTGCTGGAATTGCTGATATGTAAGATTTTTTATTTTCACTTACAGTTTCAACAGATTCTGTAGAATGACGCTCTTCAATTAATTCAGCCATTAAAAAATGTCCTTGTTTCTTGCAATGCTTCTACCAATTGATCTATATCTTCTTTAGTGTTATACATGGCTAACGATGCGCGGCAAATAGATGTTAGACCAAAGCGCTGTAATAAAGGCTGTGCACAATGAGTTCCCGCACGTATTGCAACCCCTTTTCTATCAATAAACATAGCGATATCATGGGCGTGAATTCCTTCAATTGTAAATGATATAATAGCTCCTTTATTGGGAGAATGACCATAAATACGCAATGACTCAACCATTTTAAGTTTTTCCTGCGCATAAGCTAAAAGGGACCTCTCATGGGCATGAATCGTGCTACGACCTTTCTCTTGTATATAATCAATAGCCGCAGTTAATCCAATAGCTTCAACGATAGGAGGGGTACCTGCTTCAAAACGGTAAGGAGGAGCATTATAAAACACCTTATCGGTTGTTACCTCCTCGATCATTTCCCCTCCCCCTTGAAAAGGACGCATTTCTTCTAATCTATCTTCTTTACCATACAAAACACCAATACCAGTGGGACCATAAAGCTTATGACCTGTAAAGACATACCAATCACAATCGAGATCTTGCACATCAACGGTTAAATGTACTGCTCCTTGAGAACCATCAACAAGAACCGGAATAGAATTTTGATGTGCTAGTTTAATAATCTCTTTAACAGGAGGCACAGTTCCTAATATATTGGACATATGCGTTATAGCAACAAGCCGCGTTTTTTCGCTTAAAGCCTTTTGGAAATCTTCAATGTGCAGAACACCATTTTCATCGACAGGAACAAAAATAAGTTTAACACCTTTTTGTTCACGGAGAAAATGCCAAGGAATAATATTTGAATGATGTTCCATGATCGTTAGAACAATCTCATCACCTTCTTTGAGTTTTGGCATCGCCCAACCATAAGCAACAGTATTAATAGCTTCTGTTGCATTTTTCGTAAAAACAATTTCTTCAGCTTTTTGAGCATTTAGAAAAACACGAACGGTTTCACGAGAATTTTCATAAGATTGTGTTGCTATATTGGCTAAAAAATACATTCCCCTATGCACATTAGCATAACTATAGTGATAATAATTATTCATTGCATTGAGTACTGACATTGGTTTTTGGGCAGAAGCACTACTATCAAGATATGCTAATCGCTTTCCATAAACTTGATGGTGTAAAATAGGAAAATCACGCCGAATTTCTTCGACATTATAAGTAAATGTTTGTACGTTATTTTCCATTTTTTCTACCTTAAACATTTTTTTCAAGCCATTTACTAATGATATTCTCCAAAACGATTTGAATCTTATCCTGCTTGATGTCATCAATGAGCTCAGAGATAAATCCTTTAATCAAAAGTGCACGAGCCGTTTTAAATGGGATACCACGCGCCATAAGATAAAAAAGATAATCATGATTAATATTAGCAACTGTTGCACCATGACCGCACGCAACATCATCAGCAAAAATCTCCAGTTCAGGCTTTGCATTAAATTCTGCATCATCTGAAAGAATAAGGCTATTACAAGCCATGCGTGCATCTGTTTTTTGCGCTTTTTGAGAAACACGTATTATTCCTTGGAAAACACCAACAGCCTTATCTGTAACCACATTGCGTATAATTTCGGTTGATGTTGACTTTTCTTCCACATGACGAACAGTCATTGTAAGATCACTATGTGTTTGTCCTGATAATAAATTTATGACGCGTAATTGAAAATTAGATTCTTCTCCCTGTAATTCAATATCGATTTCTTGGCGATTTAATTGGCTCCCTATATTAATGACATAAAGTGATAACTTCGCTCTTTGATCAAGAACAGCACAAAATCGACCAAATTGTATAGAATTAAAATCACGATTGCGAATGAGAATCCACGTAACATCACTATCAGCAGCAATACTTAATGAAAATATTGAACTGACAAAGGTATCTTTATCATTGCCAACCTGATGTTCAATAAACATAACTTGACTATTTTTATCAACTTTTATATCCGAAAAAATATGAGATTGTCCCCCCATTTGTATATTTTGTAATTCAATGGGGATATTTAACTTTGTATTTTCAGGGATGTGAAAAAGCCAACCATCTGTAACAAAAGCTGTATTTAACTGTCCAATAAAATCTTCATCAGAAATGTTTTGATTTATCTGTACAGAATTATCTTCTAATGCGTCTGAAAGGCGTTTTACTGTAATACTGTCTACCTTTGACTCTATCGATGTTTTTCCATTGTTTATGGAGAAAACAGCACTTTCTGAAAGCAATGCATCAACCAATTGATTGTCTTGAACTTTTGAAAAATTGCTAATAGACTTCAGTAAGGTACGCAGATTGGTATAATGCCAACTTTCGATTTTACGGGAAGGAAGCCGTGTCATTTGAAACTGCTCAATAGTTTTCTTGCGGATTTCCTGTACAGCTTTATCACCAGGTAAGTCGTTTACATACTGATTAAAATTACTGAGGATATTTTCTTCAACCGCTAACAAGTTTTGCTGTGTATTCATATTTAATAACCTCAAACCGCTTCCCTGATAAGATCAGCATACCCATTTTCCTCTAAATAAAGCGCTAAGGATTTATCACCGCTTTTGATAATTTGTCCTTTATAAAGAACATGTACCGTATCAGGAATAATATAATTAAGTAGCCGTTGATAATGGGTAATCACCAAAAATGAACGTTTTGAATCCCGAAGTTTATTAACACCATCTGCAACAATTTTTAGTGCATCAATATCTAAACCAGAATCCGTTTCGTCTAAAATGCAAAGTTTAGGTTCAAGAAGTGCCATTTGTAAAATTTCAGCGCGTTTTTTTTCTCCACCTGAAAAACCTACATTTAATGGACGCTTTAGCATATCCATATCTATTTCAAGTTTGGCTGAAACTTCTTTAACATATTTTATAAATTCAGGAATTTTAAGTTCTTCGTGACCTCGTGCTTTGCGTTGAGAGTTCATCGCAACTTTTAAAAATTCCATTGTTGCTACTCCTGGTATTTCCATTGGATATTGAAATGCAAGAAAAACACCATATGCAGCACGTTCTGCTGGATCCATTTCTAAAAGTGATTGTCCATTATAGAGAATATCTCCTTCTGTTATTTCATAATCATCACGACCAGCAAGTAAATAAGACAAAGTTGATTTTCCGGCTCCATTTTGTCCCATGATAGCGGCAACTTCTCCATCTTGAACTGTCAAGTTTAAACCACGAATAACTTTTGTATCGGTCTCAGCAATACGGGCGTGCAAATTTTTTATCTCTAACATAATTTAATCCTGTTTTGGCTGTTTTTTCAGATACAGATGCGGATTATTTTGCCTTAGCATCCATCTACTTTTGTAATTAGCATAGAGGTCATTTTTAGCATTATATGCTACTGTTACAGCCTTTTTACATAAAGTCTTCTATTTATCTAATTAAATAAAATTATCCAACACTACCTTCAAGGCTAATACCAATAAGCTTTTGTGCTTCGACAGCAAATTCCATGGGAAGTTTTTGAATGACCTCTTTTACAAAACCATTTACAATTAATGCGATAGCTTCTTCTTCGGGAATTCCTCTCTGCATAACATAAAAAAGTTGGTCATCAGAAATTTTTGATGTTGTGGCTTCATGTTCAAACTGAGCTGTTGCATTTTTTGCTTCAATATAAGGAACTGTATGCGCACCACAATCATTCCCGATTAACAAACTATCACATTGCGTAAAGTTACGCGCATTTTGTGCTTTTCGATGAGCTGTGACTTGTCCTCGATACGTGTTATTTGAAAAACCTGCAGAAATACCTTTGGAAATAATGCGACTGGAAGTATTTTTTCCCAAATGAATCATTTTTGTACCGGAATCAATTTGTTGATGACCGTTTGCAACGGCAATAGAATAAAATTCTCCACGCGCATTATTACCACGGAGTAAGCAAGATGGATATTTCCAAGTAATCGCAGAACCAGTCTCAACTTGTGTCCATGAAATTTTAGAGCTATCACCTCGACAATCTCCACGCTTCGTCACAAAATTATAAATACCACCCTTTCCATCTCTATCGCCAGGATACCAATTTTGTACTGTAGAATATTTAATCTCTGCATTTTCAAGGGCAATAAGCTCAACAACAGCAGCATGAAGTTGGTTTTCATCACGTTGGGGTGCTGTACACCCTTCAAGATAAGAAACATAGGAATCTTCAGCGGCGATAATCAATGTTCGTTCAAATTGGCCAGTGTTGCGTTCATTAATCCTAAAATAAGTTGAAAGCTCCATAGGACAACGAACCCCTTTGGGAATATAAACAAATGAACCATCTGTAAAGACAGCTGCATTTAAGGCCGCATAATAATTATCACTTATAGGTACAACTGTTCCTAAATATTCTTTAATAAGCTCAGAATGTTCAATAATCGCCTCTGAAATAGAACAAAAAATCACACCGGCGCGTGCCAACTCTTTTTTGAATGTTGTTACAACAGAAACAGAATCAAAGACTGCATCAACAGCCACCTGCCCCGATACAGACATACTGTCATCAAAAGTGGAGGGATCAGACTGTTTTCTTACTCCTGCCAAAATCTCTTGTTCTTTAAGGGGAATGCCAAGTTTCTCGTACGTTGCTAATAACTCAGGATCCACTTCATCCAAAGATTTTGGTCCTGTATGATTTTTTGGAGCAGCATAATAATAAAGCTCCTGAAAATCAATTCTAGGATATTCAAGACGCGCCCAATGAGGCTCTTGCATTGTCAGCCAACGTCGGTAAGCCTTTAAGCGCCATGTTAGCATCCATTCAGGCTCATGTTTTTTAGCGGAAATAAATTTGATAATATCCTCATTTAAGCCTTTTGGAGCTTTATCGGTTTCAATATTGGTTTCAAAACCATATTTATATTGGTCAACATCTATTTCACGTACTTGGCGTATCGTTTCTTGTATTGCCGGCATAAATTTTCTCCATTTTTTGGCGTCAAAAACCGGTAACTAAAGTCTTGTTTTTTACAAGATTAAAGTAAGCAAGTTATCTCTAGGCTATAGGTAAAGTGCAAAAATTTCAATCAAACTTATTTTATTTTTAAAATAATTCTAATTTTTATAACTTTCTGATGATAAATCGTCCCCTTTTTTCCTGCTTATAATTTGAGAAAAAAACGACAGAAAATCATCAATATCTTCAGAAGTTGTGCCACGCCCTAGCGAAATGCGAATGGCACCATTTGGAACATGATACCCCATTGCCTCCAACACTTTGCTTTGTTTTACTTTTCCCGAAGAACAAGCAGAGCCGGATGATAAAGAAAACCCTTCTAAATCAAAAGCAATTTGCATCGTTTCAGCTTTTATATTTTTCACGGTAAAGTAAGTTGTATTTGGCAAACGTTGAACTCTTTTGCCAAAAATCTCAACATTTTTACTTATACTTTGTAGTCCATTTTCTAATTTATTGCGTAAATATATTAACTGTTTTATTTCCTCCTGTGTGAAGCAATCAGTCATTGCTGCCCCAAAAGCAGCAATAAGGGGCAATGCTTCTGTTCCTCCACGGAGACCTTTTTCTTGTCCTCCCCCAATAATAAGAGGGTGTGGCATGAGAAGATTACCACATGAAACAAAAGCACCGATTCCTTTCGGACCGCCAACTTTATGTGCAGACAATATAAAAAAATCTCCTCCTAGCTGATTAATATCCACAAAATTTTTATCTACATATTGTGTCAAATCAACAATAAGAGTGCCTCCTAAATCCCGAACAATAGCGGCGATTTCTGTTAATGGTTGAATAACACCCGTTTCACTATTTGCAGCTTGAATAGCAACAAGAGGTAAACCTTTTGTTTTATCATGAACCGTTAAGAGTGATGTTAATTTATCTTGTTGTATGAGCCCATCTTGATCAACAGCAATGACGCTTATCAACTCTTTAGAAAAACGTCCTCCCTCTGCCACAGAGGGATGTTCAGTCGCTCCAAGGTAAAGACGAGAAAATTTAACTTTTGCATTCCCCATATTGTAAAAGGGTGTTAACAAAGTCATTGCGGCTTCACTCGCACCAGAGGTAAATACCACGTGATCTGGATCTGTTTTAAGATTTTCAGCGATTTGCCGACGAGCCTTTTGCAACAAAGTTTTAGCCGCACGCCCTTCCTTATGAACAGATGATGGATTACCAAATATTTCTAAAGATTCCAGTAACGCTATTCGTGCCACTTTTTTGAGTGGTGTTGTTGCGTTATGATCAAAATATCGGCGTTTTATAACCATTTTACATCGCAATCATTAATCTTATGAATTGATTAAAAAAATAGCGCAATTTTCTTGAAAAGTGCACTAAAAAAAGAATATCTAATAATTATTTAAGAGATTCTATGGTAAAAGTCGACCAAGATCAATGAAAGCCTTTTATTGCATTTAAGGAGCATTTTATGCCAGAAATTATTTTTAACGGTCCTGCGGGTCGGCTCGAAGGACGTTATCAACCTTCACAACAAAAAAATGCACCCATTGCGATTATTTTACATCCTCATCCCCAATTTGGTGGAACTATGAATCATAAAATTGTCTATGACCTCTTTTATATGTTCCAACAACGTGGCTTTACAACTTTACGTTTTAACTTTCGTGGTATTGGTCGTAGTCAGGGTGAATTTGATTATGGAATAGGAGAACTTTCAGATGCTGCTGCTGCTCTCGATTGGGTGCAAACACAACATCCAGACTCTAAAAATTGTTGGGTAGCAGGATATTCATTTGGAGCATGGATTGGTATGCAGCTTTTAATGCGCCGACCGGAAATTGAGGGATTTATCTCAGTTGCCCCTCAGCCTAATGTTTATGACTTTTCATTTCTTGCACCTTGTCCCTCCTCTGGGCTTATCATTCATGGCGGTATCGATAAAGTTTCCCCTCCAAAAGATGTTCAAATACTTGTCGATAAATTAAAAACACAAAAAGGTATCATCATCACACAAGAAATATTAGAAGAGGCTAATCACTTTTTCAGTGGATGTCATGAAGAACTTATTGAGCGATGTGCCCACTATTTGGATAACCATATCTCCAATGAACTTCTCGCTCCTCCTCCTGAAATACTTTCACTAACTTAGGAAAATACGATAGATTTATAAAAAATTAGCAAAAGTCGTTTCTGATCATAACAAAGTAATTTTTTCAGTTTGCATTTAAAATTTTTCTAAATTTTATTTCAGGATAGAAATGAGAATAACAGCATACCTGTTTTCTATCACTGATAAGTCTCTTTTTTAACGTAAAAAGGAAATAATACCTGTATTATTATCTTTATGTTACCAATATGTCTCTTTCTCTTGTGAGGTGTGTGTCAGTTATGATAGATAACGCATTAATAACTCATTATATAATCGCCTATTCTATAAAATAATGCACTCTTAAATTAGGAAATTAAATCTGTGTTTGCCTTTAAATCTGATTTTTTACACATTATGAGCGAACGTGGTTTTATCCACCAAATTTCAGATGAAAAAGGCTTAGATGATCTTTTTTCAAAAGAAACTGTAAGCGCTTATACTGGATTTGACCCAACAGCATCGAGTTTACATGCTGGAAGTCTTCTTCAGATTATGATGCTTTATTGGTTACAAAAAACAGGTCATCGCCCCATTGCTTTAATGGGTGGAGGAACCGGATTGATTGGTGATCCTTCTTTCAAAGATGAAGCGCGACGCCTTCTGACACAAAATGATATTGCTGAAAATATTGATGGTATTAAAAAGGTATTTGCTAACTATTTGACATTCGGTGACCGAGAAACCGATGCTTGTATTGTGAATAACGCGGAATGGTTATGCAATTTAAACTACTTAGAATTTTTGCGTGATGTAGGAAAACATTTTTCTGTCAATCGTATGTTGTCATTTGATTCCGTTAGACTCAGACTTGAGCGTGAGCACTCTTTGTCATTCTTAGAGTTTAATTATATGATTCTGCAAGCTTATGATTTTGTTGAACTTTATAAACGTTATGGATTGCGTATGCAAATGGGGGGCTCTGATCAGTGGGGCAACATTATTAACGGAATCGAATTAGGGCATCGTTTAGGAACACCGCAATTATATGCGTTAACATCACCATTGCTGACAACCTCTTCCGGTGCCAAAATGGGTAAATCATTGAATGGGGCTGTATGGCTGAATGCGGATAAGCTTTCACCTTATCAATTTTGGCAATACTGGCGCAATACAGAAGATGCTGATGTAACACGATTTCTAAAGCTCTATACTCCATTGCCAATGGATGAGATTCTTAAACTTTCTCTATTACAAGGGACAGAAATTAACGAAGCAAAAAAAATTCTTGCAACAGAAATTACAGCAATGTTGCATGGACGTGTTCTTGCTGATGCAGCAGCAGAAACAGCTCGCAAGACGTTTGAAGAAAAAACTCTAGGAGAAAATCTTCCAACTGTTGAAATTAATGCCTCAGAATTAAAAAAAGGTGTTGGATTGCTCACTCTTTTAGTACAAGCAGGACTCGCTAGATCTAATAGTGAGGCACGCCGACACGTTCAAGGTGGGGGGGTCCGTGTAAATGATCAAATTATTGAGGATGAAACACATCTTATTATTGAAGGGGATGTCAGTGCAGAAGGAACCGTTAAACTTTCTTTTGGTAAGAAAAAACATGTTGTGATGAAACCAGTATAATCTTTTGCTGTTTTGTTTATGTTGTCGACCTTGTTCTTTCAATTCAATTGTTGTGATAGGGCGAGTTTTGTTAGGAAATAAAGGTCTCTTCAAAACAATAATATTCTAGAGAGTTGAATAGTTCTTTTCTTCTGTGTACTCTGATATCTTATACCTGTTACACAAGAAAGAAAGATGAAAATAATGACAAGACCAATGAAAGGTGCTCTTGCTCCTGATTTTAATTTGCCGCGCGATGGAGGAGAGATGGTATGTCTTTCTGACTTTAAAGGAAAGTCTGTTGTTTTATATTTTTATCCAAAAGATGACACCAGTGGTTGCACAAGCGAAGCACTTGATTTCACAAAATTAAAGATGAAATTTGATGAAATCGGTGTTTCTGTTATTGGAATCTCTCCAGATAATGTAAAAAAACATGATAAATTTAAAGTAAAACATGAACTTGATGTCATCTTGGTTTCTGATGAAGAAAAAACAACCCTCGAAGCTTATGGTGTTTGGGTTGAGAAAAGCATGTATGGACGCAAATATATGGGAGTTGAACGGAGCACTTTTTTAATTGATGCAAATGGAATAATAGCAGAAGAATGGCGTAAAGTAAGCGTATCTGGGCATGCAGAAAATGTTTTAGCTACTGCAACACTTTTATATCATAATGGTAACTTGTAAATTGAGTGTTTGATTTACCTTAAAAAGCAAAAGTTATCCTCCTTAATTGATTTTAGTTTTTCAACGGATTCAATTTTTACAATATATTGATTTATAAGGATAATGAATTGTTTTACATTTATATTAGTCCCCCGAATATCCCAAATTTTTCTTATTTCAGATTCTTCCTATCACTTGCAATATCATAAGCAGAATTGGCGTATGAGAAAAAAATGAAGAAAGAAACAAGAAAATCCCTCTTTAAACCTTTAAAGTATCAAGGACTATCGTAACATCACAACATCAATAAAACGAACAGCTTAAGAAAAAATCTACATGGCTTGAAGGAAGGATATATAATTAACGAATATCCTCAATTTTTTTGTCTTGTCTATAAATGCGCCGTGCGAGCGCTGCCTCTATAAATGCATCTAAATTACCATTAAGTACGGATTGTGGATCCGTATTTTCAATTCCTGTACGCAAATCTTTGACAAGCTGATAGGGTTGAAGAACATAAGATCTAATTTGATGTCCCCATCCGATTTCTGTTTTAGAAGATTCAGCAGCATTGGCTTCTTCTTCTCTTTTTTTAAGCTCTTCTTCATAAAGCCGTGCACGCAACATCGACCAAGCCGTAGCGCGATTTTTATGTTGAGAGCGCTCTGTTTGACATTGAACAACAATACCCGTTTTTATATGCGTGATGCGAACAGCAGAATCTGTCGTGTTAACATGTTGTCCTCCTGCTCCCGATGCACGATATGTATCAATACGCACATCTGCCTCTGAAACATCAACTTCAATATTGTCATCAATAACTGGATAAACCCAAATGCTTGCAAAAGAGGTATGGCGCTTTGCATTCGAATCAAATGGAGAAATCCGCACTAAACGATGAACGCCTGATTCTGTTTTTAACATTCCATAAGCATTATGCCCTTTTACAAGAATAGTCGCTGACTTTATTCCTGCTTCTTCTCCATCATGAATTTCTAAAATTTCAACCTTCATTTCATGCTGTTCAGCCCATCGCATATACATACGTAAGAGCATAGAAGCCCAATCTTGGCTTTCTGTTCCCCCTGCTCCAGCATGAACTTCTAAATAGGTATCATTCGGATCTGCTTCTCCTGAAAGAAGTACATCAATTTGCCTTTTATCTATCTCATTTTTAAGATTACGTATTGATCTTTCTGCATCAGCGATAATTTCAACATCACTTTCTTCTTCGCCCATCGCAATAAGCTCAATGCATTCTTCAAGTGTTTTTGTAAATGATAAAAGACCATTGATTGAATCATCAAGACGTTGACGCTCACGCATCATATCCTGTGCTCGTTGTGCATCATCCCATAATGATGGATCTTCTGCTTTTTGATTAAGATATTCGAGACGCTTTAGTGATTGATCCCAGTCAAAGATGCCCCCTTAGCAATTGTATTGCTTTCTGGATTTCATCAACTAATGTTTCTATTTCTGCTCGCATAATTTAACACCGTATTTTTAAAAACTCTTTTTGGTTGTGTCTCTTAGCATTTTATACAAATTTAATAGCTGCTATCAGAAAATGGTACAATTCTATCACTCTATTTACAGAACAGACATTGTAAAAAAGAGATAAAAACCATGACTCATGGCAAAAGGAGATTTTTTCGATTAATACAGCCCACCTGTCCCACTTTCAAGTGCTTTGTTGACTTGTGGAGAAGTCGTTACTGCAGGAACACCTTCTTGAAAAGAATTTGTACTCCCAATAACTTGATATATATCAGCAGGACCAGTCCCTGGTTTAAATGCTTCTATAATAACATCTTGATCTCCTCTTTCGGCAAGCATTCCTGTTTTTCGATTAATTGGCATTAAAATCATGCCCTTTGGCATCTTAAAGGGAACATCTGGCTTCCCTTTAAGAGCATCTGCCATAAAATCACCAAAAATAGGCGCAGCTAATGAACTTCCTGTTCCATTATATCCTAACGGAGCTGGTTGATCATAACCGACAAAAATACCAACGACAATATCAGGAGTAAATCCCATAAACCAGACATCCTTAGAGTCATTGGTTGTTCCTGTTTTAGCAGCAATATGTCGATTAAGATAACGTAAACGTGCCGCAGTACCACGCTGAACAACCCCTTCCATCATCGATGTAATCTGATAAGCCGTCATAGGGTCAAGAACTTGATCTCTTTCATCAATCAATGTGGGCTCACTTTGATTATTCCATGAATGCGTATTACAATTTTCGCAAATACGATCATCATGACGATAAATTGTCTTCCCATAACGATCTTGAATTCTGTCTATCAGAGAAGGTTTAATAGAGCGTCCCCCATTGGCAATAACTGAATAAGCTGTAACCATTCGTAATACTGTTGTTTCGCCAGCCCCTAAAGCCATGGGAAGATAAGGCTGCAATTTATCTACGATCCCAAAGCGTTCTGCATATTCAGCGACAAGAGGCATTCCCATATCATTGGCAAGCCGTATTGTCATAAGATTACGAGAACGCTCAATACCATAACGCAACGTTGAAGGTCCTGCAAAGGTACCTCCATAATTTTTGGGTTGCCAAACTTCACCATTATATTGACGAACTTCAATGGGGCCATCTAAAACAACGGATGCTGGTGTATATCCGTTATCAAGAGCTGCTGCATAAACAAAAGGCTTAAAAGCAGACCCCGGTTGGCGATAAGCTTGGGTTGCACGATTGAATTCAGATGCGGCAAAAGAAAATCCTCCCACCATAGCAAGAACGCGCCCTGTATGAGGTTCCATAGCAACAATTGCACCTTCAACCTTTGGAATTTGTTGTAAACGATAAGTATTATTTGTATTGGGTAGTTTTTCAACAAAAATGACATCCCCAACTTGCAGAACATGAGATAAGCTCTGAACAGTTTTTCGATAACCATTTTCTTTTACAACATGGAGTGCCCATTTTGAATCAGCTTCAGATAAAACAGCAATTTCCCGTTTTTTTGATAATATACCTGAAGCTTCGCGCTGTGGCTGTAAACCAATCTCTACTTTGTTGGGATTAGTAGAAAGAACAACAGCTAAACGCCATTCAGGAACATCACTTAGCCCTGTGATATTTGCAAGTTCTGTCCCCCAATCACTTTTCTCATCAATATGCGCATAAGCTCCACGCCATCCTTGCGCATGATCAAATCTAATTAATCCATCGTGCAAAGCACGTCGCGCAATAAGTTGTAAATGCGGATCAAGCGTTGTACGAATGGAAAGCCCACCTTCATAAAGTGTTTTAGCCCCATAGCGATGTATTAAACGACGCCGTACTTCTTCAGTAAAATAATCAGCCGCAAAAACATAGCTATCACTCCCACGTATTGTCGCTCCTAAAGGTTTAGCTTTCGCTTTTTCACCTTGTTCACGCGTTACATATCCATTTGCAATCATCCGGTCTATAACCCAATTACGCCGATCAATAGCACGTTGTGTATTCTTAAATGGATCATAATTTGCTGGTCCTTTTGGAAGAGCAGCCAAATAAGCACATTGTTCTAGCGTCAGGTCATTGACGGATTTATTGAAATAAGTCAAAGAAGCAGCTGCTATACCATAAGTGCCACGACCCAGATAAATTTCATTGAGATAAAGTTCGAGAATATGATCTTTTGAATAAGTTTTCTCAATACGCATTGCTAAAATAGCTTCCTTAAATTTACGTTCTAACGTTGTTTCTGAACTTAAAAGGAAGTTTTTAGCGACTTGTTGCGTTATAGTTGATGCACCCTCTGGACGTCTTCCAGAACCAATATTACGAATATTATTGATCAAAGCTCGAGAAAGTCCTTCAGGATCTAAACCAAAATGATGATAAAAGTTTTTGTCTTCAGCCGAAATAAAAGCATTTATAACAAGCTTTGGTATTGATTGAATCGGTAAATAGAGGCGATGTTTTGTTGCAAACTCTGCCATAAGACGGCCATCAGAAGCATGGACGCGGGTCATTACCGGCGGCTCATAAAGTGAAAGAACTTCATAATCAGGGAGTGCATTTGCTTGACCACTGGTCATAACACCCCACGTTATTGCACCACAAAGTCCAATAGCAATAAAAAAACGAAGAAGATATCTTAAAAAAATTATCATAAAAACGGCTATCGCTTTCTTAAGAATTAATTAAAGAAAAAATACGTTACTTCAAACACACCAAGTGGATATCACCACAAGATTGAGATCAAGAGAAATTGTTTTCTATCTTTTATTTATACTAGGGTACACTAGAAGCCCATATTGATACTCTATTTTCTCACAAATTTAAAGAGGCTGTATCATTTTCTGCCTATAATCAGCAAATTGACGAATAGAATGAGCAATAGAGGCTGCCATTTGTTTTCTCCAATGAGGATCATTTAGTAACTTTTCATCCTCTTTATTGGATAAATAACCTATCTCTATCAAGACTGAGGGTATATCTGAAGCTCTTAAAACTTGAAAATTAGCATACCGATGTGGGTTATTAATCAAGTTAATATGATTCTTTGATAAACTTGAAATAACACTATTTGCAAAATTAACCGAAAATGTATGTGTTTCACGTCGTGTAAGATCCATCAAAATATCTGTAACTTCGAGCGTTTCATCTGCAGGCAAACCATCAAGCAAATCAACTTTATTTTCATTTTCAGCTAAAGATTTTGCAATGGCATCAGAGGCTTTTTCTGATATGGTATACACTGTAGCACCGCGAAGAGAATGTAAATCAATCGTATCCGCGTGAATAGATATAAAAAGATCAGCATCAAACTCTTGCGCTTTTTTAACTCTTTCACTTAGTCTTAAAAAAATATTGGAATCTCGTGTTAAAGCAACGGTAATATGAGAATCCTTTTGTAATTCGTCTCGCAATGCACGCGCAAAGTCTAAAGTCACATCTTTTTCTAAAATTCCAGTAACACCCCGTGCACCACCATCAATACCACCATGACCAGGATCAAGAACAACACGGAAATTATATGCTGGCATTAACTGTGTTTGTGTATCAAAATTGCTTCTTTGCTGTTTTTTTAATATCTCATCAAATTTTTCCTGTGTACTTTTACGAATATCAATCAGCAACTGCCATAAACCATTATTTAATTTTTTTACGACATTTTTTTCAACCACAAAAGCCGTTTTACTTGTCAAAATAATGCGTGAAGTCTGTATATCAGAGAAAGCATAACGTACATCTGAAAGCATAACGGATAATGTATTCCGTTTCTTTAAAGGCGTATTTTGCATCGAAAAGTCAATTGTAGGTAAATTGATAACCAAACGTGCTGGCCTGTCCAAAATCTGTAAACGAACATTTGGTTTTGAATTAAAAACCGCAATAATACGCGTATGAACACTATCACCAATGGTTCGAAAATTAATAAGTCTCAGAGGATCTGCGGCTTGAACACTGGTTTGGAGTAGAAAAAAAGATAATAAAAAGTATGTGACGAGCACAATAACATCCCCATAAGCTGTTTTCAGCTTTTTGGTAAAAAAAACTCTTATCATAAGCAAAATACTCTACATTACCTTTGTAATAATTTATCTTGGTTATATAAAATGATACACCAATTTATTCTCTATTTTTCAATAAAAGCTAAATAAACACCCAAAAACGAAATTAAGGTCATAAAGATATTATAATTATACATGATTTACATTGTTACTTGCCAAACGCATGATATCAACATAAAAGAATATTTATGCTTCCTAGCTGATAATAGTCATCTAAATTATCTGTAACTCATATTAAGTTGTCTTTAGAGGTTTTTTGCCTATTATGCGTTGAGACTTTTTTATGGATGAAAAATTTCTATGTTATAATATTAGGATTGCATTACTTAAGATTCGTTGGTTCGGATATCCGAACTGTTTTAAAGATTATTTTACCGGAGACTTTTAAGAAATATGAGTCATAAAAAACAGATGGAAATAATGATGAGAAATGGTGTAAATGCAGTCATGCCTCTGCACGTGGTGTTCCGTCCTGTTTTTCTGGTACCTCCCTTTTATGGCAGACAGCCTTTTATGTTTACGAATAGTTATAGCGTTCGTTTGAATAAAATTGTGCATGTCGCCTTCAGGATATTAACTTATGTCAAACAAAATGCTTATAGATGCCTCCCATCCGGAGGAAACTCGTGTTGTTGTTGTTCACGGCAACAAAATTGAAGAACTTGATTTTGAATCAGAACATAGAAAACAGCTCAAGGGGAATATTTATCTCGCACGGATTACGCGTGTAGAACCGTCTCTCCAAGCAGCTTTTGTTGAATATGGTGGAAACCGACATGGTTTTTTAACATTTTCTGAAATTCATCCTGATTATTATCAAATTCCTATTGCTGATCGACTTGCTCTTCTTGAAGAAGAGGAAAAAGCAGCTATAGGAGAAAATTCTGTAGATACCTTTACGGAAGAAGCAACTAAAAATAAAAAACGCTCCAGAAGAACAAAAAAAAATGGAAAAAACAATGTCATTGCAGCCGATATTGAAAGTGACATCACATCTGAAGCGACAATAATTGATAATACAGAAGAAGCATTAAATGCCGATATCTCTGATGATGAGATCGAAATGGTCGGTGCTGAGGACATCCGTGAAGAGCTCCCAATTTATCAAAGAAAACAAGGGCGCCAGTATAAAATTCAAGAAGTCATTAAACGACGTCAAATTTTGTTGGTACAAGTTATCAAAGAAGAGCGTGGTAATAAAGGTGCTGCCCTTACAACATATTTATCTCTAGCAGGTCGTTACTCTGTTCTAATGCCCAACACAGCACGTGGTGGTGGTATTTCACGAAAAATTACGAACGTACAAGACCGTAAGCGTCTTAAAGAAATCGTAAAAGAATTAGCTGTTCCAAAAGGTATGGGCGTTATCTTACGAACTGCTGGTGCCAATAGAACAAAAGCTGAAATTAAACGTGATTATGAATATCTTATGCGGCTATGGGATACTATTCGCACTTTGACACTCGAGTCAACAGCGCCATGCCTTGTCCATGAAGAAAGCAATCTCATCAAGCGTTCTATACGAGATCTTTACAATAAGAACATTAGTGAAATTCTTGTTTCTGGAGACCAAGGATATCGTGAAGCGAAAGACTTTATGCGTATGCTCATGCCAAGTCATGCAAAAGTTGTGCAACCTTACCGTGATCCTACACCCATTTTCGCAAGAAATAATATTGAAATTCAACTTGATAAAATGTTGCAACCACAAGTTTCTTTAAAATCTGGTGGTTATCTTGTTATTAATCAAACAGAAGCACTTGTTGCTATTGACGTAAATTCTGGCCGCTCCACGAAAGAATTCTCTGTCGAAAAGACAGCCTTACAAACTAACCTTGAAGCTGCTGAAGAAGTAGCGCGGCAATTACGCTTGCGTGACCTTGCTGGTTTAATTGTGATTGATTTTATTGATATGCTTGAAGAACGCAATGTGAAGCTGGTCGAAAAAAAATTAAAAGATTGTTTAAAAAACGATCGTGCTCGTATTCAAGTAGGTCATATTTCACACTTCGGCCTTTTAGAAATGAGTCGTCAACGTATTCGCATATCGGTTTTAGAAAGTACAACACAGCCCTGCCCGCATTGCGCAGGAACAGGAAATATACGTTCTGAATCATCCATTGCGTTACATGTCATGCGCTCAATTGAAGAATATCTTCTTCATAATTCGCAATATAATATTATCGTGCGCACACCCGTAGCAACAGCGCTTTATGTATTAAATCATAAACGCAACATTCTTGTTAATTTAGAAGCTCGTTTTAAGCTTAATATTAGTATTGAAGCAGATGATAGTATTGGAACGCAACATCTTGTTATTTCTAAAGGCTCAATAGCAGAGAGCATTTCTCGATCTTCATTGGAAGATGCCAATGAGCAAGAAATTGAAGATTCTGTTTTCATAAAGAGTGAATCTATTGAAAATCCTTCTCCCATTGAAACAAACCAAAAGCGTCGGCGCAAAAATCGTCACGGTGAAATTACTGATCATTCTCTCTCCAACGTTCATAAAAAAGAAGATACTTTGAATGATGATTCTTATCGTCGAGGACGTCGTCGAGGACGTCGTGGTGGTCGACGCAATCAAGATAATAGTTTTCATCAGATTCGCGTTCCTTACGCAGAACCAGTGGGAGATTTTGCTAAGAACGCTTTGGCAGAAATTAAAGCAGCGCATCGCAAACGTCGTATTTCGCCTACTAAATCTTTTGAACTTGAAGAAACAACAAATAATACACAAGCTCTAGATATACAACAACAGGGTGAATCTGAAAAAATTGATACAAGTATTAAACCTAAAAAACGTAAAACACGTTCTTCAAAAGTAGTAGAAAATCAGCTTTCTTTAGAGAATGATCAAAATGTTGCAGAACAAAAATCTCTTGAAGAAAAACCTACAACCAGTTCGATGCGTAAAGCTAAAACAAAAAAAGCAGACAAATCTATTCATGAGGTAGAAGATAAAGCTCTTGAAAAGAGTAAAAAATCAACACGTGGAACACGTAAAAAATCATCTTCTAAAGAGACGCAAATACAAAAAATATTAGAGCAAGAAACTGTAATCGAGATGGAGGAAGTTGTACAAACCTCTCCTTCCAAAATTGAAGAAACAATTAATCAATCCGTTGTTATTTCATCAACGCCTAATGATTCTTCCAAAACTGAACGTATTGGTTGGTGGAAACGCAGAATTCTTTCGAAAAATTAAGGATTAAAAAAACCGCCACAGAAAACTGTGGCGGTTCAAATAAACAATTATAGAAAACGTTTCAACCAATTCTATAGTGTGGATTTATTACTTTTGTTTTGCTTTTTCTTGCTCAGCCCGCATACGCTCTTCAATTTCTTTTTGCTTTGATTGAATGGCTTGCTGCAGCTTTATTTGTTCTTGTTGAAAATCTTTTTCCTCCATACCAGGACCGGTATAGGCCGCTGTAAACCCATTAAGAGAAAATTCAATAGGATTAGCTGAACCACGAAAATTAACTGTGGTTACAACCATTTTTGTTCCACTTTTCATAGCTGCTATAAGCTTATCATCTAAGACATCATTAGCAATACAACTTGGTCCATTACAAATAATATAAGGAATTTTTTTAGAGAACTCGTCACCAATTTTAATGTGAACACCTTCTGGCAAAAAACGCCCAGTAGGTACTTGAATACCTATACGTTTTTCATTTTGCTTCCCTTTTATTTCAACAAGATTAAAAGCCGTTAAAGGTTGTCCCGTATTCGATAATACAGTATTCATTGTATTACAAATATCAACATCATGCTGCTTACTGCAAACTTTGTACCAACCTTGTGATAAAGTTTGCGCATTTGCAGAAATACCAGCTATAAGAAAAAGGGCAGCGGCTCCAACTAATACTGAAACAGCAGAATAAACATTTTTATGCGACATGATTAAGTTAATCCTTTCAACGCGCTCTTAAGTAACTTTAAAAAAAATATTAAATGTAATTCCAACTTAAATTTATTAAATTATAATGAAATAACAATTAATTTTACTATTTTTACTTCAATATAAAAAAAAAAGTCAAATTTAGAGAAAAAATACGATGAGCCATTCTATTTTTATACACCCATATAATTCCCCTCTTCATCACATTGGTATTTGATATAATCTATCTATAAAATACCTCTGTGCATTTAAACTAAGATTACACAAACGAATCAATATTGCAATATTAATTAAAATAAAGTCTAATACTACTCTAAAAAACTTACTAATTAAACTTTTTACATTTATTACTCTTCATGTTAAGCTTATAGAGCCTTAGCAACAGGTTGTTGCAATGCATGAAGCTCCAAAATATCAGATAAATTTTACTGTTTTCCTTATGTGCCTCGTGTGATACACAAAAACAAAATCATCTACGATATTATTGAAACATTTAATGAATTAAAACCACTAATTGTCTAAAATTTCTGCATAATTGTAAGAGAACTTTTTGCTAATGAACAATCTTCTGCCCTTGTTTACAAAACAATGGTGATACGCTTTTGTAATAAAAATTTTATATTCTATAGCGTTTAAATAAAAAGTTTAGTTTAAAAATACGTTACTAAAGAAGTGCTTTTTTCTTAATTAAACAACACATTTTCTTAGAGAGAAAATCTATAACTGCTGAAAATATTTTATTTATAATAAACTTTCTTAAAATATAATAACATATTAATTTATAATAATAATTTATCTTTTTTCTATTTCTATATTGTATGAAAGATCTTAATAGCGCAAACCTCTCTTATATTGAATCAATAAAATTTATCCACTTGTACATCACAAGCAGAGTTAGTTTTATAGATAAAACTACTGAACAAAGGAATACCCCCCTATGAATCATCTCACGTGCCCAAAGCCATAATAAATTTATGCTTATATATTATACATCTATTATTGCACCTCTGTACAAATATCATCTCTCAGCTTTATAACGTGAATAAAAAATGTAGCTTTTATCAATTTATTTTAAGTTATTTCTCAAATAAAAGAAGCTTCTAAAATGATAAATTCTTTTCAGCTTTCACAACATCAAAGATATAAATCGTTAATGATTTAAGTTTTAAGAAAAAATGAATTCAAAGTATCATTTTGTTTCCCTATATAACACAATTTAGAGCTATAAAATATTTCTCTTATCGTATTAATGAAACAATATTTATGATATGAGATGTATCGTCATTAAAATAATTAATCAGATAAAAATAAAAAACTACAAGCACAAAAAATTATGCATAAAAAGAAAACATAAAAAAGATATATGAGTTTATTATTTAATATATATATTAAATCTTATATGATAAGAATAACAGATAATATATTACGTGTATAATATTACTTTATTATAAATAATAAGTAATAACTCAAAAAATAAAATATATTATTACTAATATGTTTTAACTATTGTTTAGTATATCAGCTTAATTTCTCTGTATTTATATGAGTAAATTTTTAATTGAATAAATCTTCAACATGGGAACGCATACGATTCATAATACTCTTTCTCTTTTCTGGCAGCATTATATTATATATTTCTCTCGTGCTTCTACATAATAAAGGAGCAGATTTTACATTCGAAGGATTGCGCATCACCATATCCTTTATACCACTAATTATCTCTTCTTCAAAATCTGAGACACTAATCACCATTCGTTCTTCAAAGTGCTTTATTAATTCAGGATCTATTGAATTGATTGCATCTTTTGCCCATCTAAAATCTTTTTTCCTCCAACCAAAATCTTTCCGTAATAAATCCCCTATATCACTGTCCAACAGACTCTCTTGAATTTTACAAGAAAGAACCATAAAGGGATAGAGTCGTATCGTTTCATCAATCGCTCTATCGTTAAGAGTTTCTACATTTGCTGTATCATCACTCATTCCTAATTCAGAAGCGCTTCGAGACCTTAGATATTCTGTTGCTTTACTTAATTTTCTTTCATACTCTCCTACTCTATACTCTCTTGCCCTATGCGCTCTATATGCTAAATTCTCCATTTCTTGCGCTAAATCACTTAGTTTTGAAGAAAGCTTATAACGCTCTTCATTAAGGTCTCCGTGTTCTTGTAGCAGCTTATCATGTTCTATATTATGAGAACGTATTTGCGAAAGTGTTAAATCAGCAAATGTCTTTTCAATGAATTTCATCCTCTTTTCAATAACTTGTAGTCTTTCTTTAATACGCTTATATTTCTCATCAAGCGTTAAACCAGAAAGAGATAATTCGGTTAAGCTAAACTCAGCGTGAGCGTTTTTTACGCCATGTATTAAAGTGAGTAACAAAAAAACGATAGTTAGACACTTTTGTAATGAAGAAAGCATGCTATCTTTACCTAAATTCTTTCTAAAAAATTTACAGGAGCCTATTAGCTTATTATATTGAAAGTGCTATTTATTGCAGTTAAACCGTTTAATCTATTTCCTTCATTGTATCAATACGTATATAATAAAAACCAAATAAATATATAATGGCTCTTTATTATAAACTTAAATTTTATTCTTATACAAAATCAATAACTGTTTGTTTTTATAGAATTATTTTATAAAAATGAGTAACAGCTCTGAAACAATAAAGAAATTTTTTAAACAGAATGTTGTTCTGCCATTTCGACAAGCTGTGTCATAATATTCGCTGCTCCAACAAGCCTTTCATCCGCTGAGGACCAATCACGAATAAGAGCAATACTTTGATCTGGTCGAATTTTTGCCATTGAACCTTGTTTTCCCACCCACTGAACAAGAGCAACACTATTTGCGAAATAGTTATTACGAAACTGTATGACAATCCCCTTTGGTCCAACATCTAGTTTTTCTACATGTGCTTTTCGACACAATGTTTTAATATGAAAGACTTTAAGAAGATGTTGAACCTCAAGGGGCAAAGGACCAAAGCGATCAATTAACTCCGCTGCAAATTCATCAATTTGTTCTAAACCATCAAGCTCTGTTAAACGACGATAAAGTCCCATACGTAATGATAAGTCAGGCACGAAACTTTCTGGTATCATCACTGTTGTACCAAGGGAAATTTGAGGTGACCATTGCTTATCTTCATTTAGCTCTCCATCTTTTAATTCAGCAACAGCTTCTTCAAGCATTTTTTGATAGAGTTCAAATCCAACTTCTTTGATATGCCCCGATTGCTCTTCACCTAAAAAATTGCCCGAACCGCGGATATCCATGTCATGGCTTGCCAATTGAAAACCGGCCCCTAAGGTGTCAAGAGATTGTAACACTTTAAGACGGCGATCAGCAGCAGTTGTTAAAACTTTACCAGCAGGAAATGTAAAGAGAGCATACGCACGTTGTTTTGAACGTCCTACCCTACCACGTAACTGATAAAGGGCAGAAAGACCAAACATCTCAGCACGATGCACAATTAGGGTATTAGCTGTTGGAATATCAAGACCTGATTCAATAATGGTTGTTGAGAGCAGCACATCATATTGTCCATCATAAAATGCATTCATGATATCATCAAGTTGTCCAGCCGGCATTTGTCCATGAGCCACAACGAATTTCAGTTCTGGCACATGTGTTTTGAGATATTCTTCTACAAAAGCCAGATCAGAAATACGAGGACAAACATAGAAACTTTGTCCACCACGATAATATTCTCGAAGCAGGGTCTCTCGTATAACAAGTGCATCAAAGGGTGAAATAAAAGTACGAACCGCCATTCTATCAATGGGAGGGGTTGTTATCAATGAAAGTTCACGTACACCCGATAATGCTAACCCTAAAGTGCGTGGTATAGGAGTTGCTGAAAGTGTAAGAACATGAATATCACTTTTAAGCTCTTTTAAACGCTCTTTGTGTTTGACACCAAAATGCTGCTCCTCATCAATGATAAGAAGGCCTAACCGTAAAAAATTAACTGCACCACTTAATAATGCATGGGTTCCAATGACAATATCGATTGTACCATCTGAAAGACCTTTTTTTACTCGTGCAAGTTCTTTCGCTTTTACAAGCCTTGAAGCATGTCCAATTTTAACTGGTAATCCTTGAAAACGCGAAATAAATGTTTTGTAATGTTGACGTGAAAGCAAAGTTGTTGGTACAACAACCGCAACCTGATATCCATTTAATGCTGCAACAAAAGCACTTCGAATAGCTACTTCAGTTTTTCCAAAACCAACATCACCGCATATCAAGCGATCCATCGGCTTACCTGAGGCTAGATCATCCAAAACAGCATCAATTGCATTCATTTGATCTTCCGTTTCTTCATAGGGAAAGCAAGCAACAAACTCATCAAATGGTCCAACTGGTGGAAGTAAAGCAGGCGCAGCACGAGTCATACGCTCTGCAGCTATACGGATTAATTGCCCTGCCATTTCCAATAAATGTTTTTTAAGCCTAGCTTTACGTGCTTGCCAAGCAACACCCCCTAATTTATCTAAAGTTACCTCTGTTCCTTCTGAGCCATAACGTGAGAGAAGCTCAATATTTTCAACAGGTAAAAAGAGTAAATCACCTCCAGCATATCTAATTTCAAGGCAATCTCGTAAAATTCCAGTGGTTCTGATGGTTTTAAGACCAACAAATTGGCCAATACCGTGGTCGATATGCACAATAATATCACCAGAATTTAAAGCAGAAATTTCAGAAATAAAATTTGTATTATTCTTACGCCGCTTTGGTGATCTTATAAAACGATCGCCAAGGATATCTTGCTCTGCTATAATAGCCAAATCTTCAGCCTCAAAACCATGTTCTATCATGATAACAGCTGCTAATATGCGATCTCGTGGGGTTGCTTTGACAGTTTGCAAGGATTTTACAACATCTATTTTTTTCAATCCATGCTCGTCGAGAACTTGTAGCAAACGATTGAGAGATCCTTCACTCCAACACGCTAAAAGCACTTTTTTACCAGCAGTGCGTAAAGATGCGATATGATCAATAACACTTGAAAAAACATTTTTTTCCTGCGCATTACGCTCTTTTACAAAATCATATCCCTGTTTAACATTGGTGTGAATAACAGTTTGTTCTAAACTTTGTGGAATATTAAAAGGCGAAAAATCAATACGCTGTGAAGATTGTTGCACATCTTCCAAAACACGCTCTGGCGTTAAATAGAAAAGACTAGGATCTATTGGATGATAAGAAGTAGAATTTTTTTCATCACTTTCGCGCTCTTTGCGCGCGTTATAATAGTCTTCAATAAGACGATAGCGCTCAATGAAGACTTCTTCTATGAGATGCTCAAAAACGATCGGTAATTTGCCACAATGATCAAAAAAGCTATCAAGGTTTTCATAAAAAAATGGAAGCCAATGTTCCATACCGGCAAAACGTCGACCTTGAGAAATTGCTTCATAAAGCATGTTATTTTTTTGTGATACACCAAATGTACGGGTATAATTGCTTTTAAAACGACTGATACGTTCTGGTGTAAGAACAACCTCACTCATTGCCTGTAATAAAAGTTCAGTTTTTTGGCCTGTTGTCCTTTGACTTTCTGGATCAAATACGCGGATACTTTCTAGGGTATCTCCAAAAAAATCAAGACGTAAAGGTTCAACATCCATCGGAGAAAAGATATCAAGTATTCCTCCTCTTACAGCAAACTCACCAACATCACGGACAACCGTAACGCGTTCAAAACCATTGGTTTCTAGAAATTGAATAAGATTTCCCATGTTATTGCGCTGGCCAACACGTGCGTGAATAAGCTGAGCTTCTATCATTTCACGAGGAGGTAGCTTTTGCATAATCGCATTTGCTGTTGTTAATATAATTGCAGGATGTGGATCTTTACGTAAATTTGCTATGTGTGCCAATGCTGATAGTCGACGTGCCATAACAGCAATTCCTGGTGACACACGATCATAAGGCAAACAATCCCATGCAGGAAATTGAAGTACGGGTAAATTGGGCTCAATAAAATTTAAAACTTGTTGTAAATGCACAATTTTTGTTCCGTCACGGACAACATAGAGGAGCGGTTTACCTTGTGCAATTTCTGAACTTAATTTAGCAAGCGCAAAGGCTTCAAATCCATCAGTAACGCCATCTAAAATCATACGAACAGAATTATTTTTGGGAATAACAATTTTTTTAAATATAGGCATCTGGATTAATAACTTAAGCAAGTACGATAATTGGCAATATCACGAAAAAGTGGACTATCAACCTCAGAGGGGGGCAAAATTTCTCCAGTAATCCATGTCAGTAAATCACGATCATCAAAAGACATAATATACTCAAGCTCAGAGAGCGTTCTATCATTCATCCCAGTAATATGAGCATCGACATAATGTCCAAAAATGAGATCCATTTCACGAATACCGCGATGCCATGCACGAAAAATCAATCGACGACGACGAGCATCTAATTGATTTTTGTCAACGACAAAAACTGTCATAAAAAATCTCCTTGAATAAAGTAATATAAACTATTCAATTAGTCGTATAAAATTTGTACCTTGCTTTAAGGAAGTTCTATAATCTTTTGTTCTTTAAGTGTAATTCGACGATGCATTTGCTTAGCCAAAGCGTAATTATGTGTTGCAATAAGAGCAGAAAGACCCGACTGACGAACAAGGATAGATAAAGCTTGAAAGACATAAGCTGAAGTTACTGGATCAAGATTTCCTGTAGGTTCATCAGCCAAAAGAACCGAAGGGCCATTTGCTACTGCACGTGCAATAGCAACACGTTGTTGTTCTCCTCCCGATAACTCTGAGGGACGATGGTTCGCACGATGAGAAACACGCAGATACGTCAATAATTTGCGCGCACGATCTTCTGCTATAGATTTTTTTAATCCTGCTATCATTTGCGGTATCATGACATTTTCTAACGCCGTAAACTCTGGAAGTAAATGATGAAATTGATAAACAAAACCAATATCATTCCGTCTTATAGCTGTTCGCTCACTATCAGAGCGCTTTGCACAAGAAACACCCCGTAACATCACATCACCAGCTGTTGGTTTTTCTAATAATCCAGCAATATGAAGAAGTGTTGATTTTCCAGCACCAGATGGTGCAACAAGTGCGACAAGCTCTCCACGATTAAGAATAAAATTCGCTTTATCTAAAACAATGAGCGGCTTATGGCTCTCGAAAAAGTGTCTTTCAATCTCTACAAGCTCTAAAATAGCTGTCATTATTCATACCTCAAAGCTTGTACGGGGTCTAGCTTAGCAGCACGCCATGCCGGAATGAGAGCAGCAAGAAACGACAAGAATAAAGCCATCATAGCAACCAAGATGGTCTGTTTCCACTCAATTTGTGCAGGCAATTTTGTTAAAAAATAAAGTTGAGGATTAAAAACGTCGACATTAAATAACCAAGATATAAAATCTTGGATATGATTAATATTCGCGGTCGCGATAACACCTAAAACTAAACCCAATATAGTTCCAATAAAACCAATCATCATTCCTGTAATGATAAATATACGCAAAATCGCACTCTGTTGAGCCCCCATCGTGCGTAAAATTGCAATATCATGACTTTTATCTTTTACAAGCATAATCAGCCCTGAAATAATATTTAAAGCAGCAACAAGAACGATCAGAGAAAGAATGAAAAACATAACATTTCGTTCAATCTGTAAAGCTGAAAAAAAAGCCTGATTGCGTGTACGCCAATCAATTAAATAGACCTGTTGTTCAACTGCTTTTTCTACAATAGGTTTTATTTGATCAACAGCATCAGGATCATTTAGAAATAATTCCAAAGACTGAACCTTATCTCCCAAATTAAAAAACATTTGTGCTTCATGGAGAGGCATAAAGATAAATATTGAATCATATTCAGACATACCAACTTCAAAAATAGCAACGACTTTATAAGCTTTCACACGTGGGGTAACGCCAAAAGGAGTCTCATCACCATCTGGAGTAATAATACGAATATCTCTTCCAACTGTCAGTCCTAATTTTTCTGCTAAGCCACTTCCAATTGCAACACCTTCTTCTTGATCAAACCGAGAAATCGATCCTAATTTAATGTTTTGAGAGACTGTTTTAAGCTTTTCTAGATCTTGTTTGCGCATACCACGAACTAACGCGCCAGAGCCACCTTGAACTTCACCTTGAACAAGCGCTTGACCTTCAATAACAGGTAAAGCAAACTTCACACCATTTGTAGTTTCTAAAGAAGAAATAAGAGTCTTATAATCAGAAAAACCAGAATCAACTGTTTGAATAATAAGATGCCCATTCATACCAAGAATACGATTGAGAAGTTCTGTACGAAAGCCATTCATCACCGCCATAACAACAACCAGAGCAAATACGCCCAACATAATCCCAATAAGAGAAATAATTGAAATAACAGATGCAACGACATGTTTTTTATTGGGAATCATATAACGAAAAGCGATCATCCACTCATAAGATGAAAAGCATTTGTTTTTCAGCCTCTTCATAACATTTCCTATTAAATTATAGAAAGTTGGCTGAGCACATCTTCAACCTTTAGAGATTTTTTTATTCCTGTTTTTCGATCTTTAATTTCAACTTCATTTTGTGCAATGCTGTTAGGGCCAACAATGACTTGCGTTGGCAAACCAATCAAATCCATTGTTGCAAATTTTGATCCAGGACGTTCATTTCTATCATCTAATAACGGATCAAAACCAACCTCCTTTAATCCCTGATAGAGAAACTCACATGCCTGTGTGCATTTTTCATCATCGGGTTTCATATTGATAATCCCAAAATCAAACGGTGCCATCGACTTTGGCCAAATAATACCATTTTCATCATGAGAAGCTTCAATAGCGGCCGCAACAAGACGCGAAGGCCCAATACCATAAGATCCCATAGAGACCACATGCTCTTTTCCATCTTGTCCCATAACTTTTGCTCCCATTGGAGCAGAATATTTAGTACCAAAGTGGAAAATATGACCTACTTCAATACCACGCGCTGAAAGACGATTATGATCAGAAACTTTAGCCCACTCCTCTTCATTATGCATTTCTTCCGTTGCTGCATAAAAAGATGTCCATTGCTTAACAATATCATCTAAAACAGCTTTATCACTAAAATCGATTGAACTATCTGGAACGGTAAGTTCAAGAAATTGTTTATCACAGAAGATAGCACTCTCTCCTGTTTCAGCCAAAATGATAAATTCATGACTGAGTTCCCCCCCTATTGGACCTGTATCTGCACGCATAGGAATTGCTTTTAATCCCAGGCGAGAAAAAGTGCGTAAATAAGCAACAAACATACGATTATAAGATGTTTTAGAGCCTTCATAATCAAGATCAAAAGAATAAGCATCTTTCATTAAAAATTCTCGTGCTCGCATCACACCAAAACGTGGACGAATTTCATCACGAAATTTCCATTGAATATGATATAAATTCAGCGGAAGATCTTTATAAGAACGAACATAAGAGCGAAAAATATCTGTTACCATCTCTTCATTGGTTGGACCATAAAGTAAATCACGCTTTTGACGATCTTTAATGCGGAGCATTTCCAAACCATAATCATCATAACGACCGCTTTCACGCCAAAGATCAGCAGACTGAATTGTAGGCATCAATATTTCTATTGCACCCGCACGTTCTTGCTCTTCACGAATAATTTTACAAACTTTATCAAGCACTTTTTTTCCCAAAGGAAGCCAAGAATAAATCCCTGATGTTTGTTGTCGAATCATTCCAGCGCGCAACATGAAGCGATGAGAAACAATTTCTGCTTCTTTAGGATTCTCTTTTAAAAGTGGAAGGAAATATTGAGAAAGACGCATTGAAATAATTAACTCCTAATCAGATCTATCATATCGGAACAATTTATCACACCCTCTATTCATCTATAGCCGCATTCTGAATACTTGCAAATATAACGATCTTATCATTTAAAAATTTATTGTGCTTTATTCTCTATTTTTCTTATTTAGCAATAAAATAAAAATGCTCTTCTCTTTTTAAATAACGTAATATGAAAGTTCTTTATTTTGACCGATGTAAAAAAACTGTACAGATAGGTTTTTTTTGCCAAATTTCATGAACAGCCGCTCTCACTGCACGTCGTGTTGCCTCTCGAATAAGTTCATTATTTTTCTGTTTCATGCGTGGGATATTATAAACTGTATTTTCTACGATATCTAAAAGAATATCTTTTAAACTTTTCCCCTTTCCATTACTTTCAGGTAACCCTAATATTGTTAGACCTATATCCCCTAATAATTCATGCTTACTATTTATATGGAGAGAAATAGTAACATGACCAGCATAACTTAGTTTGCGGCGCTCACGAATCCCTAATTCATCTTCATCTCCAATTAAGCAACCATCCTTATAGATGCGGCCAACAGGAACTTGATCAATAACTTCTACAGGCTTTGGTGCAAGGCGTAAAATATGTCCATTTCTGATATCCGTAACAGTTTTAATACCTGCTTGACGTGCTAAAGTTGCCTGAGCCTTAAGATGCATTGCTTCCCCATGTACAGGGACAAGTATTTGTGGCTTTATCCAATCATACATCTGTAAAAGTTCTGAACGACGTGGATGACCTGAAACATGAACAAGCGCATCTTCATTCGTAATAATTTCAATACCCAAATCAATGAAACGATTTTGTACCTCAATAATCGCTTTTTCGTTTCCTGGAATACTTCGTGATGAATAAATAACGGTATCACCAGCGGAAAGTGCAATATTTTTCATTCCATCACGTGACAGTTTAGCCAAAGCTGCACATGGCTCACCTTGGCTCCCAGTGACAATTAAAACAAGATCTTTTCGCGAGATATAGCCATAATCATCTTCCGTTACAAATGGCGCTAAACCATTCATATAACCAAGCTCTTGTGCAACCATAATACTTCGCTTAAGGGAACGCCCAATGACAAGCACCTTACGTCCAGCAGCTTCAGCTGCAAGAGCAATAGAACGTATCCGACCAATATTAGAAGAAAAAGTTGCTATCGCAACGCGCCCTTCAGCTTTGGAAATAATCTCAGAAAGACTGGCTTGAACTTGCTGCTCTGATGGAGATATACCATCCCGACATGCATTTGTGGAATCACAAAGTAATGCTAAAACACCTTTTTTGCCTAAAGCACGAAATCTTTTTTCATCGGTTACAGCCCCGAGTGAAGGGGTATGATCAATTTTCCAATCACCAGTATGAATCACAGTCCCCAAAGAGGTTGTAATTGCTAAAGATACAGATTCTGGTATTGAATGGTTAACGGCTATAGCCTCTACAGCAAAGGAACCTACCTGAAAACAATCACCAGCTTGAAAAATATTGAGTAAAATTTTTTGAGATTCAAAATCTAATTGTTTTTTAGTTTCCAATAACCCTGCCGTAAAAGGCGTACAGTAAATTGGCACTTGTAACTTTGGACATAAATCAAGAACGGCCCCATAATGATCTTCATGTGCATGTGTTAAAACAAGACCCCGTATATTATGTTTTTCACTTTCTAGGAAACGAATATCAGGCAAAACAAGATCGACACCTGGTAATTCAGAACCAGCAAAACTAACCCCCATATCAACCAGCAGCCATTCACGAAGACTTTGGGGACCAAATCCGTAAGCAGCTAAATTCATCCCTATCTCACCTACACCTCCCAGAGGTAAAAAAACAAATTCATTCTTATTGGCTGCAACCATAAACATCTCCCAAATCATTAAGGTATCTGATGGTAAAATAATTTTTCAATAACGACCTGCATTAATAGAATCAGCGGAACCAAAATGAACATCTCCAGCTGTTATAATGGCTGTCTGACCGTCTTTTTGCTTTATGATGCAGTTAAAATCACTATCAAGACCATCAAAAATACCCTCAATGACTTTTTCATCATTCACCACTTTGACATGTTTTCCAAGGTGAGCGGAATATAAAAGCCATTTTTTTCGGATTATTTCACATCCTTTTGGTTGTTTCCAAAGAAGATAATTTTTAGAAAAACACTCCGTCAAAACCGTAAATAATTGTTCTGCATCAATATGCAAACCGATATTCTTTAAGCTTGAAGTGGAATAAGGTGCATCTTCATAATTATATTTCACATTTATTCCAATACCAATAACCAAGGCATATTGTTGTGATGACAATTTTAAAATCTCAAGCAAAACTCCAGAGCTTTTTTCTCCTTTGAGCAAAATATCGTTTGGCCATTTTAAGCTCACAATATTGTTTGTCTGCTTTTCCTCTTTTATCAATTGTTTTATTGCCTCTGCCACACTTACTCCAGCAACAAAGCCAAGTTGAGCCGCAGTTTGATGAACAATATCATCAATTAATAAAAGACTAGAATAAAGGTTCCCTTTTGGACTAGACCAAGTCCTCCCTCTTCTTGCTCTTCCCTGTGATTGTTCTTGTGCAACAATCCAAAGATTACCTTGATGACCAGTTTTCGCTTTTCGTTGCGCAATGAGATTTGTTGAATCAACACTATCGTACGCTTCAACAGTATATCCCTGTTTTTGTGCAAAATCTGATAAAGTATAAACCATATTCATTAAAACAATGCTGTTGCTGCTTTTTCTGCTAGCTCAGCGAACCAAACTCCAAAAAGCGCGTAAAATAAAATAAAGAATACAGAAAGACTAAGACAAAACTGAAGCTCATTCGATAAAGCAACAAAATGCGCTTTTGCATCATCAAACCACATAATTTTAATGACTCTCAAATAGTAAAAAGCCCCAACGACAGACGCTATCATCCCCACGACAGCAAGTGGAGTAAGTCCAGCGTGGACAGCCGCAGAAAATGTATACCACTTTCCAAAAAAACCAGCCATAGGAGGTATGCTTGCTAAAGAAAAAAGCTGTATTGTCATCACAACAGCCATAAACGGATTCGTCTTTGCTAACCCTGAAAGATCATAAATATTTTCAACATTGCCATTCTGAGAGCGCATTCCAAGAATAAAGGCAAATGAACCAATCGTCATTCCAAGATAAATCGTCATATAAAGAATAACACTTTTTACTCCTAGCATATCTCCAGCAGATAAACCAACAAGTGCATAGCCCATATGACTGATCGACGAATAAGCCATTAAGCGCTTAATATTATTTTGACCAATTGCAGCAAAAGCACCCAGTATCATTGATGCAATCGCCATGAACACCAAAATTTGTTGCCATGCAGGCATCACGTTATCAACACGCCCTAGGGGAATAAAGGTCATCACAATAATACGGATGATTAAAGCCATTGCAGCAACTTTAGGGGCACCAGCAAAAAATGCTGTAATCGGTGTGGGCGCTCCTTCATAAACATCAGGTGTCCACATATGAAATGGAACAGCAGAAATTTTGAAAGCCAAACCAGCTAAAATAAAGACAATTCCAAAAATGACCCCCAATTGTACATTCTTACCTTTTAAAGCAAGAGCAATTTCGTGAAAACCAATTTGACCGGTAAAACCATAAAGTAAAGAAATACCATAAAGAAGCAACCCTGAAGATAATGCTCCTAAAACAAAGTATTTTATACCGGCTTCAGAAGATTTTACATTATTACGATTAATCGCTGCTAAAACATATAAAGCTAAAGATTGCAGTTCTAACCCCATATAAAGCGACAGCATATTACCCGCTGAAATCATAAACATCATTCCAAGGGTTGCTAAAAGAACAAGCACTGGAAATTCAAATATATTAAACTTTTGTGCATTGGCAAAACCAACAGACATAATAAGAGAAAAGAGTGCGCCAATAAGCATTAAAATTTTCATATAACGACTAAAGGAATCGATAACGAGCGCATTGGTTTGAAATGAACCATTTTTCGGAAAAACTATAAGAATAATAATGGTTGCCACAAGAAGTGCCATGGCTAAACCTGTCACTGTTAAAGAAGCACGTGTATTGGAATAAACACCAATCATAAGTAGCACGACAGCTCCTAATGCGATTAAAAGCTCCGGAAGAATTAAGACTAATTGCGCTATTATTTCAGTTTGCATGTGCATTCTTCCCTTATCTAGTGCAGTTTATTGATGAGGGTTTCTACGGAAAACGCCGTTGCCTTAAGAATAGGCGTTGGATAGATACCAAAGAATATTGTAAGAATAACCATTGGATAAAGGAGGAATTTTTCTCTTAAAGAAAGATCTATTAATACTTTTAAATTCTCTTTATCCAAGGAACCAAAAACCACACGCCGATAAAGATAAAGGGCATAGGCTGCCGATAAGATAACACCTGTTGTTGCTAAAACAACAACCAATTTATTTACTTGAAAAACACCTATTAAGGTTAAAAACTCACCCAAAAATCCTGAGCTTCCAGGCAAACCAACATTTGCCATAGTGAAAATTAAGAAAACAACAGCATATTTAGGCATATTATTCACTAAACCACCAAACGCTGAAATTTCACGTGTATGCAAGCGATCATAGATAACCCCAACACAAAGAAACAATGCTGCTGAAACAATTCCATGGGATAGCATCTGATAAATAGCCCCTTGTATCCCCTGTTCATTTGCAGCAAAAATACCCATTGTCACATACCCCATATGCGCTATTGAAGAATAAGCAATAAGTTTTTTGATGTCACTTTGAACAAGTGCAACCAGTGATGTATAAATAATAGCGATAAGCGATAATGTGAAAACAAAAGGCGCAAAATCTGCTGAAGCGATAGGAAACATAGGCAAAGAAAAACGAAGAAAACCATACCCACCTAATTTGAGTAAGACACCAGCTAAAATAACGGAACCCGCTGTTGGTGCTTCTACGTGAGCATCAGGGAGCCATGTATGAACTGGCCACATTGGCATTTTAACTGCGAAAGAAGCAAAAAATGCAAGCCATAGCCATATTTGCATATGAGCAGGAAACTGATAATTGAGTAAAGTTGGTATATCAAGTGTCCCAGCCTCCCAATACATAACCATAAGAGCAACCAGCATAAGCACTGAACCAAGTAAAGTATATAAGAAAAACTTTATACTTGCATAAACACGACGTGCTCCTCCCCATACACCTATAATGATAAACATTGGAATAAGGCTGCCTTCAAAAAAAACATAGAATAGCATTGCATCAAGAGCACAAAAAACGCCAATAATCGCAACTTCTAGAAGAAGAAACGCAATCATATAAGCCTTTAATCTCTCTTTAACATTCTCCCAACTTGCTAAAATACAGAAAGGCAAAAGAAAAGCCGAGAGAACAACAAAAAGAATAGAAATACCATCAACCCCCATATGATAGCTAATACCCCCCCCTAACCAACTGGATTTTTCAACCATTTGAAAATTTTGGTTGCTAGAATCAAATCCTATCCAAATAATTAAAGAAATAATAAAAACAAATAGAGTCGTAAAAAATGCGACATTACGTATATTATGGCGTGCTACTTCACTATCATCTTTGATAAACAAAATCAGAAGCACACCAACAAGCGGCAAAAATGTAACCGTAGAAAGAATAGGCCAATCGGTCATTAGTTTACGCCCCCGATCATCATCCATGTAATGAGCAATGCAACGCCGATAAGCATTGCAAATGCATAGTGGTAAAGATAGCCTGTTTGCATTCGAACAACTCTATTTGTAATATCAACAACACGCGCTGCAATACCATTAGGACCTAGACCATCAATAATCTTACCGTCTCCCACTTTCCAAAGAAAAGAACCAATTCTAAAGGTAGGACGAACAAACAAAAAGTTATATAATTGATCGAAATACCATTTTTGGTAAAGAAAGTTATATGTTCTTGGCATAATACGAACCATTTTCTTAGGAAGAGATGGAATAGAAACATAAAATAAATAAGCTAAGATAAACCCAAGAAGCATCGCTATAAATGGCGACCATTTTACCCAATTAAAGACATGGTGGGCATCATGAAGAATGTGATTATGGCTGCTTGTAAATAATGCTCCCTTCCAAAAAGCATTATACAACTCACCAAAAAAGTAAGGTTGGAAAACGACACCAGAAAATATTGCTCCAATAGATAAAAGAAAGAGTGGAATCAACATAACTGGAGGCGATTCATGAACATGATGCATCACATCAACTGTTGCCCGTGGTTTACCATGGAATGTCATAAAGATAAGCCGCCATGAATAGAAACTTGTTAAAAAGGCAGCAAAAACAAGAAGATAAAAAGCATATCCTGAAGCAATATTATGAGATGCAAAAGCAGACTCTATAATCGCATCTTTTGAGAAAAAACCTGCAGTCCCGAAAAGTGTTCCTGGAATTCCAACACCGGTCAAGGCAATGGTCCCGACCATCATCATCCAATAGGTGACCTTTATATGTTTGCGTAACCCACCCATTTTTCGCATATCTTGTTCATCAGATACAGCATGAATCACAGAACCTGCACCAAGAAACAATAAGGCTTTAAAAAAAGCATGCGTAAAAAGATGAAAGACAGCAGCGCCATAAGCTCCAACACCTAATGCCACAAACATATAACCAAGTTGAGAGCATGTAGAATAAGCAATAACACGCTTAATATCATTCTGCACCAACCCCACAGTTGCTGCAAAAAACGCTGTTGTTGCACCAACAATAATAATCACGGTCAAAGCAGTCGAAGAAAGTTCAAAAATTGGCGACATACGCGCAACCATAAAAACACCAGCCGTTACCATTGTAGCAGCATGAATAAGCGCTGATACAGGGGTTGGTCCTTCCATTGCATCAGGCAGCCAAGTATGTAAAAGAAATTGTGCGGATTTTCCCATCGCACCAATAAATAATAAAAGACATGTAATGGTAATTGCCGTCTGCCCATCAAATTGCCAATCTAAAAATGTCACATTTTGTATAAAGCTCTTGTCGGCAGCTTTTGCAAAAATAGAGGCAAAATCAACCGATTGGAACAAAACAAAAATACTAAAGATTCCTAAGAGAAAACCAAAGTCTCCAACACGGTTAACTACAAAAGCTTTCATTGCGGCCTTATTAGCAGAATCGCGCTGAAACCAAAAACCGATGAGTAAATAAGAAGCAAGTCCGACACCTTCCCATCCAAAAAACATCTGAATCAAATTATTGGATGTGACCAACATAAGCATCATAAATGTAAATAAAGAAAGATAAGAAAAAAAACGAGACCTTGAAGGATCATGATGCATATAACCAATTGAATAAATATGCACCAATGCCGAAACACTGTTTACAACAATAAGCATGACAGCTGTTAATGCATCAACATGTAAAGCCCAATTAAAGCTTAAGTCACCAACAGTCATCCAATGTAATACCGATACATCAATCGCTGGAATATGACCAAGTGCAGTACTGAAAAATGCTATCCACGATAATATGGCAACAACAACCATAAAGCTACATGTTATCAATTCACTCGCACGATCTCCTATCGTTTTTCCACCTAGTGCAGCAATTAAAAAACCCAAAAGCGGAAGAAAGACAATCGTATAATACATCACTGGTTAGCCTTTCATTACATTAACATCTTCAACCGCAATGGAACCACGATTACGGAAAAAAACGACCAGAATTGCTAAACCAATGGCAGCTTCAGCAGCTGCTACGGTTAAGACAAATAAAGCAAATACCTGACCAACGAGATCATGAAGAAATGCTGAAAATGCAACAAAATTGAGATTAACTGAAAGCAATATAAGCTCAATGGACATCAAGATAATAATCACGTTTTTTCTGTTGAGAAAAATTCCAGCAATACCAATTGTAAACATCAAAGCAGAAACAGTGAGATAATGTGTAATATCAATATACATCTACATAGCCCCCTTATATACCTTTGCCTGATTCAACTTGTTTGATTTCAATAGCACTTTCTACCGTTCTAGAAACTTGCTCCGCAATAGATTGCCGCTTTACTCCTAATTTATGACGAAGTGTTAGAACAATAGCTCCAATCATTGCAACCAATAAAATCATTCCAGCAATTTGAAAATAGAAAACATAATCCGTATAGAGAATATCACCTAATGCTTGTGTATTTGTTCGCTGGGCTAAATCTGGCATTGGTTGCGTAACATGCGTTCTCAAGATTGGAGAAAAATAGCTACTCATAAAAACAACAATCAATTCTACAGCGATAATAACACCAATAAGAGCTCCAATAGGAGCATAGCGAAGAGTTCCACTCTTTAACTCAGCAAAATCAACGTCAAGCATCATAACGACAAATAAAAATAAAACAGCGACAGCTCCAACATATACAACAAGCAGAATAAGCCCTAAAAACTCTGCCCCTGCAAGTAAAAACAAAGCTGCTGCATTAAAAAATGCGAGGATTAAAAACAAAACAGAATGCACTGGATTGCGTGCTGTAATAACAATAACTGCACTTGTTAGCATAATAAAAGCAAACAAATAGAAAAATGCCGCCGCTAGATCTGTTAGCATAGGCTTCTCCTTAATTATTCAAACAATTGGTATAAACTTCATACCAGATTACAATTTATCGGAAAAATATCCGACACCTCATTTAACGATACACTTAACGATAAGGCGCATCCATCAATATATTTCGAGCAATTTCTCGCTCCCAGCGATCTCCATTCAATAAAAGCTTTTCTTTATCATAATAAAGTTCTTCACGTGTTTCCGTCGCAAACTCAAAATTTGGACCTTCGACAATAGCCTCAACCGGACAAGCTTCTTGACAAAAACCACAGTAAATACATTTAACCATATCGATATCATAACGGACAGTTCTACGTGTACCATCATTGCGCCGTGGCCCAGCTTCAATTGTAATCGCTTGAGCAGGACAAATCGCTTCACATAATTTACAAGCAATACACCGTTCTTCACCATTTGGATAGCGACGCAATGCATGCTCACCGCGAAAACGCTGAGATACAAAACCTTTTTCATAAGGATAATTAATCGTGGGCTTTGGTGAAAAAAATTGGCGCATAGCTAAGAAAAAAGCACTCACAAATTCCAATAGAAGAAGTGACTTTGCCGCCTGAATGAAACCTGACATCGTAAAATCTCCTCTTAAACGAAATCCGTAAACTTTAAAAAAGCAGCAGTTATCACAACCATTGCTAGTGAGAGAGGAAGAAAAACCTTCCAACCAAGCCGCATGAGCTGATCATAGCGATAACGTGGAACAAATGCTTTAACCATAGCAAACCAAAAAAATACAAAACAGACTTTTAAAACAAACCAAATGATACTAGGAACCCAATTAAGCCACCAAACATCTAAAGGAGGCAGCCAACCGCCTAAAAATAGAATGGTTGTTAATGCGCACATTAAAACAATCGCAACATATTCACCTAAAAAGAAGAGCATGTAAGGCGTTGAAGAATATTCTACCATATGACCAGCAACAAGTTCAGATTCTGCTTCCACCAAATCGAATGGAGGACGGTTTGTCTCTGCAAGCGCAGAAATAAAAAATATAATAAACATTGGAAAAAGGACCAACCAATTCCAATCGAGAAAACTGTTAAAAGGAAGACCAAGAGTTGTACCAAAACCATGACTTTGTTTAAGAACAATTGTTGTAAGATCCAACGAACCACTCACTAAAATAACGGTCACAAGCACAAAACCAATGGAAACTTCATAAGAAACCATTTGTGCCGCCGAACGAAGAGCTCCTAAGAAAGGATATTTTGAATTTGATGCCCATCCCCCCATAATAACACCATAAACTTCAAGAGATGAAATAGCTAAAATATAAAGCAAGCCAACATTAATCTTCGCAACCTCCCAACCCTCATTGACAGGAATAACAGCCCAAGTTGATAAAGCAAGTGTCGCTGAAATAAAAGGAGCCAAAAGAAAAACCCCCTTATTTGCACCTGCTGGGATAATAGGTTCTTTCACAACAAATTTAATTAAATCTGCAAAAGACTGTAACAATCCCCATGGACCAACAACGTTTGGTCCACGACGCAATTGTACCGCAGCCCAAATTTTTCTATCTGCGTAAAGAAGGTAAGCAACTAAGATCAAAAGAACGACCAAAAGAAGAAGTGTTTTTCCGATTATAATGAGTAATGGCAACAGCCAAGTCATAAAGAAATCATACATCATTATTCTTTTTCCTTTGCCCTTACTTTACAGTACAGTTTGCGTAGAACGATTTTTTGCAAGAGATGAACATTTAGCCATAACAGCAGAAGCACGTGCTATCGGATTTGTTAAATAAAAGTCTTTAACCATAGAAGTAAATGTTTGACTCTCGAGAGAAACCATTTTTGAACCAAGCGCCTTAAGACCACTTATATCAGAAGGCACTATATCATCAACAGCACAAAGGTGTGGATAATCATTAAACAAGCATTGCCTTAATTGAGGAAGAGAATCAAAAGGGAGTTTTTGTCCTAAAATATCCGATAAAGCACGCAAAATAGCCCAATCTTCTTTTGCTTCACCTGGAGCAAAACCAGCCCGATTTGTCATTTGAACACGTCCTTCTGTATTCACATAAAGCCCTGATTTTTCAGTGTAAGCAGATGCAGGCAAAATAACATCAGCAGCATGTGCACCATTATCACCATGGCTCCCAATATAAACTGTAAAAGCTTTTGTATTGGCTAATTCTACTTCATCAGCACCAAGCAAAAATAGAACTTCACAGGTTTTAAGTATATTTGCAACCCCAAGCTTAGAAGTAAAGCCTATGTCTAACCCTCCAACAATCGATGCTGCATTATGAAGAACCCCAAACCCATTCCATGTCTCACTAAGAGCACCAATATTATCAGCTAATTTAGCAAGACTTTTTAAAACAGATAAACCTTCATTTCCTGAAACAGCCCCCTCTCCGATAAGAATAAGGGGCCTCTTCGCTTCTTTTAAGACATTAAAAAAAACATCCTCTCCACGAATAAGTGTCGTTAATGTATCACTCCCAGATCCAAGGTAAGAATAAGGATAACGTAAATCGACTTTCTCTCCAATTAATGCAATAGGAAAATTGCCCATCCGTTGGCGCTTTAAAATACGCGCATTTAAAACAGCTGCTTCATGACGTGGATTAGATCCCACAATAAGCAGTGCATCAGCCTGTTCAATACCTACAATTGTAGGATTAAAAATATAACTCGAGCGTCCAAACTCTGGCGATAAAGCCCCCCCTCTTTGACGACAATCAAAAAGCGTTGAGCCCAAAGAGCTCAATAATGCTTTAAGGGCATACATTTCTTCAACAGAAGCAAGATCTCCAGCAATGGCTCCAATTTTTTCTGGAAAAATTTTAGAGATCACCATTTTAATTTTTGCAAAAGCTTCTGTCCAACTGACAGGTTGAAGCTTTCCATCTTTGCGTATATATGGCTTATCAAGCCGCTGAGTCCGTAATCCATCCCAAATAAAACGCGTTTTATCAGAGATCCATTCCTCATTTACATCTTCATTCGTACGCGGCATAATCCGCATAACTTCACGGCCGCGGCTATCAATACGGATAGCACTACCAAGCGCATCCATCACATCAATCGATTCCGTTTTTACCAATTCCCACGGACGGGCATGAAACGCATAAGGTTTTGAAGTTAAAGCTCCCACTGGACAAAGATCAATAACATTTCCCTGTAATTCAGATGTCATAGCTTTTTCAAGATACGTCGTAATTTCAGCATCTTCACCACGACCGATCAAACCAAGCTCAGAAATACCTGCAACTTCCGTTGTAAAACGAACACACCGTGTACAATGAATACATCGTGTCATAACAGTTTTGACAAGAGGTCCAATATATTTATCTTCTACAGCACGTTTATTTTCTGTATAACGAGAACAATCTCGTCCATAAAGCATTGCTTGATCTTGAAGATCACACTCTCCCCCTTGATCACACACTGGACAATCCAAAGGATGATTAATGAGAAGAAATTCCATAACACCTTCACGTGCTTTTTTTACCATCGCCGTATTGGTAAAAATTTCAGGTGCTTCACCGTTAGGCCCTACTCGTAAATCACGAACCCCCATAGCACAAGAAGCCTGAGGTTTTGGAGGACCACCCTTAACCTCAACTAAACACATACGACAATTTCCAGCAATTGATAAAGATTCATGAAAACAAAAACGTGGCACTTCAACACCCGCCGCCTCAGCAGCCTGAAGCAACGTGTAGTAATCAGGAACTTCAATCTCTTTGCCATCAACTTTGATATTTATCATCACCCATCCAACCTGCGGATAACCCACTTAAAATTTGCATTCGGTTGCTCTTAGAACAAAATCCGTTATTAAACCGCTTCTAAAGCAATATTTTTGCTTTGGACTACATTTCGCGTGTATTCATCAATTCTACGCTCGATTTCCGGACGAAAATTACGTATCAACCCCTGTACAGGCCATGCGGCAGCATCACCAAGCGCACAAATAGTGTGTCCTTCAACCTGTTTAGACACTTCAAACAAAAGATCAATCTCGCGTTTTTGCGCTCTTCCTTCAACCATACGCCCTAAAAGACGCATCATCCACCCCGTCCCCTCACGACACGGTGTACACTGACCACAACTCTCGTGCTTGAAAAAAGCAGCTATACGCCAAATTGCCTTGATAATATCGGTTGATTTATCCATAACAATCATTCCCCCTGTGCCAAAAGAAGACCCGACATCTCTCATCCCATCAAAATCCATGATCGCATCGATCATATCCTCACCACGAACGACTGGACAAGAAGCCCCCCCTGGAATAACCGCTAAAAGATTATTCCATCCACCACGAACACCACCCGTATGTTTTTCAATTAATTCACGGAATGAAACACCAAGAGCGTCTTCAAATGTACAAGGTGCATTAACATGCCCTGAAACCATAAATAATTTCGTTCCAACATTATTTGCTCGTCCAATTGATGAAAACCACGAAGCACCCCGCCGCAAAATCGTTGGAACAACGGCAATAGACTCTACATTATTTACTGTTGTTGGACAGCCATAAACCCCCATATTGGCAGGAAATGGTGGCTTAAGCCGAGGTTGCCCCTTTTTTCCTTCAAGACTTTCAAGAAGAGCCGTTTCTTCACCACAAATATAAGCACCAGCTCCATGATGAATAACAATATCACAAGCATGCCCATATTTCGTTTTTTTGCCAAGTAACCCCGCATCATAGCACTCATCAACGGCAGCTTGAAGCGCTTCACGTTCACGAATATATTCACCACGAATATAAATAAAAGCAACATTGGCTCCCATAGCAAAAGTAGCGATTACACATCCTTCAATCAAAGTATGGGGGTCATGACGTAAAATATCACGGTCTTTACAAGTTCCAGGTTCAGATTCATCGGCATTGACAACCAAATAATGAGGACGCCCATCATTCTGCTTTGGCATAAAGGACCACTTCATTCCAGTAGGAAAACCAGCACCACCACGACCGCGTAAACCCGATGCCTTCACTTCGTCAATGATCCAATCACGACCTTTGTCAATCATCTCTTTCAGACCATTCCAATGCCCACGCAACATCGCAGCCTTTAATGATTTGTCTTTTAAGCCATAAATATTGGTGAAGATACGATCTTTATCAGCTAGCATACCTCACCTTTTTTCTATTACCCATAGCATTTTCCGCTTTTCCTCAAATGCAATTTTTAAATATCTTTTCAAGACTTCTTACTTTTCGTTAAATGTTGCCATCATGGGTAGAATAATAAAATATTTTTTCAAGAAAAATACTTAATTATGTTCCCATTCTTTCCTTATCCTTTTTTGGTGAAGACTTGAGAGATCTTTTTTTCTTTCTCATCATCAATAAGAGAAGTTAAACCACTAATCGGTTCCGACGATTTACGACTATTTTGTGGACCAACCGCTATCTCAGAACTTTCACCTGCTTCAAATGCATCAATAATTTCTTCAAGGCGTTCAGCTGTAAGATCTTCATAAGTATCTTTAAAAATCATAACCATCGGAGCATTAACACAAGCACCAAGACACTCTACCTCTTCCCATGATAAGGTTCCATCCTGATTGGTCGCAAAAGGTTCATGATGAATTTTTTTCTGACAAACTTTAATCAATTCATCAGAACCACGTAACATACAAGGCGTTGTACCACAAACTTGAATATGCGCTTTTGTTCCAACAGGCTTAAGCTGAAACTGAGTATAAAAAGTAGCAACTTCTAAGACACGGATATAAGCCATAGAAAGAATCTGAGCAATATGCTCAATTGCAGCACGTGTCACCCAACCATCTTGCTCTTGAGCGCGCATTAATAATGGAATTACAGCAGACTGCTGACGCCCTACAGGATATTTTTTTATGGTATTTTGTACCCATATCTGATTTTCTTTTGTAAAAGAAAACTCAGCCGGCTGATAAACATCATCTGCAAGACGGCGTACGGACATTAGCGATCAACCTCCCCAAAAACAATATCAATCGAACCCAAAATAGCTGTAGCATCTGCCAACATATGACCTCTGGTTAAAAAATCCATAGCTTGGAGATGAGCAAACCCAGGAGCACGCAACTTGACACGATAAGGCTTATTGGTCCCATCAGAAACAAGATAAACACCAAACTCACCCTTCGGAGCTTCCACAGCAACATATACTTCTCCAGGAGGTGTATGAAAACCTTCCGTATAGAGTTTAAAGTGATGAATCAGTGCTTCCATCGAGCTTTTCATTTCACTCCGCGTCGGTGGTACGATTTTGCGATCCAAGCTCGAAATCGGTCCATTTTTTTCAGTACTCAGTAAACGCTCCACACATTGGCGCATGATTTTCGCTGATTGACGCATTTCTTCCATACGAATAAGATAGCGATCATAACAATCGCTATTTTTACCTACAGGAATATCGAATTCCATTTCATCGTAACATTCATAAGGCTGACTTTTACGCAAATCCCACGGAACACCAGCTCCACGAATCATAACCCCAGAAAAACCGCGTGCCCAAGCTTCATCAATACTTACAACGCCAATATCCACATTACGCTGCTTAAAAATCCGATTTGGGGTCACAAGCGCATCAAGTTTTCCGAGAGAAACAAGAAATGGATCAATAAAATCACCAATATCTTCAACTAAAGATTCTGGTAAATCTTGATGCACGCCACCGGGACGAAAATAATTTGCATGAAGACGAGCACCACAGGCACGCTCATAAAAAATCATCAACCTTTCACGTTGCTCAAACCCCCAAAGCGGTGGTGTTAAAGCGCCAACATCCATTGCCTGTGTCGTTACATTAAGCAAATGATTAAGAATACGCCCAATTTCAGAAAACAAAACACGTATTAATTGCCCTCTTTTAGGAACTTTAATATCTAATAACTTTTCAATAGCAAGAACAAAGGCATGTTCCTGATTCATAGGAGCAACATAATCCAAACGATCTAAATAAGGACCCGCTTGAAGATAAGTCTTTGTTTCCATTAATTTTTCAGTACCGCGATGCAACAACCCAATATGTGGATCTACACGCTCAACAACTTCACCGTCCAACTCCAGAACCATGCGCAAAACCCCATGCGCGGCAGGATGCTGCGGACCAAAATTGATATTAAAGTTTCGAACATTGACCTCAGCCACAATCAACCCCTTGCTTTTTAAAAAACTTCATATCAAATATCAAAAAAATCTATCACGCTAAAAAATATTTAATTATTTAAGAAATACAGTACTCTAATATAATGCCTTATCAAAACCAATATTATTTTTTTTCATCTGCTTTTCCATCACGTGGCAAAGTATACTGTCCTCCTTCCCAAGGAGACAGAAAATCAAAATTACGCATCTCTTGGCGCAAAACAACAGGCTCATAAATCACTCTCTTTGCTTCATTATCATAACGGCATTCAACAAATCCTGTCACAGGAAAGTCTTTGCGTAAAGGATATCCTTCAAACCCATAATCTGTTAAAATCCGTCTCAAATCCGGATGTCCTGAAAATAAAATCCCATACATATCATACGTTTCTCGTTCATACCACTCTGCACCAGGATAAACCGTACAAGCTGAAGCAACAGGAGTATTTTCATCAGTACGAACCTTTACACGTAAGCGTAAATTCTCACGAGGAGATAACAATTGGTAAGAAACATCAAAGCGCTTATCGCGAGAAGGATAATCCACACCACTAATGTCTGTAAGATTAATAAATTGACAGCGAGAATCATCTCGAACAAACATTAAGACATCGATAATTGCATCAAGACGTGCCACAATGGTCAATTCACCAAAAGCAAGAACAGTCTCTTCAAGCTTATTTTTTAACTTATTTTCCAAATAAGCAGCAAGTTCAACCAATGTTTCATCCACCATGACAAGAAAACTCTCTATCGCTCTATGGATCCGGTACGACGGATTTTTTTCTGTAACAACAATATGCCGTATAATAATGCCTCTGCTGTAGGTGGACACCCTGGAACATATATATCGACAGGCACGATACGATCACATCCCCGCACTACTGAATAGGAATAATGATAATATCCCCCACCGTTTGCACATGACCCCATAGAAATCACATAACGTGGCTCAGGCATCTGATCATAAACCTTCCTTAAAGCAGGCGCCATCTTATTTGTGAGCGTACCAGCAACCACCATCACATCGGACTGGCGGGGTGAAGCTCGTGGTGCATATCCAAAACGCTCATTATCATAATGAGGCATTGAGCATTGCATCATTTCGATAGCACAACAAGCCAAACCAAAACTCATCCACATTAAAGAACCGGTACGTGCCCAAGTAATCAAAGCATCTGCCGAGGTAACTAAAAAACCCTTATCTGATAATTCAGCATTGATATCACGAAAAAACTTATCATCAGATCCTATCAGCCCACCAGTATTTGGATCAATGATTCCTTTTGGTTTTGGAGCTGTAATCGTTGAATTATTAGATCTTAATTCCATTCAAGAGCTCCTTTTTTCCATTCATATATAAATCCAATAGTCAAAATCGCTAAAAATACAATCATCGACCAAAAGCCAAACATACCTATTGATTCGAATGAAACAGCCCAAGGAAAAAGAAAAGCAACTTCAAGATCAAAAATAATAAATAAAATTGATACCAAATAGAAACGAATATCAAACTTCATGCGTGCATCACTAAATGAATTAAACCCACATTCATAAGCCGATAACTTTTCAGGATCGGGGGAACGATATGCTACAATGTAAGGTGTAATCAACAAAACTCCAGCAATAACCGCTGACACAATAATGAAAATCAAGACTGGTAAGTAAGAGCTCAATAAATAAGCCATAACCCTCTTCCATCGTAACGAAATGCCTGAGTTAACACAATGATTCAATATTGCGAGACCAAACAGACAAATTTAACAATCGCTCTATTAACTCTATTCATACTGCTTCAAAGGCATACAGAGCGATACTTTTCTTATCGGCATAGGTAACGCAGAGCAAAGAAAGACGCAAGCCCTATTCTTATAAACCATATAAAAAGAAAGAAAAAACATATTTATCCCCCAATCAAATACTCCACCACCTCACTTATAGCATATGGATACTTAAAAAAAGGAAATTTCATAAGGAATCAAGAAATGGCGCGAGTGACGGGGCTCGAACCCGCGACCTCCGGCGTGACAGGCCAGCACTCTAACCAACTGAGCTACACCCGCGCATTTTTTTCGAACCAATTTAATTTGGTACAAGCGGTCGTGTAAGGGGTTCACGCGTTTATGTCAAGAAGGATTATGCATTTTTAAAAAAAATTATCAAATACCATCTTTATTCTTGCGTTTAGAAAAATTTTTCCTTAAAGAGTCTCCATTCAATTGCTGATCATTGCATTGGGCGATTAGCTCAGCTGGTAGAGCGCCTCGTTTACACCGAGGATGTCGGGAGTTCGAGTCTCTCATCGCCCACCATATAGCTTTATATTCCTATTAAGCTGTTGATTCTTCATATGTTTTTTTAAGTGAGGGACGCGTAAATAAAAGTTAGGGAATAGGATTTTGCAACACGTCTCTATAGGACGCCTCTTTTTTTGCAAACTTTCTCAAGAAAGTCTTTTAATTCTGCTAAGTTTTGTTGTGAAAAATTCTCTAAATTTCTAACAAACTCACCAACAGCTTCACATCTCAACGGATCAGAAGTCTTGATTGTAAAACTTTTGCGACAAGCATAAGCTGCTTTCCTTAAGAGTAAAGCCTTCTCTTTATCTAAACCATAAAGCTCTATGATCTTTTCCTCCAGTCCTACAGGAACAGATTTTTTGCCAATCTCGACAGAAGATAAAAATGCTACAGATATGTCTAATTTTTTAGCCATATCTAAAAGGCGTTCGGAGTGATCAATGCGAAGTTTCCGTAAAATTTTACCAAAAGATGTAACCATATAAAAAGTCCTATTAGAGAAGAAATATTTCTTCTGATTCTAACAAATCTTTTTATGATTTTCTTCAATTATTACGAATCAAGAGTTCTTTTCGGGGTGTTTTTTTAGCAAAACCAGAGGTCCAAAGGGTCTCTAATTCTAAAAAGTCAAAATCCTTAAAGATCTCTCGAACCGCATCACAATCATTTAGACTCAAGACAAATTTGCCTTGTATGCTTTTGAGAACTTTTGCCATACTCACAAAATCATCTTCAACAAAATTCCCAGAGCTGTAACACTTCTTCTTCACAAGATAAGGCGGGTCTAGGTAAAATAAACTGTCGGGTGCATCAAATAGCTCGATAACCCGTTCCCACGACAAATTTAAGATTGTCGTATCAAGAAGCTTCTGTCTAACACGCCTCATCCTTGATAACAGCTTTTCGGGATTAAACTCTGCCGTTCTTTTCCTTCCAAAACTAAAAGAGACATAATCTTTTTTCCCATACATCACACAACGTTGGAGAAACAAAAAACGTGCGGCTCTTTCAACTTTGGAAAGGCTTTCTGGATCAATCGCCGCAAGTTCAAAAAACAACTGTCTTGAACAAACAAACCATTCTAGTCGTTTGGCTAAATCATCAAAGTCATTTTGAACA
>NZ_JBHIOD010000043.1:0-6187 GCF_042195355.1 Bartonella sp. CL266QHHD
ACGTCCACCAAGAATGGCGCCTTGTGCTTTTAAATCACGCAAATAGGCATTGACGCTTTCACTGACATCATTCATGTAGGTTTTTTTGATATTGCGGTCGACAGCCCATAGATGCCCGCGCAAAATGGCATCATTGATCATATCTGCGGTGCGTACCACCGATAAGAAAGCAAATTTTGTATCACTTGAAAGGGTGCGATTACCCCAAAGACGATAACCGTTTTCGCGGATAATTGTTGTGATGTTTTGTTCATTGAGAAGGTTGGCGCGGCTTGATCTGTCCCCAATGGAAAAATCAATGGGGCGCGCAGTTCCAACAATGCCATTGATCACTTTGTTTGAAGGGGAATGCCAAAAACCGTGTGTAAAATCAGTTTTGGCAATGACACCAGCAACTGCTGCACTTGCTGGCTGTTCTACAATTTTTCCATCACGATTCACCTTTACAAAAGGGTCAACGATAATAGCGCGTTTTGAATCAAAATCCTTTGCTGTGCTAAGGGCTGCTTCATCTGTCGTGTTTGGTGCATCAAGCACCACAATAGCACGCAGACGCTCTGCAATGCCAATGAGTTCTGCTGCGACGGGGTTGGCAGTTGCACTAGTTCCATTCTCTTCAATATTCACACTGGAAGGGCGTTGATGTGTAAAGCCTGGAGCGATGAGAATGCGTGGTGTTTGTCCTACAATGGATTGCGCTCCAATCAAAGCATGAACACCTTCATAAGCGCCATTTGCGTTTACACCGCCAAGAACATTGGTGAGTGTTGCATTTTCATTGTCACCCTCGTTCACGCGCACGACAACAACAATGGCACCCACTTGCTTGAAAATGAGATCAAGGGCATTGGGTAAGGTACCTTGACGCTTACCCGTTTTATCGAGTTTTGCAGCTTGTGAAAGAGAGCCTGCTACCAAAACCGGTGTGTTGAGAGGGAATGCTCGGTCATCGGCATCGGGTGCTGTGCCAACAATCCCGATAACTGCCGATTGTACCGCGCGAAGGGGGCGGGTGCCGTCGTCAACCTCAACGACTTCAACACCGTGTAAAAAACCTGTTGCCATTTTATACTCCTTTAAATGGTTGGCTAATGAAATGAATGGGAAAAATTAGAGGTGGAAGCCGTTCTGACGAGCGACTTGACAAAAACTTTAAAACCGTTAGATTCATACAAAGGTGCTTCAAAAACATCTTAAAACAACAAGCGGATTGGTTACCGAAACAGTCTTTTTCCGTGCATTGAATGCTTTGACTCGTTATATGCGCATAGCGTATAATAATGTTATCGGGTGTAGTTACGCTATAAAATACCCTTATGGGGAAAGCATAACGACGGACTTACTACCGTGTTTTCTAGCACCCGATACCCCTCTAGGGCGTCAATAGAAAACAACTAAATAGTAAGGAGTTCATTATGAACAATCTAGTAACAATCAACAATGATGGTATTGCTGTCACAACCTCTTTAAAAATTGCCGGTGGTGTGGGGAATAGCCACGCTACAGTTATAAAGTTGGTACGTCAAAACATTGAAGACCTTGAAGAATTTGGAAGGGTTGGATTTGAAATCTCACCCTTTGGGACCAAAGGCGGAAGACAGAAAAGAGTAATTGCTATTCTCAACGAACCACAAGCCACTCTACTCATGACCTATATGCGTAACAATGATACGGTGCGTGCATTCAAAAAAGCCCTCGTCAAAGCTTTCTATGATTTAAAAAACCAATTAATTGATAATGATCGTGATACACGCTTTGATTTTCCAAGCAACTGGGATGAAATGGGACCTACTGAAAAAGCTGTTTATATTTATGGACCGCTTCACATGCATCTTGTTAAAGCCTTTACATTAGCAGAAGAGAGCAAACATTATAAAACGCTTGTTGAAGAAGCCAAGCGAGTTTTAGTAAGCCCTGTTGTAAAAGTAGCTTAAGTTAAAAACATGATTTTATCTCCTCGTCTTTGAGGCGGGGAGGTAGTTAATGCCGTAAAATATCTTTACATAATACATATTCTACGTATAATACGTATTATACATTAAAGATAGGATGTGCATATGAAAAAATATAGTTTTACAGATGTAAACCGCGGGGCAGGCGATATTTTAGACGAGGCTATGTCTACACCTGTAGCTTTAACAAAGCGAGGGCGTGAAAAAATCATTATGCTTCCTGTTGATTTATATAATGAATTAGTAAAATCTCGTTCTGGTGCACAATCTTTTGTTTATGCAGATGCACCGCAAAATATATTAGACGATTTAGATCGTGGTTTAGATGACATTTTGAATAGTGATGAACATGTTTAAAGCAGGGGATGTTGTTCGATATTATTATTTATGGCACGAACAAGCGCAAAAAGGTGAACATTCAGGACGTAAAGCGCGTCCTTCTTGTATTTGGTAACGATACACGATATAGTGCATTATGATTTTAGGATTTAAACATAAAGGGCTCGAAGCTTTCTACAACACTGGTACGACAAAAGGCATTCAATCAGCTCACACTCAAAAGTTAAGGCGTATTCTCGGTGCTCTTGATGTAGCTATATCACCAAATGATTTGAATTATCCGTCCTTTCGATTACATCCTCTAAAAGGTGATCTTAAGGGCTATTGGTCAATTACTGTAAATGGAAATTGGCGCGTAATATTCCGTTTTATTGGTATAGATGTCGAATTGGTCGATTACCTAGATTATCATTAAATAAGGAGAACTAAAAAATGATGAAAAATCCTCCACATCCCGGTGAATTATTGCGTGAAGACGTAATCGCAGAGCTTGGTTTATCTGTTAGTGAAACAGCCGAACGGCTTGGTATGTCTCGTGTCGCATTTTCTAGGGTTTTAAATGGGAAAGCTGCACTTAGTCCCAATCTCGCTATTAGGCTTGAAATGGCTGGTGTGAGTACTGCACGTGCTTGGTTAGCTATGCAGGCAAATTATGATTTAGCACAAGCTCTAAAACATAAACAACCTAAAATACATCCTCTTTTCACGAGTTCTTGTTAGTGCTGTTCTATCGTATTGAGATGCTTTTTTTAAAGGTGCTATTATAACTTAAACTTGCTCGTCTTTCTTTTGTGATCGTTCACAACCATTTAATCTTTCCATAATCTTATGAGGACAGCCCCATCAGCTCCAGCGCCACTTGAACAATCAGTCCCATGAGAACCAGCACCCCCACCCCCAAAGCCACGCCCCGCTTTTCCTGAACTATATGAGCCTTGTCCCGTTCCTCCAGAGCCCCCCCTTGATGTATCACCCCCAGCATCACCGCCATTACCGCTTGTTTTTCCATTGTTTCCACTCGTTCCAGCACAACCATTTCCACCTTTAGCAAGTCCTGGATGTTCGTCTTTTGCTAAACCAAAATTTCCTCCCACGCCTCCAGCACCACCAGAGCCTGAATAGAAGGAATTCGTACTCCCAGTAATCGAGTGAGAGATACGGGCGTCAGCTCCCCCACCACCCTTTCCTCCAGTAGCGGTAATAAAATTTTTGCCAATGGTTGTTGTTTCTCCAGGCTTACCGCTTACAAAATTCTTTGCAATAGAAGCCCCTCCTTTACCAATGATGATATCCTCGTGACCGTTTAAACTGACTTTATAGCCATACCAGACGGAACAACCACCACCTCCACCACCTCCTCCTAATCCTATCCCAAACGCTCTACCACCACTACCCCCACCACCCCAAGCTTGGATCTCAACTTTAGTTTTATCGGTGACCCAGACGGGCCACTGAATTTTCCCATCCTGTGTATAGAGCAATTCAACATCAGCAAGGGCCGGCCAATTTGTGATTTTATCGATCAAATCTTTTTTAAGACTCTTTATTTGTGCCAAAATGGCGGCATCCACTTGCGCCTTCGTATAAACAAGATCACCATCGACTTTTAAAGGTCCTTTAAGCAAGCTTCCGTTTGTGTTTAAATTGGTAACCACTTTGCCATTATAGATGAGATTAAACGACGAATTACCCAACAGTTCTAAGTCACCACTCATAGTGACTTTGCTGGTAAATTTATTATAACTTTGCCATTCATTTGGGCTGGCTAAGCGACCATAGGCTGTGAGATCTTCGTTGATCTTGGCTCTAAAATCGTCAAGACCCACGATATCTTCGGTTTTATGTTGATGTGCGCCTAATAGAGAGACAGCACTGCCAAAAGTGAAGTGATTGTTGCTTGCTTTGTAGAGAACATAATTGTTGGCTGCATCTTGTGCACCCTCGATATCACCTAAATCTTTTAAAGTGAAAGTTTTATCCGCTGCCATCTTGCCCTTCAAGGCTGCTTCAAGATCTGCAACATCACTTATTGTGTGCGTGTGTTGTAAAGGTGCTTTTTCGTTTATCTTTTCCTCAACAGCCAAAAGAGCTTGATCAATTTTGGTCAAGTTTTCCCGCAAGATTGGGAATTCAGAACTGATAAAGCGTCCTTCTTTAGGCAATTCCATGTCGAGTTTTTTGGTTTTTGTCATCTCTCATTTTCCCATTATAATATGCCAGCGCCAAAATCACGCACCATGGACCGCGCAGCAGGTCCACCGGTAAGCGTGAGTTTCAAGCGCGCTTGTTTGGCGCCTTTATCACTGCTGGTAAATTTTCGTTCTGTCCAAAGCGGTTCAGCGAGTTGTTCTGTTTCGTCAAGTTTCAAAGGGGTGAAAGCACCATCATCCAGTTGCATCTCCAGTGAAAAGGTTGCACCACCTGGTAAAAAGGTTTTGATATAGCTGGTCAATCTTGCTTTTTCACCAAAGGCAAAAGCACGCGTGACATAGGTAGCTTCCTTATGGATCTTTCCCGCAATCAATTGAACAGGCGCAAACAAGACGGGTGAGAGCTTTTCGGTGCCTTTGAGAATAGCGCGAAGCTTTATCTTTTCACTGATATATTCAGTAAGGCTTAGCAATTGAAAGGGAAGAAGTTGATAAATTGTGCCATTGTTTCTTTCAATTTCAAAGATGACAGAACAATCGCTTGAAGGCAATTCAATGGCTGCGCGTATTTGCAAATCAGAGCAGTCAACAAGGTCAAAAGTGCCAAGATCAATGGTTTTTTCTGTTTGTGTGTAGCGTGCCGCCAGCACTCGAAAGGCTAAAGCCTCATCTTGATGGGCGGTCCAGCTCCTAGCATTGACAGAAGAAAAGCGTGGACCGGTCACGTAAGGGTGGCTCGAGACGTATCTCTGGTGTTCTGCATCAAAATCCCCAAGCTTTGCCAGTGAGACAGAATGATTACTATCATCTGTCTTAATAACGAAAGCCGTTAAGCGGTCATCGGGGACAAGGAGTGGTACATCATAGCGTGCCTCTGCCCAACCTAGCTTTGCGCCCTTCATAGAATAAAAGCTTTGCGCTTGAATATCGGCGGTCGGATAACCGTTTTCTGTGGTGACCAAATCAATCACCAGATCATGGTTCTCATTACCGATTTTGCAAAGATGAAAGTCAATACCGGTGATTTGCCGTGTTTCATCGGGGGTAAAAACTTGCGCTTGTGGGTCCACTTGCGTCCAGATCTTTACTGTTGTGGTGCGCCGCATCACTTTCACATCAATCACACCTTGACCGGTAAAAAGCCCTGTTGCAATTGTTCCACCTTTTCCCCGTGCCACAACATTTTTTGTACCAGCGGTAATATTTTGTGGAATCGTGAAAGTGCCTTCAAGGGTGCCTTTGGTGTTAGCAACAAGCTTTGTTTTTGGTAAAATATTCACACCATCAAAGGTAAGACGTTCCAAGATTTCGCTACTGCCAAAACCTTCAATTTTGAAAGAAAGGGTAATTTGTCTCAAAAAATCGATTTTCTCTTGGGTTGCACTCACCAAATCATCACTGATTTCTGTTTTACGAACGCTTCTCCCACGGTTCCATCCCATGTTCAGTTGATTGGTCACGCTTGAGAGCCAATCGGTACGCTGTTCATGCCAGAAGTCTGTCGCGGGTTCAAGGGTTACTGTACCAGGCAAGGTCGCAAAATTTTGATAAGGATTGATTTTTTCGCAAGCAGTTGTCAACTCTTGCGCAATGATCACTTCATTTGTCCAGTCAAGCGTAACAGGCGCGTTCAGATGAGCGGTGTAAAAGGTTGGATCAATGGCGAGCTGTAAAATGCCATTGCCTACAGCCCCCGTTTGTTGAAAGCCTTCATCTCTGTAACTATCATCAAGAAAAGGGTCTGCA
>NZ_JBHIOD010000044.1:0-24189 GCF_042195355.1 Bartonella sp. CL266QHHD
TGACCAATTTTTTCTCACACCCTAAAAGCATCAACAACTTTCACGCAACAAAGCACCAACAAGCGATTTTTTATTGCCCCACCTCTTTGCACCAAAACACACCCCCCTTCTTTTTCGTTAGCAATACTGATTAGATGACCAATTTTTCCTCACACCCTAAAGGCACCAACAACTTTCACGCAACAAAGCACCAACAAGCGATTTTTTATTGCCCCACCTCTTTGCACCAAAACACGCACCCCTTCTTTTTCGTTAGCAATACTGATTGAACTATCAATTTTTCCTCACACCCTAAAGGCACCAACAACTTTCACGCAACAAAGCACTATCGACCTTCCTGTAACAAGGCAATTTATAATTATCCATGGTAACAAAACCACTGGGGATAAGTCTTAGATATGTATTAAAACTTCCATCGTTGATTGAACTTAATCTGCGTCTTTGCGAATGACGACAATAACCAAGCCATTAATCCAGCTCTTGAATCCATTGATATAGGATAATCCCGCGCGCCTTCCTTTAGCTCCCACACAAAAAAACGCTCTGAGCGTCCTCTTCTCAAGAGGAAGACCCCTTTATTCTTCTTCATCACTTTTCTGTGGAGGAGGCGGTAAAATATAAGAGCCTGAAAGCCAACGATTAAGATCAATGGCTCGGCACCGTGTGGAACAAAAAGGATATGAAGATTTTTGTGACATTTGACCACAAATAGGACAAGGATGCGGAGGACGGGTCTCTTTTTGCAAATTTAGCTCTTTTTGTTCTTGGCGCACCTTTGTCTTCTGCTCGTTCATTAACTTTTCTTCTGTTCCTTTTTTTTCATTTTTGTTTTTCTCTTTTTGTTGCTTTTCACCTTGCATTGAACTTGCCTTACAGTTTTTCTAATGCGTTTCTTCAGCCCAGTGAGTGAAAAGTGGATAGTGATAAGCGATCAAGAGATCGGCTGTTTCAGCCAAAGGCAATCCCACAACATTAGAATAAGATCCCCTGATATAGACAACAAAAGCACCGGCTTTTCCTTGGATAGCGTAGCCACCCGCTTTCCCTTGCCATTCTCCTGAAGCAAGGTAAGCCTTCATCATGGCAGAGGTTAAGCGTCTAAAACGGACACGACTTTCAACCAATTTTACGGTTATTTTTCCATGTTCATTGAGCGCACAAATGGCGCCATAGACCTTATGCGAACGCCCAGAAAGGTATCGTAAACATTCATAAGCCTCATCCTCGCTTTCTGGTTTGGGGAGAATGGTCCGCCCCACAGCCACCACCGTATCAGCCGCTAAGATAATCATTTTCTGTCCAGGTAATTTTTCTTGACCATTCTGCAACTCGTCTTGACCATTCTGACTGTACCAGCGCAAAATCTCTTGGGCTTTCAGCGCTTTTTCTTTTGCCAAACGTTTGGCAAGCTTTGCAGGATGTTCTTTTAATTTTGGTGTTTCATCAATATCACTTGCATAAACCTGCTGCGGATCAATCCCTATTTGTGCCAAGAGCGCTAAACGCCTTGGCGAAGCGGAGGCAAGCACCAAATGAATTTCTTCTGTAAGAGTATCTGCCAAACGTTTTTCCCCCCACTCTCTTATATTTCTCATTTCCACCCCTTCACAATTGACTTCCCTCTCACCCCCCTTTTACGCACCCCCTTTTAAGCACCCCCTTTTAAGCACCATTAATCTCCTTATCCTTTTTTTGCATTGATTTTACAGTTTTTCAAGGACCTTCAAATACTTCCCTTTTCTCACTCATGAAAAGCAAACTAAAAAACTGTTAAAAAATAATAGAAATAATATGATAGCTTTTAGAAAAAAGCACAAGCCACCCACGAGGCTACTTATAGCGATATGTAATACGCCCTTTTGTCAAATCATAAGGTGTCATTTCCACCATGATTTTATCACCGGCCAACACCCGTATACGATTTTTCCGCATTCTACCAGCGGTATGGGCAATAATTTCATGATCATTTTCCAGTTTCACACGAAACATCGCGTTAGGTAAGAGTTCAGTAACGATACCAGAAAATTCTAAAACTTCTTCTTTTGACATAAACAAACATTTCCTTTACAGTGCACATATTTTGTTAAGCTGCGCGTTATTTCCAGCGTTCATACCCTATTTTCTTAAGTTTGTGAATAAAAATTCCACAAAAAGGGAAAGGTTTTTCAAGTTTACTCTCTCATGTTCTCAAAAAACATCACCTCACACCTTAAGAATCAAAACTTTCTCTCCACCAATTTTACCCGCTAATTTCCTTCAATTTTTATGATGATTTTGGTTTCAGTATGACAAGAAATTACGCTAATTTTTCCCCTAAAGCATTTTCCCAATACCTCTGACTAATCCCTCCACAACTTACAAACAATCCTCCTCCCTCCAACTTTTCCTCACCTTCCGCCTTCCACACCTTAAACATGCGCCCTTCAAATAAACACCACTCCCCACACCAAAAGCCCCCTCCTTTTTTCAAAACCTTCTCCATTCTTCACACACCATTCACAACATGCTTCACCGCCCCCCTCCACACTCTATGTATTCCCGTACACCCTTGCCCCATTTTCCCTCTCTCCACACATTTCCTCTAAGCCACTCCTTTCATTTATGTTGCTCTCCCTACCTTCGAAAACACGATCCCCATACATTGCGTATCATTAACCACAACGCCCCTAACAACATAAAGCCTTTCCTTTTTCACGAATATACGTTTTCACGCTTTTACAGATTCACAGAATAAAGCCAAATGAAACTTCCACCCCACGCCACTCTATAAACAATAGTATTAACCCAGCTTCTTGCCTAGCCAATCTCCCCCAAGCACTTCAGATCACAACACCACAAAGAATGATGTTGCATCAAACGCGACAGATACGTCCTATTTTAAAATATTCTTGCCCCTTCGCTATCCTAAAGTAAGATCACACAAAGCACCGGTCAATCTCACTTCAAAAGCAACTTTCCCCACACCCTCTCTCCTCTCTGGTCAACACAACCCACCTCTTCACCCCCACACCCTCTCTCCTCTCCCATCAACACAACCCACCTCTTCACCCCCACACCCTCTCTCCTCTCCCATCAACACAACCCACCTCTTCATCCCCACACTCTCTTCTCCTCTCTCGTCAACACCCCCGCCTCTTCATCCCCCCAATCTTCTCTCCACATTCCATACCATGATAAAATCATACACCACGCATAAAGTCCCAGCTTCCTTTTTTACATATTTCCGTTTTTACGCTTTTACGCATTTACAGAAAGCAGAAAATCTGTAAAAAATGCATTACACAATAACGTATTCAACAACTGTCATTAAAATCTCGCCTCCCTTTTCATCTAAATCCCCCCTATTTTCACTTAAATCATAGATATAAACTGCCCTATTATTTGTATTGACCAGCATAAAATTTTTTGACAAATTCTAGCCATCAAAAGGGGTTGTAAGAAGCATTTTACGACTTTTAAAAGAATTTTTATTTACATCCAGTGCTTTTTTGTAACGTAGAAGAGTATATTTAATTAATTGACTATAAGAAAGTTTGAGATGAGAGAAGCTTTTCGTTTTTCTCATTCAACATTCGCAACGATAACTTATCCTTATAAGTCAATATTTTTTCGTAATATAAAACGCACCAAAAGGAATAGACTTGCGTTGCATATTCACACGCTTATTTTAAAGAAAGATCTCTCAACGCTCGTCACACCCATTTCGCAAAACGCCGCCCGTAAAGAAATGGTAAGCCCCCATGAAGTGTATAAAATCCTTTCAGCCCCCTTATCTTTACGCTTATGGAGAAACAAGTTTACGCTTATGGAAAAACGAGGCCGGCATCATCACAAAAACTCTGCCATCTCCCAATGTTGCAGACAGCCTTCGGTTCAAGAGATAATTCATTAAAGGCATGCCTTTCTTGTACAGTTTTGCCCCACATGCCCCCCGCTTATGATATACAAGCAAGTAATTTTAATTGATTTAATATGAGAGAACTGGTGATGAGGAATTTTATTATATTCAGCGAAGTGCTTCACGTTAAAAATGGTTATTTATCATTATAAATCAATATATTAATAAAAAAAGAGGCATCATCAAGACGCTTACCTTTTTCTCAAAAAAGGCTTCACACTGAAAGAAAACATCTAAAAGTTAGATAAAAAAAAAGGTTTGCCTCTAATAAACAAACCTCTGCAGAAAATTATTCACATAACTTTCAAAATTTTAAATTAATCCCTCTAGAAGCAATAAAAATGCTTTAGAAGCACCAAAATGAATACAAAAACTCATTTAACACAATGTTACGAAAAATCAAGAACAAAAATTTTTTATCGTTAATGCTCTAAAAAAACGAGGCTTCTTAACCCACGTGGCTCAGCAGTCCGGGGCTTCTCTACAAACGCCTCCAAGCCAATCAATCCCTTCATCTCTCTCAAAAGACAGCATAAAAGGTGCACAGTACAAGTCTTCGCTAAAAAAATATCAATCGCCAGCGCTCATAAAAGCCAGCGTTAGTATAAAAGATCAGATTATCGAACAATCTTGCTAAAATGTCTTCCCAATAAATAAAAAAGAAGCGGATTTTTAAATATTCCGCCTCTTTAACAATAAAAATTACGATGAGGGATTATTAAACAAATTCGAAACTATGAAGGGAACCAACTTGATAACAACTCATACCTTACAGGATCATCGGCACATTGCCCACCACCACATTCCAGTATGGTAGAAATCAAATTTGCCGCAATCAAAAATACAAATAAGAAACTTGCTGCTTTACTCAAGACTGGAAAAGGAGAAAATTCTTTGAACTTGTGTGCCAATTCGCCTAAAATCATGACAAATGAGACAGCAAAGATACAAAGGACAGAAATAATGAAAGCCCAAGTATAAAAATGCAATCCAAAGAACGTTGAACCGTATCCTAAATCATCGGGTGTGATATGCAAAAACACTTGTCGTGCTGCCACAGCACTGGTTACCATACAACCGAGAATAACCATACCATAATGGGTATTTTTCACCTTATGGTGAATATTGAGCAAGAACCCACAACCTGCCAGTATCAATCCAACGCGCTGCAGCAAACAAAGGGGACAAGGTAACTCAAACTTTACCAATTGATAATAAAAAGCCACCACCAAGACAATGGATAACCCAAAGAGTCCTAGCGTATTCATAAAGATGACGAAGTGAGGGTTTTTTTGTTCAACATGTTCCATGGCTATTCTCTCAAAAAGATAAATTTAAAGTAGAAGTTGCGTGATGATTGAAAGTGAGAAGAATGACAACGAATAAAATTGCCCACAAAGCATAACTTATATTTTTTTTACCACACATAGTCGTTACAGCAGTACCTAAAGCGATTAAAAATGGAAGAAACATAGCTTTTAAATCTCCTTTACATCCGTTGTTTAACTCTTATTTATTTCAGCATTCACCATATTACAAAATTGGGCAAAAAAGAGACCATGGATTTATTATTCACAATTCGTCATTCGCGATTGATATTGCCATTATATTTAAGGGAAAAAACGATATAATCGCTAAGAAACAGATCGCAACAAAAGCGTTAAAAGCACAAAAGCGTTGATTATTCGCTTCCCCTTAATATCAGCCATTGTTAAATATATATTGACAATTATAAAGATTATATCCCCCCACTCACAAAAGAATCACTTGAACAACAAAATAAATAGGCTTTGAAATCGAGAGATATACATCTCTTTATTTCTCAAAAGAATATCCTTATTTCTCAAAAGAATATCCTCACTTTGCAACGCATTTTCGCCATAAAAATCTCTTTTTCTCATAAGCAATGTTTCAAATTGCAACAGATTTTATATCATATGGTGATCTTGTTTATTTTAGCAAATAAAAAGTAAGACATTTTTTTAAAAAACTTATAATCAATGTATTTTTCCCAATATATTTTTCCCTTTTACAATGCCGCAAGCTTAACAGCCTCATGGATCCAACACCACCCCTTAACACCTCTCCTCAAAATTCATCTCCCCCCAAAAAAAGAAGTGCTTCATGCCTTCAATACTTTAGTTTTTCATCTCTTGGTCTCCCCCTTTAAATTTTTAGCTTTCCACCTTATTTGAAAAATAACTGTTTCTCTGTCATCAATTGGCTTTGCAAAGAGAATATAAAACTTTAAAAAAATAATGATAAAGAATCGCATTGAACCTTTGAAAAGGATAGTGAATGATGAAAAAATCATGTGATGTCGCGATTTTAATGGGGAGCCAATCGGATTGGCAAACGATGTGCCATAGTGCAGATATTTTGACGAGTCTTGGTATTTCTCATAGTTCGCATATTGTCTCAGCACACCGAACTCCTGAACGCCTTTATCAATTTGCAAAAGAAGCAAAAGAAGCAGGGTTTAAAGTTTTAATTGCCGGAGCGGGGGGTGCAGCGCATCTTCCAGGTATGTTAGCAGCCCTTACTCCTCTTCCTGTTTTTGGCGTTCCAGTGCATTCTCATTCTCTTTCTGGTCAAGATTCTTTGCTTTCAATCGTGCAAATGCCAGCAGGGATACCCGTTGGCACATTAGCAATTGGCAAAGCAGGCGCAATTAATGCAGCACTTTTAGCCGCAGCCGTTATGGCCGTTTATGACCATGATCTCGCCCAACGATTAGAAGATTGGCGTCAACAACAAACAGCCAATGTTGCCCAAACGCCTGTAACGGAGGTTTAAAATGGCACCGTTTTTCAACGCCCCCTCAGCCAACACTACTCTCTCCTCCAACACTGCCCCTTCAGCCAACGCCACCCCTTCAGCCAACGCCACCCTCTCCTCCAACACCACTCCCTCAGCCAACACCACTCTCTCCTCCAACACCACTCCCTCAGCCAACACCACTCCCTCAGCCAACGCCACCCTCTCCTCCAACGCTACTCCCTCAGCCAACACCACTCCCTCCACCATGTTACCTCCAGGCAGCGTCATTGGTTTAATCGGGGGCGGACAATTAGCACGGATGCTCGCCATAGCGGCCGCAGAATTAGGATTTCGAACCGTTATTTTTTGCCCTGAGGCCGATTGCCCAGCCGCTCAAACAGCAAACAACCATATTGTTTCCTCCTATGACGATACATCAGCTTTAGATCATTTTATTTCTCAATGTGATGTTGTCAGCTATGAATTTGAAAATCTTTCTCTTCAAACGGTTCAATATGTAGAAAAGAGTAAGCCTGTTTATCCTTCTTCCAAAGCATTAGAGATCACGCAAGATCGACTTTTTGAGAAGCAATTTTTGCGTGATCAAGGGATTGGCACCGCGTCATGGCACGCTATTGACAATTCTTCTTCTCTTCTTTCCGCTCTCGATACTTTAGGCGGACGTGGTCTTTTAAAGACGCGTCGTTTTGGTTATGACGGAAAAAACCAGATCAAGCTTGATCACCCCAATGAACAAACCCTTGACGAAGCCTTAAGGACTTTTCAGGAACAGCCTTGTATTTTGGAAGAAATAGTTCCTTTTTTATCGGAAATTTCGGTTCTTTCTGCCCGCACAAAACAAGGGGAACATATTTTTTATGATTGCCCTGAAAACCAACACAAACACGGAATTCTTCATAAATCCTTTGTTCCATCCCATATTCCACTTGACGTGCAAAAAGCAGCTCAAGAAATCAGCTTAACAGTCATGGATGCCCTCGATTATGTTGGTGTTCTTTGTATTGAGTTTTTTGTCTTAACGGATGGTCATCTTTTAGTGAATGAATTAGCGCCGCGTGTCCATAATTCTGGTCATTGGACACAAAAGGCATGCATAACTTCACAATTTGAACAGCATATCCGTGCTATTTGCGGACTTCCCTTAGGCAGTCCCTATCGCCATAGCGATTGCCAAATGACCAATCTTCTTGGTAACAATTTTAGCACGTTAAAATATTTTCTAAAGCAAGAGCACACCTCGATCCATTTATATGGCAAAAGCACTGTTCACCCCCACCGCAAAATGGGGCACGTCATCCAATTATTGGGACCAGCCAACAAATCTTAAGCCCACATACATACAAATGCTTTTTCACACTATCTCCCAATGAACTGAAAAAACAAAGCTTCACCCCACACCGATATCCCGCGGCTTCAACAGCGCCCCTAACCTTTTAATTCGCCCTGAAAGGGCGTGAAGCCCTCCTACAAGCTCCTTCTCTTCCATGCCCCCACCCTCAAAGATACAAAACCACACCAATCAACAATCCAACAGCTCCTCCTCCTTTTCTCAAAAACATCCCCCCACGACTAAAAGCAATTCACCAGCCCCCAAGTTCATCACCCCTCCACCTTCCACCGCATAAATATTCCCCCATAACAAAAGCTTCACCCCACACCGATATCCCGCGGCTTCAAAAGCGCCCCTAACCTTTTAATTCGCCCTGACAGGGCGTGAAAGCCCTCCTACAAGCTCCTTCTCTTCCATGCCCCCACCCTCAAAGATACAAAACCACACCACTTCAACAATCCAACGGCTCCCCCTCTACCCCCCCACTTCAAGCATTTCAGCCGACGCACGCACCTGACAGGGCTTCACGAGCCCCCACAAACAAGCCCCTTGCGTTTTAAGAAGCCCCCCCCTTGCCCTTAACGACAAAAAAACCACACCACTTCAACAATCCAACGGCTCAACAGCGCTCCTGTTCTTGCAACACTCCCTAACAGAGCTTATTTGTTTAAAGCTGAAAAGGCTTTTACTTTTTTCCACTCTTTGTGCTTTTTTGTGTCCTTTTTTTACGAGAAAATTTTTACCTTCAAGCCAACCATTAACACACCCTAAGGAATTTGTAAGGGATATACCCTTGACAAGAATAAGACTTCTTGCTAGATCTCTCCTACTTTTTTGCAATTTTCACTTATCGTTGTGCTAATGAAGTGTGTTAATGCGTACCTTAAGAGTGCGCTTTTCTTTTTGTGATCACAGTGAAAAAGTGTATCGTGTGATGTTATAATGCAAGTACGATATCGCAATGCAATGCTCATAGAGTAAGCAGTCTATTGGGGTTGTGGTATTATATTTTAGTGTTGTATTATAGTATTATAGTGTTGTGTTACGTAAACTATTTAAACGGTGAATATGATGAAAATTAAAAATTCGCTTAAAGCACTAAAAGAGCGCCACCGTAACAATCGTTTGGTGCGTCGTAAGGGTCGTGTTTATATTCTGAATAAAACGAACCCACGTTTTAGAGCACGTCAGGGCTAATTCTTTTAGGGCTAATTTCTTTAGGGTCAATGTTTTTATGCCTACTTTGATTGTAGGCTTAAAAATTTCTCCTTGCGTTTTTTTGGTTATAAGTCCGTTGATTACAAGTCTAGTATTTGATAATATTTGGTGATTTATCTTTTGGGGGCTTGTTTTTATGGATTCTTTTATTTTTTTAAAAGCCTTTCGATTTTTTCAGCTGCGTTTTTTCTGTATTTTTCAGCGCGCGTTTTTTCTTTTTTTTGTTGGCGTTTTTTGTTTTGTTCCCTCGAGCTATGGGCAAAATCCTCCTTCTCTTCCTGAAGATCGGCCTTCTCCACAATCGCTTTTACCGTTAGATGATCTTATTCCCAATTCTCCTCCCCCTTCCTCAACGCCCTCCGATTCTGATTCCTCGGCGGTTATTCTTGAAGATCTTGACAAAGAGCAGCTTTCCCATGTTGACAGAGTTAAGCAACGCAAAGAAGCAGAAATTTCACGTTTACTCAAAGAATTGAAATATTGTGCTGATGTTGCTAAAGCGAAAAAGATCAGTCAACAACTTCAACATTTATGGTCCCAATCGGGGAGTGAGACGATTGATCTTTTAATGTCATGGGCTGAAAATGCACTCAACAGCGATGATTATGGACTTGCGCTTGATTATATTGACAATGCTCTTGCACTTTTACCTACTCATTCTGAAGCTTGGGTAAGGCGTGCTTGGATTCACATTCAACTGAACGATTTCAAGCTTGCCCTGCTTGATCTCAACCATGCTCTTGAACTTGAGCCGCGCAATTATAGTGCTTTTTTTGAACTTGGCGTTGTCATGGAAGCAACGGAGCGTCCAAAACTTGCTCTTAAAGCTTATGAAACAGCATTGGATTACTATCCACAAATGCGCAGAATTCAAAAGCGCGTGCAAGCTCTGTTAGACGAACAATCACCCCAAGCTCTTTAAAACCATTCAAGAACAAGACACTTTACGGCATCCTTTCAAACCTAGATAAGACGCAAGCCGGCTTCACATTCCACTCAATAAACTAAAAGCCCCCTGCTTATAACCACACCCCCCCACACACAATTGACAGTGCCTTTTTTTGAAACTTAGCCAGCAACAGAGCGTCCAAAACTTGGCTCTTAAGATTGATGAAACAGCATTGGATTACACTCCACAAATGCGCAGGATTCAAAAGCGCGTGCAAGCTCTGTTAGACGAACAATCACCCCAAGCTCTTTAAAACCATTCAAGAACAAGACACTTTACGGCATGCTTTCAAACCTAAATAAGACGCAAGCCGGCTTCACATTCCACTCAATAAACTAAAAGCCCCCTGCTTATAACCACACCCCACACACACAATTGACAGTGCCTTTTTTTGAAACTTAGCCAGCAACAGAGCGTCCAAAACTTGGCTCTTAAGATTGATGAAACAGCATTGGATTACACTCCACAAATGCGCAGAATTCAAAAGCGCGTGCAAGCTCTATTAGACGAACAATCACCCCAAGCTCTTTAAAACCATTCAAGAACGAGACACTTTACGGCATCCTTTCAAACCTAGATAAAACGCAAGCCGGCTTCACATTCCACTCAATAAATTAAAAGCCCCCTGCTTATAACCACACCCCACACACAATTGACAGTGCCTTTTTTGAATTTGGACCTTTTTTGTATTGCAGGCAGCGTCCAAACATTTCCAATATACCCCCTACAGAATTTCTCTCATAGCAAGCAAACGCTTCACGCTTGAGTCCTCTTCAGCCGTTTCTTCTTTTCACACCTTCCATCATGGATAAAAAAAATTTGTAAACACGATCCTCAAAAAATACTTTTAAAAAAAAGCTTAAAACATCGCTTAGCCCCTCTGATAAACTATCATCGTCTTTTTTTTTATTTTTAAGCTTCAACCATAGCAGCACATACCGTATCGGCTCTCCTCCACCCCTCAAAGCTGATAAAACAGCCCTGAAATATTCCCTTCAAAGCTCCCCCAAGCATTGTCCCAAAAGAGCCAATCAAGCCATTGCCAATAAACCGTTCTACGTCACTCAAACACCCACCCCCACTCATATTTTTTGCTTTTTTACTTTGAATAAGCCATCCGTCATACAGCCATTTCGAGCAGCCACCAGCAAGGTTATAAAAACTCTCCTGAAATACTTTATGAAAAAGAAGAGAGCGAGGTTATTTTATCCCTAGCAGAAACTCTGAAATTGTTTTATATTAAGGAGGGTGTTCTGCGCTTCTCGACAGGAAATAACGTATTCCTGAGACCTTAATGATCTCCAAGGGAGCTGTCCCTGATCAAGCCCGTGGGCTTTTTCATATGGCGCCCACCTATTTGTATAGGTTCCCGGGATCAGCTTTTTCCATCGGCTGTTGTGGATCACCCTTTATTTGTATAACTTTTTTGCATAAAAATTTTTCCAGCTAAAATTGAGCGCATCCTTTCACATAAGACCAATGACGATACTCTCTTTTCAAGAAATAAAAATGACGAGGGGCTTTATTTTATAAAACAGACAGCACTGACAAAATAATCCCCTCTGTGAATCTGCTTCATCCCTTCGCACACAGCAACGCAAAAGCGGCTTGTTGCACCAAGATACCCCCTATAAAGAGCACACACTTTTTTTCATGCTTTTTTTCATGAGCACAGCTCTTGTCCTAACAGAGATTTACAAAACGCCAACAATGGATAAAATACCAGCATCTTATAAAACAATTGACGAGACAATGACAAATAATCCCCTCTGTGAATCTGCTTCATCTCTTCGCACACAGCAACGCAAAAGCGGTTTATCGCGTCGTGATGCTCTTTTAACAGAAGAGCGCGCACTCTTTTCGCAGCGTGCTTGTTGCCACTTTATTGAATACCTTGAAAAGAAGGGAACCGATTTTTCACGCCTCATTTTAGCAGGCTATTGGCCCATTAAATCGGAAATTGACCCGCGTCCTTTACTGGATGCTGTAGCGTTACGCGGTGGGCATTTAGCCTTACCAGCAGTTCTTGATTCCACCACCATGATTTTCCGTGCATTTTCGCCCAGCACGATTTTAGAGCCCATGCGTTTTGGCACCTTTGGTCCCAGTGCCGACAATGAGGTTGTTGTCCCCAATAATATTATTGTTCCGCTTTCTGCGTTTGATCGTCACTGTCACCGTCTTGGCTATGGAGGAGGATACTATGACCGTGCGGTTGAAGCTCTTGAAAAACAAGGGCATCAAATGACATTATGGGGCATAGGGTTTTCATGTCAGGAGGTTTTCTCTATTCCCGCAGCAGAACATGATCTACAAGTACAAGGAATTTTTACAGAAAAAGGTTTCTTAAAATGTTAAAGTGTGATTAAAGCGCCTATGCGTTTTTTATTTTTAGGTGACATTGTTGGTAGCACAGGCTGTAAAGCTGTTTTTGAACACCTTCCTCAACTGATTGAGAAATGGCAGCTTGATTTTGTTGTGGTAAATGGTGAAAATGCCTCTGGTGGTTTTGGTCTTAAGCAAGAGACATATCAAGATCTTTTGATGACCGGTGTTGATGTTGTCACCACGGGCAATCATGCTTTTTCTCACAAAGAAGCATTGCAGTATGCCCATGAGAGTGATCGTTTTTTACGCCCTGCCAATTTTTCGAAAGAAACTCCCGGAAAAGGTGCTGGTGTTTTTACGGCAAAAAATGGCGCCCGTGTTCTTGTCGCCAATCTGTTGGGCAACGTTTTTATGCCGTGCAAAGTAGAAGATCCATTTGAAACAGCGGAAAATATTCTTCTTGCCTGTTCGTTGATGGAGCAAGCCGATACGATTATTTTTGACTTTCACGCAGAAACGACAAGCGAGAAGCAATGTTTAGGCCATTTTCTGGATGGTCGTGTGAGTGTTATCGTTGGCACACATACGCACATTCCCACGGCTGACGCGCAGATCTTAGAAGGTGGGAGCGCCTATTTAACAGATGCAGGCATGTGTGGAGATTATAACTCCTCTCTTGGAATGGATAAAGAAGAACCCTTACACCGTTTTCTTTATAAGACGAAGCAAGACCGTTTTGAACCGGCGTGTGGTCCCGCCACCCTTTGTGGTTTAGCGGTTGAGATTTCAGATCGCACCGGTTTAGCAGAAAAGGTCTCAGCGGTACGGATTGGTCCTCATTTAAAGCCTGAAGTTCCGGATTTTTGGTAGCTTCTTTTAAAGCCGCCCCTTTGATGATCGCTCTCCACTGTGCGCCCTTTGGATGATTGCTCTCCAAGATTTCCTTTTGAGAACTCTATTTGGCAAGATGATTTTCAAGCCCTTCCCAAATCCTAAAAACACCCCGCCCTCCAATTTGCCTAATACAGCAACTTTTCTAGCACAAATAAGTCACTCTTTTTAAAAGGATAAAAGATAAAGGATAAAAATTTTCGTGATTTTTAAAATGATGAGAAGGAGGTTTTATTTGGACATTTCTGCGGGGGGGGGGGAGGAGAAATGTTAACCCCCTTCTCTAGAAAAAGCTTTATATAATAATTTATTATTTAGCAAGAGCCTCTTTAATTTTTTTTTGATTCTAACGAAAATTTAATCTTAAAATTGCTTTCTGCTTTTTAGGTTTGAGCTCTCTAAAACTTTTCAAAAGGATATGCTCTTCTTTACTTCCGATTCTTTCATCACAGTAATACAAAGCATTTTCTTTTGTTGAGAGATCGGAGTAGAAAAAAGGCAATAGGAACATTGAGAATATCGGCAATTTCTTGTAAACGCCCCGCCCCCTATACGATTAGAGCCTTTTTCATATTTTTGGATTTGTTGAAAAGTCACACCTAACTGACTGCCTAATTTCTTTTGCGACATTCCCAGCATTGTTCTTTTAAAGCGAATTTTTCTGCCTATCGCAATGTCGTTAAAGTGTGGATTTTTAGCTTTCACTTCAAGCTCCCCTACCGGTTGCGAGCACCTCTTATGCGTATTCCGGGAGTCAAAAACACTGAGTTCAGTCAGCTTTTTTGCTTTTAGTGCTAGAGCGCACTTGGACATGGCAAAAACTCCCGGAATCTCGCGATACTTATAAAGCAGGCTAATGTTTCATCTTGGATTTTCAGGCTTTGGGTTCCACCATTCAACCACACTGTACGACGAGAACCCTGGTGCTTGTTCATAAAATAATTTCTGGAGACCAGCAATAAAATTTAAAACAGTGTTTTTATCTCATGAGACAATCAAACACAAAATTGCCTTCTGCTTTTTAGGTTTAAGCTCTCTAAAACTTTTCAAAAGGATATGCTCTTCTTTACTTGAAATCCTTTCATCACAGCAATACAAGACATTTTCTTTTGTTGAGAGATCGGAGTAGAAAAAAGAAATAGGAACATTGAGAATATCGGCAATTTCTTGTAAACGCCCAGCTCCTATACGATTAGAGCCTTTTTCATATTTTTGGATTTGTTGAAAAGTCACACCTAACTGACTGCCTAATTGCTTTTGCGACATTCCGATCATTGTTCTTTTAAAGCGAATTTTTCTGCCTATCGAAATGTCGTTAAAGTGTGGATTTTTAGCTTTCACTTCAAGCTCCCCTGCCGGTTGCGAGCGCCCTCGCATGAGTATTCCGGGAGTCTGAAAGTACTGAGTTCAGTCAGCTTTTTTTGCTTTTAGTGCTCATCGCACCTGGACATGGCAAAAACTCCCGGAATCCCAGGAAACCCACAAGAGTAGGCTAATCTTATGTACTGAACTTTAGGGGTTTTGAATCCCTCTTGATCGCTGCGTAGACGACCAAAGTTACAGTGTTATTTATAAAGTAATTTCATGAAATTAGCAATAAAATTTAAAAACAGTCTTTATTTGTTTGTTTTATGAGCCCCACCCGCCTCTCAAACTTTTATGCCCGCTCGTAAAAGCTCCAAAACCATGAGATAAGCCCCGCGTTTATTGAGAAAATGAACAAAGCTTGCTTCTTGAGATCAAGCCCCTTAAAGGCAGACCGAATACCTTCGAAGAGAATTACACTGTGATGCGTTGGATTTTTGCGCCACAACGGACTAATTTTTCTTCTAATCTCTCAAATCCACGATCAAGATGATAGACACGATTGACGATTGTTTCCCCCTTTGCCGCCAACGCTGCAATCACAAGAGAAACAGAAGCACGCAAATCCGTCGCCATAACGGGAGCCCCTTGCAAATTCTCTGTTCCATAGACGGTTGCCGTCTGCCCATCAAGCTTTATCTGTGCTCCTAAGCGATTGAGTTCTTGAACATGCATAAAACGATTTTCGAAAACCGTCTCTGTAATATGCGCGGTTCCTTCAGCCCGTGTCATGAGCGCCATGAATTGGGCTTGGAGATCGGTTGGAAAAGCAGGATAAGGTCCTGTTTTAATATCAACGGGCATAATTTTGGTGTTCTTTGGATTTCGCTTAACATGAATTCCTTGAGGTTCTATTTGAATCTCGAGTCCTGTTTTTTGGAGCACCTTAAGCACTTTTGTGAGATGATTAGGATTTGCATTTTTAAGAAAGACATCTCCTCCTGTCATAGCAACAGCCATTGCATATGTCCCCGCTTCGATTCGATCAGCAATAACGCGTATTTTTGTCCCTTTAAGTTTTTTCACCCCTTCAATTGTAAGCGTTGTTGTTCCTTCACCGGTTATTTGAGCCCCCATAGCATTCAGGGTTCGAATAAGGTTTGTCACTTCTGGCTCACAAGCCGCATTCTCAAGAACGGTTGTTCCCTTTGCCGTTGTCGCCGCCATCAGCAGCACATGGGTTCCCCCAACAGTGACTTTAGGGAAACGATAGTGAGCACCTTTTAAGCCCCTTGGCGCTTTTGCATGAACATATCCATTTTCGATCGAAATCTGTGCGCCTAAAGTTTTGAGTCCTTCAAGGATAAAATCGACAGGTCTTGTTCCAATAGCACATCCTCCAGGAAGCGAAACATAAGCCTCTGCGCATCGTGCAAGCAGAGGTCCGATAACCCAAAAGCTTGCACGCATTTTTTTCACCAGTTCGTATGGCGCCCGTGTTGTGGCTATTTTTTGCGCCGTAAAATGAATTGTTCTTGAATTCACACATTCATCGTTAAACTCTTGTCCATCAACGGCATATCCCACACCATGATTATTGAGAATACGAATAAGCAATTCGACATCGGCCAGATGAGGAATATTTTCTAAAGTAAGCGTTTCTTCTGTCAAAAGCGCCGCAATCATAAGAGGCAAGGCAGCATTTTTTGCTCCTGATATAGGAATTGTTCCTTTAAGTTTTTCTCCCCCAACAATTTGAATAGAATCCATAGTGTTTTCCCTCTTTTCCTTTGTGCCTGCCCTTCCAAAGGATTGTCCCCCTTCGGGAAGTTATGCTTTATTAATCGTTTTAGAACGCATTCTAAATATGAGAACAAATTATTGAGAAGTTTGGTTGCAAAGCTTCACTAAAAAACATTTTTTTGCATTTTAGAGCTTTTTGCATTTTAGAGCTCTGTTTGTGCTCTTTTTCGGCATTGTTCTTTTCGACGTTTCAGGTTTTGACGCAATTGTTGCGCCAATCTTTCTTGACGTCGTTTTGCTTTTTCATCTTGATGATTCATTTCATTTTGTTTTTGTTTTTGATACATTTGTGTCATTGCGCAACCTTTTAAACAGTGTTGAGCTTCTATCCAAGCAACTCATAACCTTAAATATTTAAGCATATAAGAAACATATGTCATGACATAAGATACGTTTTCTTGCAAGAATATACAAATGTTCTCTTGCCTATTTTCTGACAATATGGCACAAGACAGCGCAAAGATTGAAAAGGGCTGCGGTAGCTCAGTGGTAGAGCACTCCCTTGGTAAGGGAGAGGTCGAGAGTTCAATCCTCTCTCGCAGCACCATTTTATTCTTCTTTTGCCTCTCTCTTTTTTCCCCTATAAGCCTTCTCTATAAGCCTCAATTTTTTCCCCCAGCCTCCATTGGCTTCATCAAATCCTCCATCCTTTAAACCATGCGCTTCAATGGCTACAAAATCAATGGCTTCAATGACACGCTTAATCTCCAAAATGCTTTATGAGCGGCTTTTGAAATTGACACACCCCAAAGAATAGCCCCCCTCCCATTGGCTTCCCCCTTTTTTCCCTAAACCACCGGTTGTCCCCAACACGTCCCCCACAGTTCCTCATGCATAGGCTCTTCATGCCCCTACATCCCTTTTCCCATATCGGCTAAAAAAACGCCCCTCAAACGACTCTTTCCCAAAAAACAAAAGCATAACGCGCACCATTGTCACCGCAATGAAAAAGCACTCAAGTCCTTTCATTGCGGCTCCCCCAGCACCCACCACAAAAGCTCCCAAAATCACACCTCCATACCTCTAAGCACTTGGCCTTACTCCCATTCTCGTTTTCCTCTCCAGCATATGCCTTGCATGCGCTCCAAGCACCCTTTCTTCCCCCCATTTCCCAACATGCTTTCACATTCATGTCCCTTAAGTTCGCTACGCTCCCTACTTCCCTGCGCCCCTTGTTTGGCACCCTCCTCCAACATAAAAACCGGCTCTTTTCTCCCTCTGCTCTTTCCTTTTTATAGAACTTTGCCTCTCCTCAACGCTGCACACGATCCCTTTCTTGCCGGCCTCATTCTTGTTTTGCCCTCCAGCAGACGCTTTGTCTTCATTCCAAGCACCCTTTCTTCCCCCTCCTTCAAAGCAATTTCTGTCCTTAGATGAAAACCTGTCCCAACACTCTTAATTTGCTGTACCATCTTCTCCAAAGCCTCATTAAAACGGCTAATTTCATTTTCAAGCTTGCAAATATACGCTTCATCACGATAAGCCCGTTTAATCAAAGGAGGCATATCCGGCCAATAGAGCATTAAATCCACCCATTCGCGTTGAGAAATCCATAATCCCCCTTGACATTGTGCTTTATGTTCTGCTGGAAAATTCTTTTGCATGAAATGAGGGATCAAAATTTCAGGTTTTTTTGTTTTAATTTCTAATAAGCCATTTTTTCCCACAAAAGCATCGGGGGAAAATCCTTGTCCGCGATCATCAGCCAAAACAAAGCCAATACATTCAGGTTCTGTATGTGTAAGTTCCCCATAAAGCTGTCGTGCGATTGGTTCTAATTCTGTTCCACGTCGCTGAGAAAGCGTTGTTCCTTCCTCAACGGTTTTTCCTGTAATTCTTTCTCCCGCCAATTTCATCATCACACTCTGATAGCGTGAAGTTTTTTGCCCCTGTTTTTTTTGTGCCATAACCATCTCAAACAAAGAAGCCGTAATCAAACCATTACGCACTTTCTGCCATTCTTCTGTTCCTTGAATACAATCGATAATAATTGGCATGACCTTTCTCCCCTTCATCTTTAAAGTGTTTTTTGCAATATATCCTCTTTGAAACATTCATATTTTTAAAGCCTGTGTCCCTCACACGGACTAAAGGCGACAACATCCTTCAATGCATCCTTCAATATTGTGCCGCTGAAAACACAAAAACTGCTGCCCCCCTCAACATCCCCCCTCCGCAATTTCTCATATATAGGCTCTTTTTTTCATGCCCCCCTTTCCCATGTCGGCTAAAAAAACCCCCGCAAAGCTCCCCCCTAAGCTTCCCTAAGCTTCCCTTCAAGAACGAAAGCATAATGCACACCATTGTCACCGCAATGAAAAAGCACTTGGGCCCTTTCATTGCGGCGCTCCCCCAGCACGCACCACAAAAGCTCCCAAAATCCCCCCGTTTGTCCCAATACGTCTAAACAAGCTTTAACGACCTCCCCCGTCAAACACCTTCTTCCATTTTCCAGCATGCTTTACGTGTCATTCCAAGCTCCCTACTTGCGTGCCGCAAAAACACAAAAACCGGCTCTTTTCCCCCTTGAACGTGCCTTTTTATAGGTTGGAACCTGTTTGTACTGCTGCTTCTCTTCCCCCTAAGCCTTCATTTTTATTTTCCAGCATGCTTTCCGTGTCACTCCAAGTCACTGAATGACGACCTGCCCCACCATTACCTTATCCCCTCAATGAACCAGCCAGCAACTTCCCCGCCCCACACACAAGCGCCCGCAATTTCTCATATATAGGCTCTTTTCTTCATGCCCCCCTTTCCCATGTCGGCTAAAAAAACCCCCGCAAAGCTCCCCCCTAAGCTCCCTAAGCTTCCCCAAGCTTCCCCTAAGCTTCCCCCCCAAGAACGAAAGCATAATGCACACCATTGTCACCGCAATGAAAAAGCACTTGGACCCTTTCATTGCGACTTCCTTTTTCAACCCTGCTATTGCACGACGGAAAAATCATGGCGGCAATATTCTTCCTCCAATTTTTTTGCCATAGACTGAGCCACCTCTTGCGATATAAAAAGTATAGCGTTGTGTTTTTGTGGTTCGAGTCTGATTAAATTTCGCATATTTCCAGCATAATAAAGTGGAATCCCTTGATAAGAAGTCTTGAGATAACTTGGCATGTTTACCACCAATAATCTGTCAAGACATCACATGGGCGTAAACGATGCTGTTTTTCATAAGAGCCATAGAGATTATCTTCATAATCGCAAGCCGCTCTTTCATTTAAACAAGCATGATAAGCTTCACTATTCAAAATGAAGGGCTGCAATTGTGTATTTTCTTCATTCATTTCATGATTTTCGACATAAAAATCAGCGATTTGTTCCGTAACATCTTCAGCATGAGAAGTTGTCAGATCGAGTCGTAAAACTCTATAAACAGTTTCACATTCTTCAATAAGTTCGAGCACTTCTTCGATTTCGTCGATTGGTCCTTCATAAGTACAAGGATTTTCCTCTTCGCATAAAACGATAATGATTTCATCCTCTTTAACGAATGAAATATTTTTCATGATTTCCCCCTTTAGATAGTTGATAAAGCATAGCCTTGTCTTGACAAGACTAAATATAGCGTTAGTCTTATCTCCTCTATAGGAGAGATGTCAACCATTTTATCCTTCATAAAAGATATATTTTAAATATCTACGGGGTTCAAATGACATATGTAAATAAAAATCTATTATTCTTTGTTCCTCTCATGCCCCTTTGTTGTTCTCTATTTGTTCTTACAAAATTGCAATTATAAACACACAGGAGAGATAAAATGAGTGACATAATATTAATAAAATACTGGAGTCGCCTTGATTCAAAAGCACAGAAGGAAGTTATTTTGAAGCTTCGTCAATTGGCCGCCGCAAAAGAGTCAAAATCGCCTGTCTCTCTTGCGGAGAGAGTTTCGAAATAAGCTCTATAAATTCTTTATCTTCAGGGCTAGCCCCTTTACCATAAAGAATATAATTCATACTGATATTAATTTCGTGACAAATTCGCGAGAGAGATTCGATTGTTGGTTCTTTTCCTTCAGAAAGAATAGAATGAAGGTACCCCGCGCCTTTACCGGCAGCGAGGGAGATAGATCTTTTTGACCGCCCACTTTTTTCCAAAGCGATTCTTAATCTTTGACGCCAACCATCGATATTCATAATTTCACCATATAGCGCGTCTTTTTAAAAAAACACGTCCTTTTTATAAAACGAGCTTGCATTATCCTCTAAAAAGGATAAAATTAAGGAAACAAATTTTACTTTTTCGGGGGAAATTTTTTTATTTTTGGATCATAAAAACACTTTAACCACCCTACAGGATATAAAAGACCACTCTCCAAAGCTTCTGCCCAAAAGCAAGTACGTTGAGAATGTGTGGTATTCTTTATTTTTTCCATCACCGCAATCTTAAATCGTAAGTTTGCATGCTCTTCAAGCACAGCCAATCATTTATAAGCGTCGTAAAGAAGCCTCTAGTCATCATCGAACAGAGCCAAAAGCAACACAAGTTAAATCCTTATTTGAGCTTTTATCATCAATAAAAATGTATAAAAAAGAAGAAAGTAGATTGCAGTATGAAACACGCTAATCAACAAGAAACTCCTCATTATGAATCGTCTAGGCTTCCATATGTTTGTTGGTATCAAAATGACTTTCTAGGAGGTGTACGTGGGATGCGCGCACACGAAATTGGAATCTATACGATTCTTCTCAATGAAATGTATGCCCGTGGACGACCTTTAGAAATATCGAAAGAACGTTTAGCGCGTCTTTGTGGTTGTGACAAGCGAACTTTTGTTAATGTTTTAGAAATGCTCATCCAAGAGGGTAAGATTTTAAATTTAGCCAATGGATTATGGAACAAGCGTTGCGAAAATATTTTTCAAGAGCGTGAAAAATTGCTTGAACAAAAATCCTTTGCGGGTCGTTCTTCGGCAAAAAAACGCAAAAAAATCAATGCAGAGATGCAACAACTGCTTAACGAAAGTCCAAAAGATGCTGCACAAAGCTCAGAAGCTCAAAAGACAGAAGAAAAGGAAACACCTTACGGTGTTTTAGAAAAGAAAATTTTGTTTGATGAGACAGAACCTTGTTTTTCCTGCGAAGAGAACTTTGAACAAAGCGATCATCCATCACCCTTATCGGCTCTTGATTCACCTCTCCCTTCCCCTCCACAAGAAGAAGCGGAGCAAAAAAACGCCCCCTCTTTAAACGCTCCCCAAGCCGAGTTTACCTCCGCCCCTATCGCGCAAATTGTCACGGGGGAAAAAACAAAATCCGCCACCACTCTTCCCCCCAGCAATCTTTCTGCCTCCAACCCGCTTTGCACCAACAAAAAAACCACTTCCTCAGTTGCCAAAGGGCACCGTCTTCCTGAGCATTGGCAAGCAGACATCAAGGCGGCAGTTTCAGAAGGTTTGAGTGAAAGCCAAGCCCATTGGCAAGAAAAGAAGTTTCGCGACTATTGGCAAGCCAAGAGCGGCAAAGAAGCTCTCAAAGTAGACTGGCAAGCCACATGGCGCAACTGGTTTCGCCGTGAGATCGAACGGCAAGAACAGCAAAAACAGGGAAGCTCCTCATCTTTCATCTCTGAGAACAACGACACCCTTTACCGCAGTTTGATCAACTATAATGACAATTTTTGACATCACAAAAACAACGTATTTTTCAAGCACGCGCGGGGATAAAAATGTTTCAAAACCACAACAGCATCGGACAAAATAACACAGAACAAAACAAAGGGCGGCAAAACAACACTTGGATAGGCGATTCACACAGCAAAACGCGTCAACATCGACCATTTTGCTCTCATCACAAAAGCGTTTTCCCCACACAAGGACATCCACAGGCACCCCAACACAAGGCACCCCAACAGGACTCCAACATGCACCACACCCTCACAGGCATCCGCCCCGCCCTTCTTTCACCCCCTTCCTCCTTTCCCCTTCCTCCTTTTCTCAAGGCGCCACTTCCCATGCTCTTGGCAAAAAAACACCAACACAGCCATTTCAGAAAAACTCAATGAAAAGCAAACTCTTTGGCAACAAACCCACCCCCTCCACACAAGGACACCCCAACAGGACTCCAACATGCACCACACCCTCACAGGCATCCGCCCCACCTTCTTGCATCCTTCCTCCTTTCCGCCTTCCTCCTTTTTCTCAAGGCACCACTTCCCATGCTCTTGGCAAACAAACACCAACACAGCCATTTCAGAAAAACTCAATGAAAAGCAAACTCTTTGGCAACAAATCCACCCCCTCCACACAGACACCCCAACAGACACCCCAACACATGCCCCAACAGGGGGACACTCCAGCATGCACCACACCCTCACAGGCATCCGCCCCACCTTCTTGCATCCTTCCTTCTTTCACCCCCTTCCTCCTTTCCCCTTCCTCCTTTTTCTCAAAACACCACTTCCCATGCTCTTGGCAAGAAGACATCAACACAGCCATTTCAAAAAGGTTTGAGTGAGAGTCAAGCCCTTTGGCAAGCCAAGAGGTTTCGCGACTATTGGCAAGAAAAGAGCGGCAAAGAAGCTCTCAAAGTAAACTGGCAAGCCCCATAGCACCACGGGACTTTACGATCAGATCGAATGGTGAGAACAGCAAAAACAGAATTCTCACCTCCCACATCTTGAGAAAAACGACAATAATATCACGAATGACCATGAGCACAATTTTTGAAATCAAACAAAAACTTATCTCACAAGCCGATAAAATAGTAGAAATGCTTCTTCCCCAAGGGCACAAACGAGGCAACAATTGGATTGTAGGCAACACACGTGGTGAAGCTGGTCAAAGTTTATCGATTTGCTTAAGTGGTAGTAAAGCAGGACTTTGGTATGATTTTGCAGAAAGCACAGGAGGAGATCTTTTAGACCTTTGGTGTGAAGTCAAAGGCATTAGCCTCTCTCAAGCCTTAGAAGAAGCACGCGCGACTCTCAATCTGACACGCCCCAAACCCTTTATGGCGCCTCATCGTTCCTATCGCCGTCCACCGGTTCCTAAAGGGCAGAGCCCGCAGAATCTTGTAAAAACCTATCTCCATGAAGAACGCCGCATTCCTCTAGAGATTATAAAGCGTTACCGCATAGGAGAAAATGGCGAAAAAATCATTTTCCCCTTTTATAAACCCGACGGCACCCTTGCTTTAGTCAAAGAACGGCTTGCGCAAACGGGAGCAAAAACCAAACCAACAGCCTCCCAATGTGAACCTATTTTATTTGGTTGGCAAGCCCTTTACCCCACAAACCACCCCTCCACGCACACATCCCAGCAGGCAACCCAGCACACACCTCAGCAGGCACCCCAAAACACCACCTCAACCAACCCCGCCTCCACAAAGGCATCCCCGCACACATCCCAGCAGGCATCCCCGCACACATCCCAACAGGCAACCCAGCACGCACCTCAGCAGGCACCCCAAAACACACCCCAGCAGGTACCCTCAACCAACCCCGCCTCTACACAGGCGCCCCAAAACACCGCCTCAACCAACCACGCCTCTACACAGGCATCCCCGCACACATCCCAGCAGGCATCCCCGCACACATCCCAGCAGGCATCCCAACACGCACCTCAGCAGGCACCCCAAAACACACCCCAGCAGGTACCCTCAACCAACCCCGCCTCTACACAGGCGCCCCAAAACACCGCCTCAACCAACCACGCCTCTACACAGGCATCCCCGCACACATCCCAGCAGG
>NZ_JBHIOD010000044.1:24322-32030 GCF_042195355.1 Bartonella sp. CL266QHHD
ACACAGGCGCCCCAAAACACCGCCTCAACCAACCACGCCTCTACACAGGCATCCCCGCACACATTCCAACAGGTACCCTCAACCAACCCCGCCTCCACGCACACATCCCAGCAGGCGACCCAGCACACACCTCAGCAAATATTCCAACACACACCTCGGCAGGTACCCTCAACTAACCCCGCCTCTACACAGGCGCCCCAAAACACCGCCTCAACCAACCACGCCTCTACACAGGCATCCCCGCACACATCCCAACAGGTAACCCAACACGCACCTCAGCAGGTACCCTCAACCAACCCCGCCTCCACGCACACATCCCAGCAGGCGACCCAGCACACACCTCAGCAAATATTCCAACACACACCTCAGCAGGTACCCTCAACTAACCCCGCCTCTACACAGGCGCCCCAAAACACCGCCACAACCAACCACCCCTCCACACAGGCACCCCAAAACACCGCCTCAACCAACCACGCCTCTACAAAGGCGCCCCAAAACACCGCCTCAACCAACCCCACCTCCACGCAGGCATCCCCGCACACATCCCAACAGGCAACCCAGCACGCACCTCAGCAGGCACCCCAAAACACACCCCAGCAGGTACCCTCAACCACCCCCGCCTCTACTCAGGCATCCCCGCACACATCCCAACAGATAACCCAACACGCACCTCAGCAGGTACCCTCAACCAACCCCGCCTCTACACAGGCATCCCCGCACACATCCCAACAGGTAACCCAACACGCACCTCAGCAGGTACCCTCAACCAACCTCACCTCCACACAGGCGCCCCAAAACACCGCCTCAACCAACCACGCCTCCACGCAGGCATCCACGCACACACCCCAGCAGGCACCCACGCACGCGCCCCAACAGGCGCCATTCCCCAATTTTTCTTCAACAAACCGTACCATTGTTATCACTGAAGGAGAAATTGATGCGCTATCCTTAGCCGCCTATGGATATCCGGCGGTTTCTGTTCCCTTTGGAGGAGGCAGTGGAGGAAAACACAACTGGATTGAAAATGAATTTGATCATTTAGAATCTTTTGAAACGATTTTTTTAGCCACCGATATGGATCCGCCCGGAGAAGAAGCAGCCCGTGAGATTGCCAGCAGGCTTGGACGCCACCGTTGCTACCGTGTCCGTTTACCCCTTAAAGATGCCAATGACTGTTTAACCGCAGGGATCGATAAAGCCACCATAAAAGCTGCCTTTTCCTCAGCACAAAGCTTTGCCCCAGAAGGTTTACGGCGCGCCTCAGACTATAAAGATCAAGTGATTGGGCTTTTTTGGCCAGAGCCTGAAAAACATCTTGGTTATACGGTTCCCTATCCTAAACTGAAGGACAAATTGCATTTCCGCCCAGCAGAATTAACGCTCTGGAGTGGTGCGAGTGGTGCAGGTAAAAGCCAATTATTATCAGATTGTATTCCCCATTGGATTGCACAAAAGAGTCGCCTTTGCTTAGCGTCTCTAGAAATGAAAGGAGAACAATCACTTCGCCGTTTAACCAAACAAACGGGCGGCTTAGAACAGCCTACAAAAGAAACGATTGAACGGATTCTTCATTTTTTAGACGAAGGGCTTATTCTTTATGAGCATGTTGGCAAATCGAGCGTAGATACCTTGCTTGAAGTCTTTGACTATTGCCGTGCGCGCTATGGCTGCGATCAATTTATCATCGACAGTTTGATGCGGCTTGGCATTGCCTCTGATGATTATGCAAGACAAGAACAAGCGGTTTATAAAATGGTTGATTGGGCTGTTTTAAACAATGTGCATATTCACCTTGTCGCCCATGCCCGCAAAGGCGGTCTGGATAAAGATATCCCCAGCACAGAAGACATTAAAGGCGCCTCAGAAATTGGTGCCAATGCCTTTAATATCATCACCATTTGGCGCAATCGGTCGTTGGAAGATAAAATCTTTGCCGCCTCTCTAGCACAAGAAAAAGCAGATTTAGCAAAACGCCCAGGCGTTATTATGAATATTGCCAAACAACGTTCTGGTGATTTTGAAGGCAAAATAGGGCTTTGGTTTGATCCCCAAACCTACCGCTATCGCTGTTCTTTTGAACAATCATTCCCTCGACGTTATCTGTAATACCCATAAACCCCACTCTCTTTAAAAACGCCTCCGCCTTCACACGCGCACGCCTTGCTCCCACAGAAACAACAGGAAGGATCAATCCACAAATAATGAAAAACACCCAATCCTTCGCGAACCAAAGCCAGCTCAACCCCATATTCTCTGCTCCCAAAGGCAAACAAAAAAAGATCGCTCCAGCAATGGCGCAAAACACCAACCCCTTCAATAACCACAAACAACGCGTCACCACTCCATCTTGCCGCCCTCTCATATGCAAAATCAAGAACCACTCCAACAGTACAGCAAATACCAGCCCCATCAAGGACAGGAGTCCCCACGGTATGTCCATACTCTCCATCCCCCAAAGAGCCAAAAAAAGGACGACTCCTAAAATACCGTAAAACAGCACTTCCTTCAAAAAGAGGGAAATACCACAAATACAATAAAACGCCGCCCGCCACCTCGGAATATCGAAGCGCTTGGAAACTTTATAAGTACAAATAACGACAACAATAAAAAGGTAGGAAACCACCAACAACAGCAAAAAAAACAAATCGTTCGACATCAATATCCAAAATAACCCACAGTAAAATTAAAGACCACACCCATGGAGAAAAAAACACCAGCTACCTCAAAAACCAAGCCCATAGAACACGCGCACACCTTGCTCCCTCACAAACAAAAGGAAGGGTAAATCCAAAAATGAATAAAAACACCCAATCCTTCGAGAACCAAAGCCAGCTCAACCCTAGATTCTCTGCTCCCAGACGGGTAAAACAAAGGAGAGTACCCAAAATGCAGAAAAACAGCACAAAATTCAAAGCACGCAACGACCTCTGTAACACCGTATCACCTTGCTCGCGTATAAAGAACCCCAAGAGCACTTTCAACAATACAGACAAGAGCAAAACCTTTAAGAATACCGCCCTTATGCTATCCATATCTCTGACACCCACAGCAGCAAACCACAGGATAAAGCCCATCATGCAACAAAACATAACCGCCTTTAAGAACACTTGCCAAGCAACAGGCATGCTCTTGACGCCCAGATGCACCAAACCAAGGACAGTTGCAAAAATGCAAGAAAACACCGCCCCCTTCAAGAGCAGCTCCCCGTCAACAGCGCGCCTGCCCACGCCCACATAAATAAAACCAAGGTAGGTGGCAACAACGCCATAAAGCACCACCCATCTCCAAAACATCCCCCCTGTAACAGAGCGACGCTTTGCTCCCTTATAAATAAAAATCAAGGCCAGAGCAAAAAAGCAGCAAACCCCCAACAACAGCCAAAACATCACATCGTTCGACATCAAATACCCCTCACAGAAAGAACATCAAAGACCACGCCCGTGGGACAGAAAAATGCTCATTTTTTTAAGCCCCCCAACAGTACACGCACACACCGTACCCCTCCAAAGCAAAAAAAGGAAAAAGTCCAACAACGCAGCAAAACACCAGCACCTTCAAAAACATGTCCCGCGCAACCACCATACGCCCCGCTCCTTTATTAAGTAAAAATCAGAGACCATGCCAAAAATGCAGCGAAAGATCAATCCTTTGCAAAGAATGAAAGCCTAAACCCAAGACGTTTTGCCCCTAGACAAATAAGCCCAAGGATAAGACCAAAGACAACGCCAAAAAGAATATGGAAGACCCACTTGTTTGAGAACCACAACCAAGCCAAACCAAAGTGCTCAGCTTGCCCATAAACAAACTTAGAGGTCACGCCAACAAAGAATGCAAGCACCCCACCCTTAAAAAAGTCCTTCCTTGTAAACCCGAAAAACCTTATTCCCGCATAAATAGAAACAAAGGCGAGAACCAAAGGACAGAAAAGTGCCAACCACTGCAAAAACATCAAATCGTTCGACATCAAATACCCCTCACAGAAAGAACATCAAAGACCACGCCCGTGGGACAGAAAAATGCTCATTTTTTTTAAGCCCCCCAACAGTACACGCACACACCGTACCCCCTCCAAAGCAAAAAAAGGAACAAGTCCAATAGTGCCCAGAAACACCCCATTGTTAAAGATCAAAAACCAGTGCCCCCCCATATGCTTGGCTCCGTTATACGCCAATCCAACAACAGCTCCAACAACGCAGCAAAACACCAGAAACTTCAAAAACATGTCCCGCGCAACCACCATACGCCCCGCTCCTTTATTAAGTAAAAATCAGAGACCATGCCAAAAATGCAGCAAAAGATCAATCCTTTGCAAAGAATGAAAGCCTAAACCCAAAACGCTTTGCCCCTAGACAAATAAGCCCAAGGATAAGACCAAAGACAACGCCAAAAAGAATGTAAAAGACCTAACTGTTTGAAAACCACACCTGAGCCAAACCAAAATGCTCAGCTTGCGCATAAACAAACTTAGAGCTCACGCCAACAAAGAATGCAAGCACCCCACTCTTAAAAAAGTCCTTCCTTGTAACCGCGAAAAACCTCATTGCCGCATAAATAGAAACAAAGACAAGAGCAACAAAGCAGAAAAATACCAACCACGGCAAAAAAACCAAATCATGCGGCATCAATATCCCCCACAGCAGTAAAATTAAAGGTAACGCCCATCATGCAAAAAAATGCCAATCCTTTCAAGAAGCAAATCCACGCGAGACAATACACTTTTCTCCCATACAGCCTCTCCTATAAAACAATGACAACACCCACAGAAAGCGACCCCTCACCCTTTTTTTGAAACTTCCCCTCACGCAAAAAGCAGACATAAAAACGTATCCCTCAACAAGCATACAACAGCACAATCCCGTTTCTTTGCATAAACATAAAGAAGCAAACGATAATTTTTAAGGAGATGCTATGACCCATAAGCAGAAAAAAAATATGCAAACCTGCCCGCTTGATCATCAAAATCAAGAAAAGCACATTGGTCATTTAAAGACGCAAGAAATCCCTGTTGAAACGCGTAATCCTTATTTTAAACCCAATCATCGAGAAAGTTCCAGCAACCCGCGCACCATCAATGCCATTGCCAATGCACAAAGCCATCCCATTGCACTTTTATATGCGAAAGGACATCTCAGCAAAGCCCAATATAAAGCGGCAGAACGTTTTTATTTTTACTGGCGTCAAAGCCAAGCCGATCTCCACATGAGCCTTGACTACACCCGTGAAAAGGTTTCCTGTAGCCAAGGGTACATACACCCCATTGAACGTCAAATAGAAGCCTCCAATCATTTAAGAACAATCAAAGTTCAACTGGGTATTCTTGGCTATTCACTGCTTGAACGCGTTATCGGCCATGGACAAGCGATAAAAGAATTAAGTTCTTCAAAACGCAAACAAAACTCCCTTGCCGATCATTTACGAGATTGTTTAGACTTGCTCGCATTTCATTGGGGATATGCAAACCATAAACATTTTGAATAATCCCCCTCCTCGCCATTTTAAGCGGCCTCCCATGTTGCCCCCGCCCCCTCTAAAGAAACCTCCCCCACACGGGCTCAAGCATTGAGCAGCTCTCGCCCCCATTTTCATTACCTTGCCCCCCACACCCAAAAGGACAATACTTCACCCCCCACACATACTGAAGATACACCCCACACTCTTAAAAACAAAAAGCCTTCCCCATATCAGTCCTATAATCATGAGGGGCTCTTAATTCGTTTTTGATTGAAGAATATTATCAAGATGCTTGCATGTATCATAATATTTTTAAATATAGTTTAATTAATATCGAGTCTTAAAACAAATATTCAATTGAAAAAAGTGTTAAGTTTTAATGCAAAATGACAAAATTTTTTGTAAAAAGTATTTTTTATATTGCTATTTTTTCAATTCTCTGCTAATTATAATGTGGTAGGTTCTTTAAGTATGATTTTTTGTATTTAGTACGGCCTTTTGAATTTATTCTTTTTTGACACGTCCTGCGAGTCAATGTTAAAATTCTCCTGCTCTTTGGTCCTCTAATTGCGACGGAGGACTTTTTTTTATAACTGTACTTTTTTATGACTGTATTGTCTTAAATCACTTCCTTATGAGCTTTGTTATATTCCTCCATAAGGTCTACCCGCAAAATAGATCATTCTTTTGTCAAATTGACTTGCGTTTCATTCTCAAAGAACAAAGATTCTTAACTCAATCTGATTTACAAACAGCTTGGATACACTTCTCTCTTGGCTTCCATTTCCTCTTGGCTTCCATTTCCTCTTGGCTTCCATTCACTCTTGGCTTCCATTCAGGGATTTTCAGCTAAACTCAAGGCGCAACAGAAGCTTGCTCTGTCTTAAAGATTCACCACGCCCTTAAAAAAACACTTAAAACATATCCAAAGAAGCCTGCTTCATATCACCAAACTTCAAATGACAGTGTTTTACGACATAACAGAATGACTTAACTACTGGATAACTTTCTTTATCACATAGTCCACCAACAGGTTGATGTATCACGATAATACTTTGATTTATAATAATAATTTCCAGTTATCCATATAAAATTAAGAGACCCGGATATCATAGGGATTCTCTCATTTCAAATTTATTTCATGTTGCATCAATCAACACCTTGTCTTTTCCACATTACAAACATGAGAGACATATGAAATAAAACACTAGCAAGATAAAGAATCAAAATGCCTCTTATGAACACGCTCAAGAGCCAAAGGCTGTCATCACATGAGGCGCGAATAGTATGATAGTGCAGGCTTTCCCCTTATGAGATTTTAAAGAAGGGCTTATCCACTTCGCAAGAGATTTCTCCATTATCCCATTCATCAATATCCCCATTCATCAACATCCCCATTCATCAACATCCCCATTCATCAACATCATTGTGATGATAAGATAACATAATGTTTTTTAAACAAGTACGTAAATGTGCAACACAAATATATTCTATTTAGAACATTCTGTTTTACGTGATTCGCGTAAAACCCCATTAAAAACAAAATCTCTATGAGAAAAAATCTAAAGCGTGAGGATAAAAACATGAAGCAAGCGTGATTCCATTCAGCTATTGCTCTTTAACCGTCAAACCAAATAAAAATAGATCCGGCCAAATAAAAATAGATCCAGAAAGTATGTTAATCTTCCTACCTTAAGAGATAAGCTAAGAATATAGACAACATCTCTCCTAACATTCCCCTTTTTCTAGCATCGCGTAAGAATCAAAAGTTATACAGCTTATTTTGTCATATTATAAAGCACTGTTTTTTTAAGGCGGTATTGAAGCAGTTAAAACAATTGAAGTGTTTAGCCAACGCCATTAGCAAAGCTAAAAAAAACAAACTGTTGAAAAGCCGTGCATATCTTGTGTAAACACAAAAAAAACAAGAAAAAGGCACAAAAATATCTTAATTTTTATAAAAATGCTCAGCGTCTTTTACGATTGTATTGACGAACAACCCTTATCACATAATCATCTTAAATATTGAGAATAAAGAATGAATAGCCCTCGCAAATACAGCAACCTATCAATAAAAATATAAAAACAAATCTTTTGGTTATCTCTGTTTCTTATGGAATATGCCTTTCCCTATGGATGCACTTTAGCCTCCAAAGAGTGCGTTCAATCCATGGAAAGGATGCACTCCGCCCTCAAAAAGAGTGCATCCTTCCCCTCAACGGAAACTGCCGAACCCTCATGAAGCAGTATCCAATCC
>NZ_JBHIOD010000045.1:0-2096 GCF_042195355.1 Bartonella sp. CL266QHHD
AGTTGTTCTATGGGCTTCATCACAAATGATCAGATCAAATTCAGGTAACCCATGGGTATTTTGTGCATCCGAAATCACTTGGATAGAATGATAGGTTGAAAAGACCACCGTCATTGCATTTGCTAGGCTTTCACGAGCTTCTTTAGCAAGGGCTTGAGCATCCGTGGTAGCAGGAAGAACAAGATCTGATGTTTCCATGCCAACAATATCATCTTGATTTTTACGACGCTTGCCTACTTTCGTATCAGAACACACAGCAAAAGAACGCAAGGGCACTTGTGCATCGGCTGTCCATTCACGGATTGTTTGTGAGACTAAAGCCAGAGAAGGCACCAGAAACAAAACACGCTTGCCTTGACCTGCTATTTGTTCTGCTATCTTCAAACTGGTGAAAGTCTTGCCCGTTCCACATGCCATAATCAGCTTGCCACGGTCTGCTTCTTTTAAACCTTCACAGACTTTCTTGATGGCTTCTTCTTGATGGGGACGAGGCTCTTTTGTTGATTTCAGAACAACTTCTTGTTTTGTTGCAAATATTTGCCAATCTATCCGACTGTTTTCCATATGACGAAGGTCAATGCGATAAACGGGNCTTCTTGTTTTGTTGCAAATATTTGCCAATCTATCCGACTGTTTTCCATATGACGAAGGTCAATGCGATAAACGGGTATCGCTTGTCCTTTGATCATGGCATTGACATTGTCACTTAATTCCACTTCCGTGGTATCGACGAGAAGACGATATTTAAAGATGTCTTTTCCAGAGGCAGCGATAAAGCTATCAATATCTTTTTTACTGATCTGATGGTCAGCTTTATAAAACTTACATTGAATAGCCACATATCCCTCTTGATGACGAAGCTTTGCCACCAGATCAATGCCGATATCATTTTTATTCCAACCTTCACGCTCTTTAGCCCATTCATAATAGCTCTCAACCGTTTCATATCGTCCAAAATGGAGAGGGTCATGCATAAGATAAGCCATGACAAGGTTTTCAAACAATGTTCCCAATTCACGAGGTGATTTTGCTTGTTGACGATAATATTCTAAGAGAGAGCGTAAAGAGACATGTTCATGATCAGAATGATGAGGGCGAAGCATAAAGAATAAACTCCATGACAATATATTCTATTGATTAATTCTCTTCAAAAGAATCAAAATAAAGCTTATTAAATCCATTTTGAATGAATAGTGTGAAAAATTCGGAAAATGCTAAAAAGCGGATAAATTTTTTTCAAAAGTTTTTTTTAATGCTGTTTATCCACAGCCCATGACATGGGATAAGATCAGCAAAATAGTGAAATTTGCTGTTTATTTGATGTGTTAATTGACCTGTTAATCAAGACAAATGCACCATGGACTTTAAAACATCAGAATGAGTATTTTGATAAGTTTTATGAATTATTTTATAGATAGGTTTTGTCTGTTTTTAAAACCCCCAAAACACCTACAAAACATATATTATTGGTTGAATTTATAGGTTGTAATGTCGATATAGGTTGTTTTTTTAGATCTGTAAAATATTAACCACTTGAAATATAATAACTTTTATTTTTGACTAAAAAATATATATAAAGGGGGGTAAAAAGAACCCCCATAACTAATGATGGGGAGTGCTTTAAAGGTTCACTGTTATATTGTTTAATGTTTTATAAGATTTCCAAATTGCCTCAGTGTGATGTCTTATGACTTTTCACTAAGGGGTGCCATTCATAACGTATGGTAGGTCGACCGCCTTGGGAGTTATTCTCTCCAGAGATTTCACGAATATAGTTACAACGACATAAAAGCTCTAAAGCTTGCTTAACGGTTTGATTGTCTGTTAAACATTTCCAATCACGTTTATAAACATCCCTTGCTGTAAAAATATCGGGTAAATGATCACAGCGTTCAACAATTAATTTTGCACGCTCTGCTGTTAATGTATCATTCGCCGCATAAAGACGTTTTGCATGACTTAATAGATATTTTTCCCAACGCAATGCTGTTGTAATGGCATAGAGACCAATTTCAAAACCACCACTATCAAGAAGTTCAAAAATTAACGCAAGGCTTGCTATGGTCTTTGGCATTTTTAAAACATGCGATTGTAAG
>NZ_JBHIOD010000046.1:0-103247 GCF_042195355.1 Bartonella sp. CL266QHHD
TGTTCAAAATGACTTTGATGATTTAGCCAAACGACTAGAATGGTTTGTTTGTTCAAGACAGTTGTTTTTTGAACTTGCGGCTATTGAACCAGAGAGCCTTTCCAAAGTTGAAAGAGCCGCACGTTTTTTGTTTCTCCAACGTTGTGTGATGTATGGGAAAAAAGAGTATGTCTCTTTTGGCTTTGGAAGGAAAAAGCCTATAGCATTTAATCCCGATAAGCTGTTATCAAGGATGCGACGTGTTAGACAGAAGCTTCTTGATACGACAATCTTAAATTTGTCGTGGGAACGGGTTATCGAGCTATTTGATGCACCCGACAGTTTATTTTACCTAGACCCGCCTTATCTTGTGAAGAAGAAGTGTTACAGCTCTGGGAATTTTGTTGAAGATGATTTTGTGAGTATGGCAAAAGTTCTCAAAAGCATACAAGGCAAATTTGTCTTGAGTCTAAATGATTGTGATGCGGTTCGAGAGATCTTTAAGGATTTTGACTTTTTAGAATTAGAGACCCTTTGGACCTCTGGTTTTGCTAAAAAACCACCCCGAAAAGAACTCTTGATTCGTAATAATTGAAGAAAATCATAAAAAGATTTGTTAGAATCAGAAGAAAATATTTCTTCTCTAATAGGACTTTTTATATGGTTACATCTTTTGGTAAAATTTTACGGAAACTTCGCATTGATCACTCCGAACGCCTTTTAGATATGGCTAAGAAATTAGACATATCTGTATCATTTTTATCTGCTGTAGAAATTGGCAAAAAATCTGTTCCTGTAGGACTGGAGGAAAAGATAATTGAACTCTATGCTTTAGATCAAGAGGTAGCAGAAATTTTGAGAAGAGAATCGGATGCTTGTCGCAAAAGTTTTACAATCAAGACTTCTGATCCGTTGAGACGTGAAGCTGTTGGTGAGTTTGTTAGAACTTTAAAAGATTTTTCACAAGAGGATTTAGAAGCATTCAAAACATTATTAGAGATGATTAGCGAAGCGCAAAGAAAAGAAAATGCTACTGTTGTAGAGAAATGTTAGAAAATCCTATTCCCTAACTTTTATCCACGTATCCCGTACTTTAAAAAAGATATATAAAATCAATAGACTGTGTACAGTAAAAAGAAACATGGTACGCCCAAGGGGAATCGAACCCCTGTTTCCGCCGTGAAAGGGCGATGTCCTAACCGCTAGACGATGGGCGCAAACCAATGATGAGGCTTATAGAGAGGATCTTTTTACTTCGCAAGCCCTCTGTGTCATTTTTTTTGAAAAAAGTGTGTTTTATTGAATAATTTTTGAGAAACTCTTGTTTGAATCATCTTATTTTCTAAGATTTTTTGTAGAAAAAATGTAAAGTTATCATCATTGATAGAAAGTTTTGATGTGGGTATCATCTCAGCAAATGATATTTGCATTTATTTTCAGTTTGAAAAGTAGGCAAAAATGATCAAAACAGCATTTTAAATGTATTTATTTTTTACATATTTTATCGTTTGTTATCTTTGTTGTCACATGAGAATATTATTTAACTTGCTTGAAAGAGCCTTTATACGGAAGATTTCTCATTTGAGCTTATCATAAAGCAAAAACTGTATAATTTATAAAGTAGAAATACAATATTTATTACCAAATAAACAAATAATACCAATCATACAAAAGTTTTTTTATGAATAATCCATAGATTACTTACAATTTAACAAAATATAAATAGATATCTGTATAATAAAAATGAAAATATTAAATCAATTTTTATAGAATATATTAAAAATATTTTTTATATTTACTTTTACATGTCTGTAAGAAATTTAAGATTAAAAACCCTTCATTTGCTCTTTTATATATTGAGAAGGTTCTTGATTTGAAAATGAATTAGCGTGGATAAAGGGTAGATTGAGTTTTTTTTCATTTCAATTCGCTAGTTTTTTAAAGAGGTGGCAATAAGTTGAGATAAAATATTCAAATTTTGAAACTTTATTCTCTATATTTATAATATTTCAGAATTATGGTGTGCGCATATTAAGTTTTGTTTTTTACTTTAATGTAAGGTTCTATTTTGATATATGAGTGCGTTAAGATTTTGCATTAAAGATTTATATTTAAAGCTATGGAATGGTAGGAAGAAATGTGTTATTATGTACTGATCTACTTTATTTTATCCATTCTCTTAATTTATCATATAAAAGAATGTTTTTTGTTCCATACTTGTTGATTTAGAAGAGATGTTTTATTCTTTCTTACTAAGTCTTCAATATTCTTTAACTTGTTATTGATTATTTTTTAGAACTTTTCTTTATGGAAACTTGCATTTATCAGTTTTACAGATTTTCATTCTGAATTAAATATTTTATAAAGATTCTGAAATCTTTGAAGACAATAAATATTATATTTTTAGGAATGTTGATTGAACAAGCGGGGATAATTCTATTGGAAAAAATGAAGTGAATAGAGCGGGGTATTTCTTTTGTTCTTATGGATGTAAATATTCTTTGTGTTGATTGGCACATCATTTAAACGATTTTTCAATGAAGATAGGGATCAGTGGTTAATAATGGCAGAAGCTTTAAAAGTTGGTGTTGCGGGACTTGGTACGGTTGGTACTTCAGTTGTTCGAGCTCTATGTGAAAAAGCGAATAGTTTAGCTTGTCAATGTGGGCGATTCATCAAAGTTGTTGCTGTTAGTGCGCGCGATAAAGGCCGCAATCGTGGACTTGATCTCAGTGATATAAAATGGTTTGATTCACCTGTGGAGTTGGCTGCTTCTGATGAGATTGATGTTTTTGTAGAGTTAATTGGTGGTGAATTGGATGTGGTGTATACCGCTGTTAAGAGAGCGCTTGAGGCGGGACATCATGTTGTAACAGCCAATAAAGCTCTTCTTGCTCGACATGGAGTAGAGCTGGCTATAATTGCAGAAAAAAAAGGTGTTTTTCTTCATTTTGAAGCAGCTGTTGCAGGGGGGATTCCTGTCATCAAAGCGATGAGAGAATCACTTGTTAGTAATCGCATATCGCGAATTTATGGTATTCTCAATGGAACCTGTAATTATATATTAACACGCATGTTTACGGAAGGTCTTTCATTTAAAGATTGTTTAGCAGATGCACAGAGACTTGGGTATGCTGAAGCAGATCCAACTTTTGATATTGAGGGAAATGATACTGCTCATAAATTAGCTTTGTTGACAAGCTTGGCATTTGGAACAGCTATTTCGTTAGATGATGTTTATGTTGAAGGAATTCATAATATTTCGCAAATTGATATTCGAGCAGCTGATGAATTGGGGTATCGGATTAAGCTTTTAGGGGTTGCATTAAAAACGGATTCTGGAATAGAGCAACGCGTTCATCCAACAATGGTACCAGCATCCTCAATGATTGCACAGATAAATGGTGTAACCAATGCTCTTTCTATTCAAAGTGATTTATTAGGTGAATTACTGTTTTCTGGTCCTGGCGCTGGAGGAAAGGCAACAGCATCAGCCGTTATTGGTGATTTGGCTGATATAGCAAAAGCGCGTTCTGGTTTTCAGTATGCACCTGTTTTAAGACGTCCAGCATTAGAACTTGCTCCTCATAAAAAAGCACGTATTTCGCATCATGCAGGTGGTTATTTTATTCGTTTAAATGTTCATGATCGTACTGGTGTTTTTGCCGCGGTCGCAAGGCATATGGCTGATAATCACATCTCATTGGAGTCGATTGTTCAAAGATCTTTTGTAGAAGATCAAATTGAAAAAACAATTATTTTAATTACGCATGAAACAACAGAGGTGAATGTACGACAGGCACTTGCAGAAATTGAAAAAGATGGACATCTTGTTGCAAAATCTCAATTTATTCGTATTGAACCTATGGCAAAGAATTGATAACTTTCTTGATAATAAAAACGCACGCTTGAGTTCTTTTATCTCTTGTGAAAAATTTTCATCTTTGCCAAAAAACTTTATTCTTAGTATTTAATAAGGACTCATATTTTTCTGGTATTCATTCGGTAGGATTTTTTCATATGCCCACAACTCAGAAGATTTTAAATGGACTTGATCGTATTTTGACGCTTGAATTGGTACGTGTTACTGAACGTGCTGCTGTTGCTGCTGCACGCTGGCGCGGACGTGGCGATGAAAAGGCAGCGGATCAGGCTGCTGTAGATGCAATGCGGCAAGAACTTAATCGATTGCCTATTGATGGTACAGTGGTGATTGGTGAAGGTGAGCGGGATGAAGCGCCTATGCTTTATATTGGAGAAAAAGTGGGTCTTCAAAGTGGATTGGCGATCGATATTGCACTTGATCCACTAGAGGGTACAACACTTTGTGCTAAAAATATTGCTAATTCTTTGGCAGTAGTTGCAATTGCTGAAAAGGGTAATCTCCTTTACGCTCCTGATGTTTATATGAACAAAATTGCTATTGGTCCTGGTTATCCAAAGGGAATAGTCGATATAGATGCTTCTCCTACCGATAATATACATGCTCTTGCGAAGGCTAAAGGAGTGGCTGTTAATCAGATTGTTGTTTGTATTATGGATAGACCTCGTCATGAAAAATTGGTTGATGAAGTACGAGCGACAGGGGCGTCGATTCGCTTGATTGGGGATGGAGATGTGGCTGCTGTTATTGATACAACTGATCCAGAAGAAACAGGTATTGATATCTATATGGGGATTGGTGGAGCACCTGAAGGTGTTTTAGCTTCTGCTGCTTTGCGCTGCATTGGAGGACAGATGCAAGGTCGTTTGCTGCTTGATACAGAAGAGAAAATTGCTCGTGCAGCTAAAATGGGGATTAGTGATCCCAATAAGGTTTATACAATGGAAGAAATGGCAAAGGGTGATGTTTTGTTTTCAGCAACAGGGGTGACAGATGGTAATATGCTTTCTGGTGTTAAATTTACACCTCACTACATTCAAACGGAAACTCTCGTAATGCGCGCCCATACGGGTACAGTTCGTAATATTAAAGCACAGCATAGAGATCATTCAAAATTTGATTAATGTTTTCTTTTTTTGTCACTAAAAATAAAAGGAGTTTTTTAGGAAATACGCTCCCATGAAGCTACTTTCATGGAAGCGTTTATAGATATGGGAATACCCTTAATATTATGAGAGTTGCACAGAATGCACCCAGCCATTTTTATCTTCTATGTTCCCTTTTTGAATGCCAACCAATTGTGTACGAAGCTGCTTTGTGACTTCTCCAACTGTTTCATTTCCAATAATAAATTCTCCTCCTTTATATCTAAAACGACCAATTGATGTGACAACGGCAGCTGTACCACAAGCAAAGGATTCTTTAAGGTGTCCACTCTTTGCATCTTCTTGAAGCGCTGCAAAAGAATAAGGACGCTCTTCTATTTTTAATCCCATTTGTTTTGCCAACTCTAAGAGTGAATGACGTGTTATTCCTGGAAGGATAGTTCCATTAAGTGGGGGGGTTACAAGTGTATTATTGTCCATAATAAAGCAGACATTCATACCACCAAGTTCTTCAATCCATTTATGTTCAATCATATCAAGAAAGAGTACTTGGCTACAATTGTTTTCAGTTGCACTTTTTTGTGCAAGTAAGCTTGCTGCATAGTTTCCACCACATTTGGCAGCCCCTGTTCCTCTTGGACCGGCACGACTATAATCTGTTTCAATCCAGACGCTGACAGATTTTTCTTCTCCTTTGAAATAGGATTCAACTGGAGAGGCTATGATACAAAAAAGATATTCTTGAGAAGGGCGGACTCCCAAAAAGTTTTCATTGCCAAACATAAATGGACGGATATAGAGGCTAGCGTTGGGCTGATCAGAAACCCATTTTTGATCAATCTTTACTAATTGATGAACGGCATCCAGAAAAATATCTTTTGGCAATTCTGGCATAGCTAAACGCCTCGCTGATTCTATAAAGCGTTGTGCATTGGCATCAGGACGGAAGAGCAAGATGCGCCCATCTTTTGCACGATATGCTTTTAAACCCTCAAAAATTTCCTGTCCGTAATGTAAAACGGTACTTGCAGGGTTAATTTCTAAAGCTTTGTATTGAGAGATGATAGCATTGTGCCAGCCTTTGTCTTCAGTCCATTGAATAGTACACATGTGGTCTGTAAAAAATTGACCAAAACCGGGACTTTTTAAAATTTCTTCATATTTTTCTTCTGACAGAGGAGATGGGTGCTTTTCTATTTTAAAGGGAAGCGATGATATGGGAGATTTCATAAAAAACCTTTTGAGTATGTTTCATTTTTATTAATAAAAATAATGAAATATTTTGATTATAACTCTATTATTAACAAAACCTTTGTGTCAATGTTTTATTATAGAATAAAAAGGGGTTTATTATAGAATTCAAAGGCTAGGGTAGGGTAGATATTTTAATTCTATCCTCGCCTCTTTTTCTCAACTTTATGAAGTAAGCTGGAACTTTTGTCTATAATTATCGTTTTCTCATAATAAGTATCTGAATAATTTCATATATGCATATTTTCTAGAAATTTAAAGGTAAGGGAATTGAGAAAAGGAATCCACTATGATTGATAAAAATTATCACACATATGAAGAACGTATGGCCGCAGAAAGAAAAGGTCGTGAACAACGTGTTTCAATCGCTAAGGGTATTTTTGCTATTCTTCTTGCGATGGTTATTATCTGGTTTATTTTTGGTTTTTTAGGATCTTTTTTTGCAAAATCTCCTGAACATAGTTCGCGTTATAATACTCCAGAAACAAGCCAAAGTGTAACAACGCCAAAAAAAGATTTAAATTCACTTCCTCCTGTACCTTATACCTATAAGGGTACGGAGTGATTTTTTCATAAATATAATCTTTTAGATAGGGCGAAAATCGACGTAGATTAAGGAATAAAGTCAGCACAAAGACATAAAAAGATTGGAACGATTTTAATTTCTGAAGTTTTTGATAAGTAATTAAATGGTATGAAAATAAATCATGCAACGGTTTTAACAACCGTTGCATGTTTGGTTTAGCGTGTGATGAAGCAGCTTCCACCAGAACTTTTAATGGATTCACAAAGGATTATGGCTTCATTACGGTCTTGCGCTTGAATCCGAACACGGTAATAAGTACCTTTTCCTGGTATAAAAGCGGATTGAATATTTAAAGAACGGGCGCCGATAAGGAATCCAAATTTAGATTTCATATTTTTTAAAGAATTTCTAGCGAGCTCATGCGTTGGTTGAGATGCAAGTTGTACGTAATAACTTTCTGAATTTTGTGCTGCGACTCTGTTTGGTGATGTGGAGCGAGACGCGGCTGGTGTTTCAACTTGTGTATTTCTTTCTGCATGAGAAGGAATAGGGATAAATTTTTCTTCAATATTTGAGCTAGAATTATTTTCTGCAATTATTTTATCAATATTATTTTTGAGATCATGATCTCTTTCTTGGTCGTTTATATCAGAATCATGCGACGAAACAAGGGACGAATCTTGAAGTTCATTAGAAGCTTGATCAATGCTTTCTTCAGATTGAGCAGCAGTTTTGCTGTTTGTTTGATGCGCGGGGGCTAGTGTAACTGTACCATCTTGATTGACAATAACAGTTTGTACTTCTCGCATTGGAATAGTATGGTTTATGGCTTCTGTGACTGCATCTTCAACATCAGATTCATTTAAAGACGATGAGGAAACGTTTGAAGATTCTTCAGGGTTTAATTCTTTTAAATTTTCAGGTTGTTCAGAGTTATCAATAAGAAATTGTTGTGTATTTTCTTGTTTCTCATTTTGTTCAGTTGTTTGTTTATAGATATCTAAATTATGTGCAACATCATTTTTCGTTTCAGTTGTTTCTGGTTTGAATTTAAAAGGCGTATTATCAGCGTGGATAATGACCGTTTCTTCATTTTTTTGTGATGGCATAAAAAAGTGAGAATAACCTGCAAATCCAATTCCTATTAAAATAAGTATAAAAAAACCTTTAATGAAAGTTTTACCAAAAATAAAACTTTTTAAGGGAGGAGGAGCTGATGGATGCGTGGGAACCTCATCTGAGCTTGTGTATGATGAATTCTCGCTAAAAGAGGGGAAATTATATTCCATATTGGCAGAAGAAGAATAGTCGGAATTTTGTTCTTTAGAGTTTATATAAACACCTTCTTTTGAATTTTGCATAGACTGATGAAAAACTTCACTAAAAACTTCATTCTTCTGTTGTTTTTGAGAAAAATTATCTGTTGGAACATTTCCTACATTGAGTACATCAGCAAATTCTTCTTCTAAACCACCATTAGTTGGCACATCATATTCTGGCGCTTCATACGGGACTTCTGGAACCATAATAGGACCAGTTTTTTCTACGATTTCCTCTGAAAATTTATAAGTATCAACATTGGGAGGGGGAGTATCTCTGTGCGTATAGTTATGGGCAAAAAAGCCCTCCGTTTGTTTTGTATTTAAAGAGGGTGATGAGGAAAGAAACTCATCTAAATTATTTTCATTATATGAAATTTCTCTATTTGGGTTAGAGGCACCTTCGGCATTATTGATGTATTGGGCTCGAGCCTCATCATATATCGGAACTTTTTCGCTATAAGTTTCTTGTTGTGAGGGGGGGGCTTCAAAAAAATGGGGATAATTGGTTGTATGATCTTCTTGTGAAGCCCCCTTTAAATAAGATTGTCTATCAACTGGTGGAGAATCTAAAGGTGAGGAGAAGGTACTTGTTGTTTGATTTCTTGCAGTGTTTTGTCTTTCTGACACAAGATTAGAAGATGAGAAAAACTCATTTTCCTCTGTAGAAGAGGAGGCATCAGGATAATCTTTTTTAATCCAATTTTCTTGATCAGCTGAAATTTTATAGGGATGGTTTATAGGAGTGTCATAGAGGTTTGGATTGTCATCATAAGTTTTTTGTATATTCGTAGTCTCAGGTTGTTGTGAATTTATTTGTGAAAAACGATTGGTTTGTTCAACATCTTCTGGCATCTCTCTCTTATTTTCACGCCTTTCAGATTTATCAAAAAAGAAATTTTCTGATTCTGATTGTGACATAAGATTACTTTTTTCAAGAAAAGGATCAGCACTGGTTGCTGTTGTTTTCTGTTGATGTGATTGATTCTTTGGGATTGGTAATGGAGAAAGCTCATCTAAAATTTGTTCTTCATCATGACTGCTAGGTGAAGAATATTTCTCTTCAGATAAATTATTTTGTTTTGAATGGTTGAAAGAAGCAGCTTGTGCAATATTTGAGGCTGTTGCGTTGCTGGTTGCATACAAGTCCCATTGTTTTTTTTGATCATCAAACGGTAAGTCATGTGCTAAATTATTTTCAAGTTCCTCTTCTAGAAAGGACAAATCAAAATCATCATCATGAGATGATATTTCGGGGTGAGATGTTGATCGATCTGTTTTTAAAGAAGATTGCTCATTTTGGTTTCCGCTTTGTTTGTGCGGATTAAAAATGCGCGTAAGCCTTTCTAAAGGATCATGGTGTTCATGATCGTGTTTTGTTTCGTGTAGATTTTTGCGATCGTTATCGCTCATAGCTTTTCTCACATGGTGGTTTGCACTTACGTGCAATCAATGGTTGATTTTGATTTGTTATATTAAAATTATAAATTTTCCCCCTCTCATGCAATGATACATGAAAAAGTTTATCAATAGAGTACCTATTGTATGTATTTATAGAACTTTTTCAACGCATTTCTATGGGTGCTTCGACTCCTATGATGGTAAGCCCTGATGATAAAATATTGATAACAGCTTGTATCAATCCTAATCTTGCAAAGGATAACTCTTTATCATCAGGTTGAATAAAGCGTAAATTGAGATTTTCACTCCCTTTATTCCAATGGGTGTGAAAATTGGAGGCAAGGTCATAAAGATAAAACGCTAATCGATGCGGTTCCTTATGAACTACGGCCTGTTCAATGATACGTGGATATTCAGAAAGTTTGCGTATTAACAATATTTCATGGTCATCTGTTAATCGATGAAGATGGGCAATCAATGTATCATTTGAAAAGCTTTTAATATGAAGCGCTTCTTGTGCTTGACGAAAGACTGAGTGACAACGTGCACTTGCATATTGTACGTAAAAGATGGGGTTATCTTTTGATTGTTCTGTTACTTTTGCAAAATCAAAATCAAGAGGTGCTTCACACTTACGGTATAGCATCATAAAACGCACAGGATCACGCCCAACCTCTTCGACAACATCCCGTAGAGTGACAAAAGATCCTGCTCTTTTTGACATGCGTACAGGATGACCGTTGCGAAAAAGTTTTACCAATTGACACAAGAAGACACTTAATTTAGCCTTATCCCCAGAAATTGCTTTTGCCATTGCCTCCAGCCGCTTTACATAGCCAGCATGGTCTGCGCCTAGAATATAAATCATTTCATCAAAATGACGATTAAATTTATCCCGAAAATAAGCAACATCAGCAGCAAAATAAGTGTAAGAACCGTCAGATTTGACTAAAACACGGTCTTGGTCATCACCGACATTTGTTGAACGGAACAAAGTTTGTTCGCTTGGTTCCCAGTCTTCTGTATTTTGTCCCTTGGGAGGGGGGAGTTTTCCTTTGTAGATATAACCATTTAAAGTGAGGTCGTTGATGGTGTTACGAATGGCGCGTGCATTATCAGCATAAAGCATTCGCTCAGAGAAAAAGATATCATGATAAATATTAAGAGCAGCCAAATCTTCGCGAATCATGGACATCATTGCATGAATTGCACGTTCTTTCACAAGAGATAAGGCTTCATCTTTATCCATCGTGAGGAGTTGGTCACCAAACTCTTGAGCAAGCGATTGACCCAATGGTATCAAGTATTCTCCAGGATAGAGTCCTTCTGGAATTTCATTAATTTTTTGCCCAAGAGCCTCACGATAGCGCAATAGTACAGAATGGGCGAGGACTTCGATTTGTTGACCAGCATCATTGATATAATATTCTTTTGTAATGTTATAGCCCGTAAATTGCAGCAAATTGGAGAGAACATCCCCAACAACCGCTCCGCGGCAGTGTCCTACATGCATTGGTCCTGTCGGATTTGCTGAGACATATTCAACATTGATGCGTTTTCCTTGTCCCATTGGAATACGACCATAAGAAGTGCCTAATTCAAGCATGGATTTTATAGCATCTTGCCAAAATAATTTTGTAAGCTTTATGTTTATAAAACCAGGACCGGCAACATCTATATTTTCGATAGAGGGATCATTTTTAAGAAGTTCTATGATTTTATCTGCAAGTGCACGTGGATTGATTCCAATAGATTTTGCAAGCACCATAGCAGCATTGGTTGATAAATGACCATGGGAGGAATCACGTGGAGGATCAACAGTGATTTTTGATAAATCTAGATCTTCTCCATTTTTTCCTTTTAGATCAGATAATTCAATTGATCTCTTAATTTTTTTTTCGAAGTTTTTAAAGATATTCATATTTAGCTTCCATGATGATGCCAAAAGCCATTAAACGAAATTATCTGTATGGTCAAATAAACGGTGATATTCACGTAGAGCGTAGTGATCTGTCATGCCTGAAAGAAAGTCAGCAATCAAACGTGCTAACTCTTGATTTTTTAAGTGCACTGTTTTGCTCTGCCAACTTTCAGGCATTGTATTTGGATTTTCATAATAACAATTGAATAATTTTTGTACAATGCATTTTGCTGCATTGCGACGACTAAGAACTTGTTCATGATAGTAAAGATTTTTAAATAAAAAGTTTTTTAGTTCTTTTTCATAAACGGTCATTGTTGGTGAAAAGGTGACAATAGTTTGTTTTGCTTGGTGAATATCGTTTATGCTTGTTGGTTTGATGCGTGCTAAATTTTTTTGTGACTGTTTGATAACATCTTCAACCATGGTTGTTATTTGTCTTCGTACAAGTGTGTAACCGCGACGCGTTTGGTCGAGATGGGGATGCTCATCTGTTATATCTTTTAATATTGCTGCTGTTAGTGAAACATGTTCAAATTGATCGAGTGTTAAAAATTGCGAACGTAGACCATCATCAATATCATGCGCATTGTATGCGATATCATCTGCAATAGCAGCACATTGCGCTTCTAGTCCTGCAAAACAATCGAGTGCAAGGTCTTGCTTTGCATTGTATTGTAAAATATCGATAGGAACCTCCTTATTCTTCGCGTGGGGACCTAAAAGGGGACCATTGTGCTTTACAAGTCCTTCGAGGGTTTCCCATGTAAGGTTAAGTCCATCAAAATTTGCATAGCGCTGTTCTAGTTTTGTTACAATGCGTAATGCTTGTGCATTATGATCAAAGCCGCCATAATGTACCATGGCTTCATTAAGAGCATCTTCTCCAGCATGGCCAAAGGGTGTGTGTCCAAAGTCGTGAACAAGAGCAATGGCTTCGGCAAGGTCTTCATCAAGACACAGGGCACGGGCTAATGTTCTTGCAATTTGAGAAACCTCTATGGAATGGGTTAGGCGAGTACGGTAATGATCGCTTTCATCAGCAATAAACACTTGCGTTTTATGTTTAAGACGTCGAAATGCATTAGAATGGATAATACGATCTCTATCTCGTTGAAAAGGTGAGCGTGTGGTGCTCATCGTTTCATGGTATAACCGACCACGGCTTGTTTGTGGATGAGCACTGTACACTGCTCGAGATTGGTAATTGAAGTTGATATTGCCTATATCCATTGCAAGCTGCCCATTATCATCTTAAAATCGAGAGTGGTTTATGACAAATAAACTGATCTTTGAGTGTGGGATACTCTTTCTTGATGGTTTAATGCAAGGATATATAAAATGAATGTGAAAATTTCAGATGTTGCTGCTAAAAAAATTGCACAGATACTTTTGCGTGAACCCGATAAAATAGCATTACGTATTTCTGTTGAAGGTGGTGGGTGTTCTGGTTTTTCTTATAAATATGACTTGGTTTCTGAAATGTGTGAAGATGACCTCGTTCTCAAAAAAGACGGGGCAGTTGTGTTTATTGATTTACTATCACTTCCTTTCATGGAAGGAGCTGAGATTGATTTTGTTGATGATCTTATGGGGCAGTCTTTTCAAATCCACAATCCCAATGCTGTTTCATCATGTGGTTGTGGTGTAAGTTTCTCAATTTAAAATGATGGCTGTGTGATATTGTTTCTTGAAAAAAAGATCATGTTGGTCAACAATGCAAAAATGGGTATTCTTATAAAAATAGTGCACCGATGTATATGGTTGTGCGTGGTGCTTGCTTTATTGACTTGGAGCCACTGTGCTTTTTCTGAAGCAGGAGAAGGGCAAGATCAGCAGCAGGGACAATCAAGGAGTTTTATTGTAAAGACTCAAGAGCAGGAAAACGAAAATTTAGCATCTCAAACACAACTCATTTTGAATGCTCGATTAACAAATAGTCATCCGGATATTGAAAAAGGGCTTGTCTGGCGGGTTTATGCCCCTATTCTAGGGATTGATAATAAATTACCATTAGTGGCAACCTATAAGGGGGGAAGTGCACGTTTTGATCTCGAACTAGGAAGTTATCTTGTTCATGTCTCATTTGGTCATATGAGTGCTGTGCGCCATATTCGTTTAGAAAATGGGCAGAGTCTTGTAAAAAACTTTAATCTTGAGGCTGGTGGTGTCATTTTAAATGCAACACTGCTCAATGGCGTAATGAATGAAAAGGAACTCCGTTTTACCATTTATGAGGATGAAAAAGAAAATGATGATACGGGAGTGATTATATCAAATGTTAAACCCCAATCAGTTGTGCGTTTAAAAGCTGGCCGCTACCATGTTGCTTCCCATTATGGTTCCATTAATGCGACGGCTCGTTCGGATATTCAAGTGGATGCTGGTAAAATAACAGAAGTTACTCTTGAACATCAGGCCGCTCAGATTGTCTTAAAACTGGTACGGCAAGAAGGAGGGGAAGCGCTTGCAGATACAAGTTGGTCTCTTGCCAATGATTCTGGTGATATCGTTTATGAAACAGTTGGTGCGTATGTTTCACTCGTGTTAGCGGAGGGAGAGTATATTGCAATTGCTAAAAATAAAGATAAAATCTATCAGAAAGTTTTTTCAGTCGTTTCTGGTCATGATGAAGATATAAGTGTGGTGGCGAATGAACAAAATATGCAACAAATTGATGAAGATGTGGATTGATTGTTGTTCATGGGGGTAAGCTATGATGAAAGACGGGGTATGAATTTTGATTGAAATTTCAACAGTTGGTGTGTTTTTTGCTGGGGCACTCTCTTTTTTGTCACCATGCGTTTTGCCATTAGTTCCTCCTTATTTGTGCTATATGGCAGGGGTTGGTATTGATGATTTTCGTTCAGAAAAGCCTGATGAGAAAGTCTTTATACGGTGGGCTTTACTGTCTTCTGTTATTGCTTTTGTTCTTGGGTTTACGACTGTTTTTGTTGCTTTAGGTGCCAGTGCTAGCACAATTGGGAAATTCATCGGTTATTATCGTGATTGGTTTGCTCTTGCTGCTGGAATTGTCATTATTATTTTTGGTTTAAATTTTTTGGGGATTTTCAAAATCGCTTTTTTATTTCGTGAAGCGCGTTTTCAGACCAAAAAAACACCTGCTGGTCCTTTAGGCGCGTATATTATCGGTTTAGCTTTTGCTTTTGGTTGGACACCGTGTATTGGCCCTATTTTAGGTCCTATTATAACGCTTGCTGGAACAAAAGAAACTGTGGGAGAGGGAGCTGTTCTCTTAGCGGTTTATGCATTAGGTCTTGCTATTCCTTTTATGTTAGCAGCTTTATTTTCGAGCAGTTTTATGCGATTTTTAGGAGCTTTTCGTATTCATTTAGGAAAAGTTGAAAAAATTATTGGTGTTTTTCTTATTCTTACAGGGATTTTGTTTTTAACAGGTTCTATGCAGGATCTTTCATTTTGGCTTTTAGAACATTATCCTTCGTTGAGTTATATTGAAGATATTCGTTGGCACAATATTATGAATTTTTTTGGATTTTCTCGTTAGTCTTATGTGTTTTTATGGTTAGAAGTTGTCTTTCTATTGTTCTTGCCGCAGGTGAGGGGACGCGCATGAAATCGTCTCTGCCTAAGGTACTTCATAAAATTGCTGGATTGCCTCTTATATGCCATGTTCTAAAACAAATAGAATTGGCAGGCTCTTCACAATTAGCAGTTGTTGTGGGATTTGGTGCTAAGGAGGTTACGCACGTTGTTCAGTCATTTGTAAAAGATGTAATGATTTTTGAACAAAAAGAGCGTTTAGGAACAGCTCATGCTGTTTTGTCTGCTCGTTCAGCTTTGCAAAAGGAAGTGGATGATGTTCTCATTGTTTTTGGGGATACTCCTCTCATTCAGCAAGATTCATTGCACCAAATGCGTGCACAGCTTGCTGATGGAGCAGATGTTGTTTTTGCAGGTTTTCATACCAAAAATCCAACAGGTTATGGGCGTCTTCTCGAGAAAAATGGTCAATTAATTGCAATTGTAGAAGAAAAAGACGCTAGCGATGAAGAAAAAAAGATTTCTTTTTGTAACGGTGGAATACTCGCTATGCGTGGAAAACATGCACTTTCTCTTTTAGAGAAAGTTGGTAATAACAATGTGAAAAAAGAATATTACTTAACAGATATTGCTTCTCTTGCAACACGCAAAGGATTAGATGTGCGTGTTGTTGAAGTTCCTTTTGAAGATATTGTAGGAATTAACAATGGTCTTGAGCTTTCTGAGGCTGATTCTTTGTGGCAAAAACGTAAAGCGCGCGATTTAATGTTATCGGGTGTTACACTCTTAAAGCCAGAAACACTCTATTTTTCTTATGATACAGAAATTGAACCAGGAGTGGTGATAGAACCAAATGTTTATTTTGGGTTAAGCGTAAAAGTACAATCTGGTGCGGTTATTCATGCATTTAGTTATCTCGAAGGTGCTGTGGTTGGTAGAGATGCACAGATTGGTCCCTATGCACGTTTGCGTCCTGGAACAGAGTTGGCGAAGTCCGTAAAGATTGGAAATTTTTGTGAAGTCAAACAAGCTAAGGTAGGAGAATCTTCTAAAATCAATCATTTAAGTTATATTGGTGATGCTGAAATTGGTGCATATACCAATATTGGAGCCGGTACAATTACTTGCAATTATGATGGATTTAACAAATATAAAACCGTGATTGGTGATCATGCTTTTGTTGGGTCTAATACGGCACTTGTTTCCCCATTGATAATAGGGGATGGCTCTTATGTTGCTTCAGGAAGTGTTATTACTGAAAATATTCCTATGAACAGTATGGCTTTTGGGCGTGCACGACAGGTTATAAAAGAGGGCTATGCGACAAAATTTCGAGAGCGCTTGTTAGAAAATAAACAGAAAAAATGATTATTTTCAGCTTATTCTTTTGTTTCGTGTTAATCTAATGATGGATGGGAGGTTTATTCTTAAAGATTGCCGTACTCCATGTTTGAATTATTTTTATTATTTATAGTTTTAAATAAAGGCTGTTGGATTGTTTTATAAGATTTAAATCTTAAGATGTGGGTTGGAGCTTTTTAATGTGTGGAATTATTGGAATTCTTGGAAAGAGGTGTGTTTCGTCCTCTTTGGTTGAGGGGTTAAAACGTCTTGAATATAGAGGGTATGATTCATCTGGGGTGGCAACGGTCCATAATGGGCATCTTTATCGTGTACGTGCTGAGGGGAAGCTTGTTCATTTAGAAGAAAAATTAAAAAAAACACCTCTGGAGGGAAATTTAGGGATTGGTCATACCCGTTGGGCTACGCATGGAATTGCTGTTGAACGCAATGCGCATCCCCATGTGACTGAAAAGCTTGCGATTGTTCATAATGGTATTATTGAAAACTTTGTAGAACTGCAAAAGGAACTCATAGAGGATGGTTGTATCTTTGTAACAGAGACGGATACGGAAGTTATTGCACATTTAATAACGCGTGCATTAAAAGATGGTCTTTCTCCGCAAGAAGCCATACGCACCAGTTGGAAAAGGCTGCAGGGGGCTTTTGCTATTGCTCTTATTTTCGAAGGTGAAGATAACCTTATGATTGCGGCTTGTTCTGGTCCACCTCTGGCAATTGGTTATGGAAAAGATGAATTTTTTGTGGGGTCAGATGCGATTGCTTTGGCACCATTCGTTGATTATATTAGCTATATGGAAGATGGGGATTGGGCTGTTCTCACACGGGAGGGTGTTACAATTTATGATGCTAATAACCAACCGGTAAAACGTCCTGTGACGACATTACTTGAAGGGGCTTTATTGATTTCTAAGGGTAATCATCGTCATTTTATGCACAAGGAAATGTTTGAACAACCTGAAGTGATTTCTCATAATTTGGCGCATTATCTTGATCTTGGAAATTATGTCGTTCGACCCCTTGAGAATTTGATTGATTGGAAAAATATTCATCGTCTCCTTTTTGCGAGTTGTGGAACGGCGTATTATTCAACCTTAGTTGCGCGCTATTGGTTTGAGAAATTTGCCGCTTTAAGTGTTGATAATGATGTTGCTTCGGAGTTTCGTTATCGTGAACCTCCTATAACGTCTGATGTGTTATCGCTGTTTGTTTCTCAATCTGGTGAGACAGCTGATACATTGGCTTCTTTGCGTTATTGTCGTGAGCGGGGTGTACAAACAGCAACAATTGTGAATGTAGAGCAATCAACAATGGCAAGGGAGGCTGATTTTATTCTCCCAACACTTGCCGGACCGGAAATAGGTGTTGCTTCAACAAAAGCTTTTACCTGTCAATTGGCAACGCTTGCTTCACTAGCACTTAGTGCTGCTAAACAACGTGGCTATCTTTCGGCTCAAATGGAAAAGAAACTGGTTCAACAGTTGGCAGAAGTTCCACGTATTTTAAATGAGGTCTTAAAACTAGAGAGAAAAATTGAATGTATTTGTCGTGATTTGGTGAATGCAAAAAGTGTTCTTTATCTGGGACGTGGAACTTCTTATCCGATTGCTTTGGAGGGAGCCCTTAAACTGAAAGAGCTTTCTTATATTCATGCTGAAGGTTATGCGGCAGGTGAATTAAAGCATGGACCAATTGCTCTGGTGGATGAGACAATACCCGTTATTGTTGTTGCACCGTATGATCGGTGGTTTGAAAAAACTTTTTCTAATATGCAAGAAGTGGTAGCGCGTAATGGTCGTATTATTTTAATAACCGATAAAAAAGGAGCAGAAGTAGCTTGTCTTAAGACTTTATCAACGATCACTTTGCCAGATGTTCCAGAATTTATTTCTCCTATTATTTATGCACTCCCTGTTCAGTTAATCGCTTATCATACGGCTGTTTTATTAGGAACAGATGTTGATCAACCCCGTAATTTAGCAAAATCAGTCACGGTTGAATAAAAGTATATTTCTGAATCTTTTGGAGAATAATCAAGTGTAAGAAATTGATTTATAATGAAACTTATTTTTTCATTTTTCTCTGTTGAACGAGAATACTGAAGAAAAGTTTTTTCTTTCTAAATCCTTTACGATAAAACGAAAAATATTTTCTTACCTGTCAAAAAATAGATCAGTTATGTGAATATAATGGTAAAAAAAGACGCAATATTGCTTCTACTGTTTTAATGCAAGAATAATTCAGATTGAGAGAGAAGATAGTGCTGTTGATTTGTTATTCGTTCATGAAGCATAAAGATGCTAAGAGACTGCGTAGATCATTTATGGGTAATTCTAAGAGAGAAAATCATATTTGAACAGAGAGGTATTTAAGTTTTTTATTAGAGGGTCTTTGTTATCCTGCTCGTAAGAGGCGTGCAGCATCGTTGTGTCCGAAAAGATAAAGGAGCAACCGTAAAGCTTGTCCTTGCTCAGAAGAAAGATGAGGATCGCGTTGTAAAAATAAACGAGCATCTTTTCTTGCCATTGACAAAAGATCGCTATGAACTGCAAGGTTTGCTATATGAAATTCAGGGACTCCGGATTGTTTTGTACCTAAAAGTTCTCCTTCGCCTCGTAGGCGCCAATCTTCTTCAGCAATTTCAAAACCATCTTCTGTATTGCGGATAATATTAAGGCGTGTTGCTGCTGTTTTAGTCAGTGGATCTTTATAGAGCAAAATGCAGGAAGATTTTTTATCGCCTCGTCCTACACGTCCACGTAATTGGTGCAATTGTGAAAGGCCAAAATGTTCCGCGTGTTCGATGATAATGATCGAAGCATCTGGAATATCTACTCCCACTTCAATGACGGTGGTTGCAACTAAAATACGTGTATTTCCACATTTAAAAGATGCCATAGCGGCTTCTTTTTCTGCTGTAGACATTTTTCCATGGATCATACCAACGTGTGCTCCAAAGCGCTCATGGAGAAATGCAAAGCGGTTTTCAATTGAAGTGAGATCAAGAGCTGTCGATTCTTCTACTAAAGGACAAATCCAATAGAGCTTTTCTCCTTTTTCTAATGCAATTGCGATTCTCTCTATAAGCTCATGAAGACGTTTCAAAGAAAGCGTTGCTGTTGTAATGGGTTGTCGTCCCATTGGTTTTTCGGTAATTTTAGAGACATCCATATCACCAAAAGCTGTTAAGACGAGTGTGCGCGGAATGGGTGTGGCGGTCATAACCAGCATATCAGCTTTATTGCCTTTTTCTGTAAGAGCGATACGTTGATGGACACCAAAACGGTGTTGTTCATCGATAATGGTTAAAGCGAGATTATTATAAGTAACGCTGTTTTGTATGAGAGCATGGGTTCCGATGACAATAGAAACTTGACCTGACAGAATATCATTCACGATATTTGTCCTCAACTTCCCTTTTTCTCGTCCTGTTAAAAGGGTTGTTTGTAATCCGACCTTTTCGGCAAGAGGAGCGATGGTGGCAAAATGTTGCCTGGCAAGCACTTCGGTTGGTGCCATTAAAGCTGATTGTCCTGAATTTTCAGCAATTTGTGCCATTGCCATCAATGCAACAACAGTTTTTCCTGCGCCTACATCACCTTGAAGTAGTCTTAGCATCGGTTCTGGTGAAGCAAGATCATTTGCGATATCTTCTACTGCTTTTTTTTGTCCGGTTGTGAGTTGAAAGGGGAGGATATTGAGCAATTTTTTAGTATAAATTCCTGTTGATGGTCGAGAAGTGCCAACAAGAGATTTAGTTTTCAAACGCACGAGTCCTAGTGCCAATTGACAAGCGAGCAATTCATCATAGGCAAGACGTTTGCGTGCTGTACTTTCTAAGGATAGATCGTTGGGGTTAATGGGCGCATGGATACGGCGTAAAGCAACAGAAAAAGAAGGAAAATTTTGCTGCTTTTTCACATTTTCATCTATCCATTCTGGGAGGAGTGGAATAAAATCAAGAGCGTTTTGTATGGCGCGTCTTAGTGTTTTTGCAGCTAGTCCTGCAGTAGAGGGATAGACAGGTTCGATGAGAGGTATCTGATTTGATTGTTCGCTCGGGGCAATATAGTCTGGATGCGCCATTGAAAGCTGTCCATTAAACCATTCAACTTTTCCTGATATAATGACTTTTTTTCCTTCGGGGAGTTGTTTTTTTAGCCAAAGAGGTTGAGCATGAAAAAAGACTAAATTTATTTTTCCTGTGTGATCATGGGCAATAACTCGATAGGGAATTCGGTTGTGACCACGGGGTGGTGATTGATGTTGATCGATGATAATTTCGAGCGTAACAGTATCTCCTTCTTTTGCACAAGCAATGCTGGGACGCATTCTGCGGTCTATAACGGAATGGGGCATTAATTGAAGAAGGTCAATAAGGGTTGCTTCTCGTTGTGTAGGATTAACATCTAAGAGTTTGGTCAATAAACCATAGACTTTAGGTGTAATACCAGAAAGAGTTCGAATAGAATTAAAAAGAGGGGTAAGAAGACTTGGAGGCATGAGCAAACTTAACCTGCCCTTTTTGTTTTTTCTAGACCTTTAGAAGAGCTTTTTGGGGATAACGTCATAAAGAGGAGGTTGCTTTATTTACACATTGAACTTTAGGAAGAAAAATACAATTAAAGGGTCAAAAATTAAAGTGCTTAGATGAGATATATTGTTTTTCTTTTTATTTTAGGTGTTTATTTGCTGTGAATAGAAGCATTTTCTTGATAGAACTCTCTTATAAATATTAATAAAATTGGGATATTTCTCCTATGTATGATGATGAATTTATAGCTTTAAAGTTATGATAAACAGAAGTTTTTTCTTTTATAAGGGGTGCTGTTTAGCATTGATTTTGTAGTGGGAAATTGTGAGAGTGGTAAAAAATAAAATGCAAGAGAACAAAAATTCTCTTCCTCGCTTTATTCATTTGAGAGTGCATTCAGCTTATTCCTTGCTCGAGGGGGCTTTAAAAATCCCCCAAATTATTCAACAGGCGATTTCAGATCATGCACCAGCGGTTGCTATTACCGATACCAATAATTTATTTGGTGCTTTGGAATTTTCACAGCATTGTCTTTCTCATGGGGTCCAACCTATTATTGGTTGTCAGCTTACTGTTGACTTTCGTGATGAAAATGATCATTCACGTTTGGCTAAATGGCGTAATTCTTCTGATTTCTGCTCTATTGTTCTTTTGGCTGCTAGCAAAACCGGTTATGCTCATTTGGTTCGTCTTGTTAGCCGTGCTTATCTTGATAAATGTGATACTGATCCTCCTCATATTAAAGCTGATTGGTTGTCAGAACACAGTGAAGGAATAATCGCTTTAACGGGAGGAAAGGGAGGACCTATTAATCTTTCTTTGGCAGAAGAGAAAAAAGAACATGCTGTTGAGCGCTTAATTTATTTGAAAAAATCTTTTGCTGATCGTCTTTATGTGGAGTTACAACGGCATGGCTCTTATGATCAGAGAGTAGAAGCTGATCTTATTGAATTGGCTTATGCGCATGAAATTCCTCTTGTTGCAACAAATGAAGCTTTTTTTCTGAAGAGAGAAGGATATGAAGCCCATGATGCGCTGATGGCTGCTTCAGAAGGACAAATCGTCTCTAATCCAGATCGCAAACGTGTGACGCCAGATCATTATTTGAAGTCACAAGATGAAATGGTTACACTGTTTTCTGATCTTCCAGAAGCTTTGGAAAATAGTGTTGAAATTGCATTGCGTTGTCATATTGCCACGCCTCTTCGAAAACCGATATTGCCTCGTTTTATAGAACAATCTGCTAATTCAGAAAATACTTTAGAAATAGAAGATAGTGAGTTGTTAAATCAAGCTAAAGCTGGTTTGAAGATGCGGCTTGAAACAATAGGGTTGGCTGAAGGGTATACGATTGCAGATTATGAACAGCGGCTTGATTATGAAATTTCAGTTATTACGCGTATGCAATTTTCTGGATATTTTCTTATCGTTTCAGATTTCATAAAATGGGCAAAGGTTCATGATATTCCCGTTGGACCAGGACGGGGTTCTGGTGCTGGTTCACTTGTTGCTTATGCATTGACGATTACTGATGTTGATCCCTTACGGTTTTCTCTTCTCTTTGAACGTTTTCTCAACCCAGATCGTGTTTCGATGCCAGATTTTGATATCGACTTTTGTCAAGAGCGGCGCGAAGAAGTTATTCAATATGTTCAAAAAAAATATGGACGTGATCAAGTTGCTCAAATTATTACCTTTGGTAAGTTACAGGCGCGTGCAGTTTTGCGTGATGTGGGGCGTGTTTTAGAAGTTCCTTATCGTCAGGTGGATTATCTTACAAAATTAATTCCTGCCACGCCAGGAAGTCAGGTAGAATTGGCTGATGCTATTAAGGATGAACCTAAATTTGAAGAGGAAAAGAAAAAAGATCCCGTTGTTGGCCGCGCATTAGATATAGCACTTCAGTTGGAGGGACTTTATCGTCATGCTTCAACTCATGCTGCTGGGATTGTTATCGGAGATCGTCCACTTTGGGAGCTTGTCCCGATGTATCGTGATCCTCGTTCTGATATGCCTGTTACACAATTTAACATGAAATATGTGGAACAGGCGGGGCTGGTAAAATTTGATTTTCTTGGATTAAAAACGCTTACTGTTTTGAAAATGGCAGTCGATTTTGTTGCCAGAAAGGGGATTAAAATAGATTTATCAAATATTCCTCTGAATGATGAAGCAACCTACGCTATGATGGCACGTGGTGAAACGGTTGGTGTGTTTCAGGTGGAAAGTTCTGGTATGCGCAAGGCGTTGATTGGAATGAAGCCAGACCGTATTGAAGATATTATTGCGCTGGTCGCACTTTATCGTCCAGGTCCAATGGAGAATATTCCAACCTATAATGCACGCAAACATGGGGAAGAGGAAATTGCTTCTATTCATCCTAAAATAGATCATCTGATCAAAGAAACACAAGGTGTGATTGTTTATCAAGAACAGGTGATGCAGATTGCTCAGGTTCTTGCTGGTTATTCGCTTGGAGAAGCTGATTTATTACGTCGTGCTATGGGGAAAAAAATTCATGCTGAAATGCAAAAACAGCGTACGCGTTTTGTCAATGGAGCTGTTGCAGGTGGCGTGGATAAAGATCAAGCTGATATTATCTTTGATCTTTTAGCAAAATTTGCCGATTATGGTTTTAATAAATCGCACGCTGCTGCTTATGCAATTGTTTCTTACCAAACGGCTTATATGAAAGCAAACTATCCCGTTGAGTTTTTAGCTGCTTCAATGACATATGATATGACGAATACAGATAAGCTCAATGATTTTCGGCGTGAAGCATTAAGGTTGGGTATTGAAGTTATTGCACCTTCTATACAAACATCTCATCGTGTTTTTGAGGTTGGTGATAACTGTATTTATTATTCTCTTGCTGCCATTAAAGGTGTGGGAGAAACTGTTGTAGATCATATTGTTTCTTGTCGTGGGAATAAGATTTTTAAGGATTTGGAAGATTTTTGTGCGCGTGTTGATCCTCGTATTGTTAATAAGCGTGCGATGGAAAGTTTAGTTTGTGCTGGTGCTTTTGATTGTTTTAACATTGCACGTGAGGTTTTATTAGCCAATCTTGGAACCCTTCATGCGCGTGCACTTCGTATTCTCGATGACAATTCTAGCGGGCAGGTTGATATATTTGGAATGGCAGGCGGATTAAAAGAACCATTGATTTTATCGCAAACAACCCCTTGGTTGCCGGCTGAGAAACTTTATCGAGAATTTCAAGCTATAGGTTTTTACTTTTCTGCGCATCCTTTGGAGGAGTATCAAGCTATTCTGAACAAAAAACGCATTCAGACTTGGGGTAATTTTGCCAATGCCGTTAAAGGGGGAGCAACGGCTGCACGGCTTGCTGGAACTGTTGTGGCAAAAAACGTGCGCAAAACAAAATCTGGTAAAAAAATGGGAATTATTCATTTTTCTGATACAAGTGGACAATATGAAGCAGTTCTCTTTTCTGAGGCACTCTCGGATTATGAAGAGATGCTAGAACCCGGAAAATCTTTTATTATTACGGTGAGCGCAGAAAATCGTTCTGAAGGAGTTAGTTTGCGAATTGAAACAATTCAGTCTTTGGAAAATGAATCATTACAACAGCATAAAATGATGCGTCTTTTTATAAAAACAGTTGATATGCTTCCACAAATTGAACAAAATTTAAATCTTGGGGGGAATGGAGAGGTTGGGCTTATTTTAATTCAAGAGGATGGATTGCGAGAAGTCGAAATTGCGCTTCCTAAGCGATATAAGGTAAATTCACATGTCGCAAATGCTATGAAATTAATTCAGGGTGTTGTTGATGTAGAATTGAGTTAAAGAAAGATTAAAGATGGGAGCTGATTTTGAGTGGTGTTTTTGCTTTTAGGAGAGCTAAAAATTGAGCTTTTAAAATCGGATTGTAGGTTTCGAAAAATATTGCTTTTATTTGAGTAAATTATGATATTTTTTTAGTGTCATAAAATTAAAAAAAATCTCGTTCTTTCGTAATATTCAAAGTGTCGGAAGGATTTTATAAGTTTTTATCATTATTTTTTATAGAATTCATCGCATCATACATGTAAAGCCAATTGAGATCTGACATAATGCTCTCTGGTGTACGAATTTTCATCATGAGATTGCGTGCAATTGCTATGGGACCGGTTGCATGATAGGCTAATCTATTGAAATCTCCGCGTTTTTTTACTGCTGCAATACGGGGTGTGCGTGTTGTTTCGTAAAGCGAAAGTGCTTTCGTTAATGAAAAATCTTTCAATGAAAGTGCTTTTGCTAATGTGGCAGCATCTTCGATTGCCATAGCGGCACCCTGTGCTGCAAAAGGTAAGGTAGCATGTGCGCAATCGCCAACAAATACTTGTCTCTCTAAACCGATAAAACGATTTTGTTTCATTTGAAAGAGTGGCCAATAACTCCATTCATCAATATGATCGAAAATTTGTAAGATTTTTGAATTCCAATCTTTAAAAAGAGATTTGAGTTTTTCTTTATTTCCTTTATGGGCCCATCCTTCTTTTGAATTTTCTCCATGCGTAATGGCGACAAAATTAAAAATTTTTTCTGATGATTGAATGGGGTAGACAACAAGATGATTTTTTGGTCCCATCCAAGCCGTAATTGTCTTCATATTTTGCAATGAAGAACGAAAGTTTTGAGGAAGATTATCAAATGTTGTTGTTGCACGCCAAGCAATAAAGCCACTAAAATTTGCTTTTTCATGAAAAGGAGATTGTTGCCGTAATGTTGACCAAACGCCATCACATCCGATCAGGAGGGGCGTTGAATGAAGCTGTTCTGTTGCCGTATCTGTTTTTATTGTCGTGATTTTAATGTTGGTTGCAGATTGGGTAGAAGATACAATCGTTTCGCCTGCTTTGTATTTGATCAAAGGATTTTCAATCACTGCATTATATAAAATTTTTTGTAAAGCCGCGCGGTGAATCGTCATATAAGGGGCTTTCCAATATTTTTCTGTTAGATTAATAAGATGAGCCCGTAGATGTATTTTTAAAGATAATCCATCTTTTAACTCAAAAAAATGTGGGATTGTCGCGACTTCAGAGAGTTTGTTAAGAAGTTCCCAGCGAGCAAGAATAGATGTTGCATTTGGTGTCAGTTGAATACCAGCGCCTATCGTTTCAAGTTGCTTACACTTTTCGATAATGGTGCTTGCAATTCCTTTATGAGCGAGTGCTAAAGCGGTGCTTAAACCAGCAATTCCTCCCCCAACGATGATGGGTGACTGTTCCACAAATGATTTCATATTAAACAAGCAGAATGAAAAGAGGGGTTATTAAGAAAGCCAAAAAACGCAATTATAATAGCTTTTCTGGATGATATAAGCATCCTGTTGGGTTTGTTTGATCGTATGATAGCGAGGGAACATAACGATAAAGGGTTGAGCAGTAAGGGCAAATTTTCTCATCTGCTGTTCCCATATCGATAAAGATATGAGGATGATCGAATGGGTGTGTAGCGCCTACACACATAAATTCTTTCACACCAATTTCGATTGTTTTATATCCAAGGTCATTTTGGAAATGAGGAATATTGTGATCAGCCATGGCATACAAACTCCAGAATAAATTTTCTCATCAGCTATGATTGGGCTCTTCTATTTTATAGGCGTGAGTTTGTAATAAAGCGTATAATAATGCAAGATGCTTTTTAAGACAAATTTCTCTTCTTTTATGCTATATTAGAATAGTTGTCTTACTTTTAGTGCTTTGCGCATAGCAATAATTCCAAGTATTTTTAAATATTAAATGGAAAAATGATGAGGGAAGTTAAGCATTGATATATTATTATGATGATAACATATTATCAAATATTATGTGAGATATTTTGTCAAGGATTTTAGAAAATATAAAAGAAAATTATTTAGGATATATGGAACAGAGGGTGGTAAATAAAATTTCTATATCGAATATAACAATGAAAAATCCGGTACGGTTTATTAATCGAGAGTTTTCATGGCTACAATTTAATAATCGTGTTTTGATGGAAGCGGCTAATTCGAAACATCCTTTATTAGAACGTCTACAATTTCTTTCTATTTCAGCTGCAAATCTTGATGAGTTTTTTATGGTTCGTGTTGCAGGACTGGCAGCTCAAATTCGTGCTCGCGTTACAGCGTGCAGTGCAGATGGGCACACTCCACAGGAACAACTTGATATTGTATTAGCTGAGATTTTAAAGCTGCAGGCTCACCAACTACGAGAATTGAATGTTTTACGTGATGAATTAAAAAAGAATGATATTGAAATTATTTGTTCTGATGATCTTTCAGAAATTGAAAAATTATGGCTTGAAAAATATTTTCTTAAGACAATTTTTCCTGTTTTAAAACCTTTGCCTGTTGATTCTACTCATCCTTTTCCATTTATTCCTAATTTAGGGCTTTCTATTGCGCTTCAATTGTCTGGAGAAACTGATCAGAACTCACACACAGTGTTGTTGTCTATTTCAATGCTTTTAAGGCGTTTTATTCTTCTTCCTCAAGAAGGCAATCATTTTCGTTTTATTGCATCTGAAGATGTTATTTGCCTTTTTATTAAACATGTATTTCCTAACTATGAGGTTAAAGGAATTGGTACATTTAGAGTAATCCGAGATAGCGATATTGAAGTAGAAGAAGAAGCTGAGGATCTTGTTCACTTTTTTGAAATTGCTCTTAAAAGGCGGCGCCGTGGGCAGGTTATTCGAGTTGAGTTTGACGCAAAAATGCCAGAGAGTTTACGTCAATTTATAGCGAATAGTCTCGCTGTTCCTGATAATTGTATTAATGTTCTTGATGGATTTTTAGCGCTTAATACGGTATCAGAAATTGTTTCTATTCCTCGTGATGATCTCAAATTTATTCCTTATATTTCTCGTGTTCCAGAATGTATTCGTAAACATAAAGGGGATTGTTTTGCGGCTATTCGTGAAAATGATATTGTGATTCATCACCCCTATGAGACATTTGATGTTGTTGTCCAATTTTTACGTCAAGCTGCTTGCGATCCTGATGTTGTGGAAATCAAACAAACACTTTATCGTACATCAAATGATAGTCCAATTGTTGGCGCTTTGATTGAAGCAGCTGAACAGGGAAAGTCTGTGACTGCTTTGGTAGAACTTAAAGCACGTTTTGATGAGGAAGCAAATATTCGTTGGGCCCGAGATCTTGAATGTGCTGGGGTTCAAGTTATTTTTGGTTTTATTGCATTAAAAACGCATGCTAAGATGTCATTGGTTGTGAGACGTGAGGGAAAACGTCTTTGCTCTTATGTTCATCTTGGGACAGGAAATTATCATCCCATTAACGCTAAAACTTATACCGATCTTTCTTTTTTTTCCACAGATGATGATATCGCTCATGATGTTGCGTTATTGTTCAATTATATTGCGCAATATGAGCGTCCAAATGAAACAATGAAGATTGCTTTTTCACCCTTAACATTGCGTGGTCGTATCTTAGAGCATATTGAGGAAGAAATTGTTTACGCACAACAGGGAAGGTTTGCTGCTATTTGGATGAAAGTTAATGCATTGGTAGATCCTGAAATTATTGATGCTTTATATCGTGCTAGTCAAGCAGGGGTGCAAATTGATTTGGTTGTGCGGGGGATATGTTGTTTACGTCCTGGTATTCTAGGAATTTCGGATAATATTCGTGTAAAATCAATTGTCGGGCGTTTTCTTGAACATAGTCGCATTTTTTGTTTTGGGAATGGTCAAGATTTGCCTAATGAAAATGCAATCGTTTACTTAGGCTCTGCTGATATGATGCCTCGTAATCTGGACTATCGTATTGAAATATTGGTTCCAGTTTTTAATAAAATAGTCCGTCAAAAAATTCTTTTACAGATTATGTTAGCTAATATCATTGATAATCAACAAAGCTTTGATATACTTAAGGATGGAACATCAAAACGTATTACACCGCAGATAGGTGAAAGTCTATTTAATGCGCAGGAGTATTTTATGGCCAATACAAGTTTTGCGGGGGAAAATGAGTCTTTTGAGTCTTCTGTTTCGCGCTTGGTTGCGTTGCATCGGCAACAAGCCGAAATACATAAAGACTGAAATCCAATGACATATAGAGATGCTCAAGGTCGGTTAAAAGGGTGTAAGCCTGTTGCTGTTATTGACATTGGCTCAAATTCTGTTCGGTTGGTTATTTATGAGGGGCTTGTTCGATCACCAACAGTTTTGTTTAATGAAAAGATTCTTTGTGGTCTCGGTCATGGTGTGGCAAAAACGGGATTTTTAGAAGAAAAATCGATGAAAATGGCGTTGCAAACACTGAAACGGTTTCGTACGCTTTGTCGACAGATTGGGGCAGATGAGGTCTATACTTTAGCAACAGCAGCAGCACGAGATGCACAGAATGGCGTAGCATTTATTCAGCATGCTGAAGATATTTTGCAAAATAAAATATATCTTCTTTCAGGAAGTGAAGAAGCTATGTATTCAGCATATGGAGTTGTGTCTACTTTTTATCAACCAAAAGGTATTTCTGGGGATCTTGGTGGTGGAAGTCTTGAGCTGATTGATATTGATCATTCTGATGTTGGTGAAGGGATAACTCTTCCATTGGGTGGTTTAAGGCTACAGTATATGTCAAATAATGATAGTGCTGTAGCTACAAAAATTGTACATGAGCAATTTTATAAATCGTCTGTTGTTCGTACTCGTAAAGGTATAGCACGTTATTTTTATGCAGTAGGGGGGACATGGCGTAATTTGGCAAAACTCCATATGGCAATGAAACACTATCGGCTCCCTGTTATGCATGGCTATGAAGTTGATGCCGTTGAAATGGAGAACTTTTTACGTCTTGTAGCACGTGGCAATATTGATAATATGAGAGGGATTGCAGCGGTTTCTCAGAATCGTCGAAAACTTTTATCTTATGGGGCAATAGTTCTTATTGAACTCATTCAGTGTATGGAGTTTGAAAAGATAATCTTTTCTGGTGCTGGCGTTCGTGAAGGTTTTCTTTATTCACGTTTGCCGCAGGCGATTCGGCTTTCAGATCCTCTCATTGCAGCATGCACAGAAATGGCTATTTTACGGGCACGTTCACCAAAACAAGCAGAAGAACTCATTGATTTTACGACGAATGCTTTTGAAGTTTTTGGAATTTCAGAAACTGAAAATGAATGCCGTTATCGTCAAGCCGCTTGTCTTCTTGCAGATATTGGTTGGCGTATACATCCAGATTATCGAGGCAATGAAGCAGCAAATCAAATAGCTTTAGGATCTTATCCAGGAATTTCTCATGAAGGGCGCCTTTATGCAGCGCTTGCTGTTTTTTTTCGCAATACGAGTTTATTGGTTGATAAAGAATCTCTTCCCATTTTTCAATTAGCAACTCAAAATATAATTGAAAAAGCACGTATTCTTGGCGAAACTATGCGTATTGCTCATCTTTTTAGTGCTTCTGTTGCAGGAATTTTACCTCATTTATTGTGGCATAAAAAAGCAGATCATATTATCCTGCAGATCCCAAAGAATTACGCTGGGTTATTAGGAGAACGTCCTCTTGGACGATTACAGAAGTTATCAAAAATAATAAAACAACCTCTCGCTTTTGAAATTTTTTGATTTTTTTCTAATTTATTCGTGTTTTATGTCTTATAATAGGGCCATTGACAAGGGATAAACTAGGCAATCTATCATCACGAGCTGGACAATAGGACTTGTTCCATAACGCCCAAGCCAGACTCCATGCAAGGCATTTTTAATGCGCTGAGCATTCATAAAAGAAAACATAATTTTTTATTCTGTTATTTGCGTCACAGGATGGATTTTTCACTTCATAAGCTTCATGTGAAAATGAAAAGCCTTGTCCATTTTTACGTGAAAAGATTTTCTTTTATGCTGCGTCGTTATAACGTTTCTGTTTAGCTTGCTCGATTATCTTGATAAGATTCGATTGTAACCAACGCGATAAAAAACCAAACTTTAAAGGTTTTGGAAGAGATCCATTGGTTACATGACGGCGGAATGTTGAAATACTCATATGAAACAGTTTTGCACTTTCACGGTCTGGCAAAAGAATATCATTTCAGTCATTATAAAATCCTTTCACTATAAAAAATAGAAATAAATCATAACTATTTATTAACCATGATTTTTTGAATCCTTTGAAAGGTGTTTAATCTATAAAAAAAACAGCGCTTTATCATATAATTTCTTATGTAAAACTTTATGAGTCTTATTGAGATGGAATAAGAGAAACTTACGATATTCGGGGGGCTAATTTAATATAAATAACGCTAGATTATCTTTATAAATAAATATATTGCCTTTGTTAGGTATTTTAGTTGTTATGCTGGATCGTTTTTGATTGTTAGATTGCAATCTCGGTAGTTTTTTTTAATACGATATGGTGACGTGAGGCATTATATCTTTATTTGTTCCGATTGCTAGGCTACTATTTTTGTAATGAATACGCTTTTATTATCAGAGCTTTTTCTTTTTAAAACTTTTAAATGAGGAGCTGTCTGTTTTTTTAGATTTTCTTAATAAGATTGCTATTTGATTGATCTAATAAAGATTTATCTGTCATTTTAATAAGAGTTTACTATTCAAGTTTTTAACTTTGTCAGAAGTAGGTTTTATTTATCCTATTTGCGTTGGCCTATAGGGCATACCAATTGATGTAGATTAATGGATTTTTAAAATAAAAATGTAAATTAAAGCTGTTTTGTGCTTACTTTTCCATCGTTAAAGTAAAATCCTATCTGGCCCTTTAGCAGTTGTTCGGCTTTTTGACCAAATATTTCATAGCGCCAGCCATTCATAGCAGGAATATTTTTCTTTATTCCTCCATTGGCAATTTTTTCTAAATCATTAGATGTTGCAATAATTTTAGGGGCAATGCTGTTTTCATTTGCAACAATTTTTAATAACACTTTGAGTAGATCGATAACAGCGGCCGTCGTATCATTGAGTGGATTATGTTTAGGAATGGGGGGTAAAGTAGAAAGATCCACCTCTAATCCTTCGTGGACAGCTTTGATTAATGATTGAGAAATTGAGAGTTTATCCCAGTTCTTATTAAGACTGCGCAACCGCTTTAATGCAGATTCATCTTTTGGTTGTTGGGTTGCTATTTCTATAAGACATTCATCTTTTATGATATGACGACGTGGCATATTGTATTTTCGTGCTTCACGTTCCCGCCAAGCTGCTATCTTTTGTAATACAGCAAGTTCACGTGGCTTTTTAATTTTTCCTTTCACTTTTTTCCATGCTTCATCTTCTGGCATATCATAGGTTTTAGGATTTAAAAGGATTGTTATTTCATCGTCCATCCAGTGAGCACGTTGATTTTTTTCTAACCTTTTTTTCAATAACAGGTAAACATCTCTTAAGTAAGTTACATCGGCAAGTGCATAGAGCAGTTGTTTTTCAGACAAAGGGCGGTAACTCCAGTCTGTAAAGCGGGAGGATTTATCAAGATGATGCCCCGTGCAGCGTTGTACAATTTGATCATAGGAGATAGAATCACCAAATCCACAAATTGATCCTGCTATTTGCGTATCAAAGAGAGGGGAAGGAATAACACCTCCAAGATGATAAATTGTTTCAATATCTTGGCGCGCAGCATGAAAAACTTTTACAACTTTTTTATCGATCATAAGGTCAAAAAAAGGTTGTAAATCAATATCTGGTGCTATGGGATCAATCAAAACTGTGACATCTGGTGATGCGAGCTGGATTAAACACAGTTGAGGCCAAAAAGTTGTTTCGCGGATAAACTCAGTATCGACTGTTACAAAATCAGAGGTACGTAGAGCGTTAAGTGCAATTTCAAGATCTGTTGTTTGTGTAATAAGATTCATCATTTTATTATAATTCGATAAATTAAATTTGTGCTTTATTGACTTTATTTTTGAGTTTTTATTCTCATATCTTGACAAATGGTTATTAAAAAGCGTTTGTAGCGCATGTGAATATTATAATCAAAGGCAAAAAACATGCACCGTTATCGCAGTCATCATTGTGCGGCTCTTCGTAGATGTGATGTAGGAACACAAGTTCGTCTTTCGGGGTGGGTTCATCGTGTTCGTGATCATGGAGGGATTCTTTTTGTGGATTTACGTGATCATTTTGGAATCACACAAATTGTTGCTGATCCTGCTTCACCAGCTTTTAAAGTTATTGAAAAAGTGCGTTCTGAATGGGTTATTCGTGTGGATGGGGAGGTGTGTGCTCGTTCTGATGAGGTTATTAATGCAACGCTTCCAACAGGTGAGATTGAAATTTTTGCACAAGAGGTAGAAATTCTTTCGAAATCTGATGAGCTTCCTTTACCGATTTTTGGTGAGCCTGATTATCCAGAAGATATTCGATTAAAATATCGTTTTCTTGATTTGCGTCGGGAGACTATGCACAAAAATATCATGCGTCGGACTGAAATTATTGCGGCTATGAGACGGGCTATGCAAAATAATGGTTTTACGGAATTTACGACGCCACTTTTGACAGCTTCATCGCCGGAAGGAGCGCGTGATTTTTTGGTTCCAAGTCGTGTTCATCAGGGAAAATTTTATGCGTTACCGCAAGCGCCACAGCAATATAAACAATTGTTGATGATGTCAGGTTTTGATCGTTATTTTCAGATTGCTCCATGTTTTAGAGATGAAGATCCAAGGGCCGACCGTCTTCCTGGTGAATTTTATCAATTAGATGTTGAAATGAGTTTTGTTGAGCAAGAAGATGTTTTAGCAACTATGGAACCTATTATGCGTTCTATTTTTGAAGAATTTGCAGATGGAAAGACTGTGACACAAAGCTTTCCTCGCATTTCCTATGATGAAGCAATGCAAAAATATGGTTCTGATAAGCCTGATCTACGTAATCCGATCATTATGGAAGATGTTTCTCAGCATTTTTATAATTCTGGTTTCAAAGTCTTTGCTCAAATTTTAGCGAATGATGAGAATGCTCAAGTGTGGGCTATTCCAGCTAAAACGGGTGGAAGTCGTGCTTTTTGTGATCGTATGAATGTATGGGCACAAGGTGAGGGGCAACCAGGGCTCGGTTATATTTTTTGGCGTGAAGAAGAAGGAAAATTTGAAGGAGCAGGGCCTATCGCCAAAAATATTGGTGAACAGAGGACTGAAGCAATCCGTATACAGCTTGGGCTTGAAAGTGGGGATGCCTGTTTTTTTGTAGCTGGCGATCCAAAAAAGTTTTCATCTTTTGCCGGAGCCGCACGCACAAGGGTAGGAGAAGAATTAGATCTTCTTGATAGAGATAGTTTCTCTTTGGCGTGGATTGTTGATTTTCCATTTTTTGAATGGAATGAAGATGAAAAAAAGATTGATTTTGGACATAATCCTTTTTCTATGCCTCAAGGGGGAGAAAATGCCCTTGCCTGTCAAGATCCTCTTACTATTAAAGCTTTTCAATATGATCTTGTTTGCAATGGTTATGAAATTGCATCAGGTGGAATTCGTAATCACTTACCAGAAATGATGCTTAAAGTTTTTGAACTTGTAGGACTTTCTAAGGAAGTTGTGAAAGATCGTTTCGGTGGTCTTTATCGTGCATTCCATTATGGGGCTCCACCACATGGTGGTATGGCTGCAGGAATTGACCGCATCATTATGCTGTTGCAAGGTGTTAAAAATTTGCGTGAAGTTGCTTTATTTCCTATGAATCAACAGGCGCTTGATCTTTTGATGAGTGCTCCGTCTGATGTTTCTCCTACACAATTACGTGATTTAGGAATCCGCATGGCTCCTACTCACAAAAATAGCTCATAAAGTTGATAATGGATTGTTTTCATCTTTTCTACGTAGAGTGAAGTTTTGATGCCTTTCAAGAGCCGTCGGTGTGTGTGGCTGTTTGTGAAATTTAGATAGGTAAAAACGCTATTGTGTTGATTCTTTACGAGGCATTTTTATTCCTTGTTTCTATAGTGGCTCTTCCACTTGTGATAGGTGAGGAAATGATTATGATTGCTTGATCATGAATAAATTAGAAATGAAAGAACTCTATAATATTCGGGAGTCTCATTTTAGTTGAAAAAAATGAATTATCTTTATGTGTCAATATATTATTTATTTTTTATTGAAGTTTTTACAACGTTGTAGCAGAGAATTGTGTCTCTTCGTTTTTATGAAAATAATGTGATTTTCCATTCTATGGACTTACTCTAAAAAGTTTAAATTTCATAAGTTTTGAATATTTTTTAGTTTTTCATAGAAAAACTGAAGGGGATTGTTATACAATTTATCTTTATAATAAAAGATGATGTTTGAAAGGTGCTTTTGTCATTCCAGAAAGGATGAAATAACTCTTTGTGGGCAGTTAAATTATCGTCGGATTTGACAAAGCTTTCAATAAATTACTTAGGACAAGGGGGACGGACATGTATAAATTTTTCAAATTGATATAATTTTCTGTTCATGTTCTAATTGCAGCGTTTGTTTTTATGTAATTGACTTTTAATAAAAAAGTCGACTCATAGAAGATTTCACTAAATAAATCCTATAAGATAATTTCTTATTATTGTGGGAATTGTTGTTTTAATACTATGTCTGATAAAATGAATTTACCTTTTGATAAAGAACATATTGAACCAATAGAATTACGCTCTGCTTTACAGGAACGTTATTTGGCTTATGCACTTTCTACGATTACACACCGTGCATTGCCTGATGTACGTGATGGATTGAAGCCGGTCCACCGGCGGATTGTTCATGCGATGCGTCTTCTCAAACTAAATCCTGGACAGTCTTATGCGAAATGTGCGCGGATTGTTGGTGATGTCATGGGAAAATTTCATCCTCATGGGGATGCGTCTATTTATGATGCCTTGGTGCGCTTGGCTCAAAGTTTTGCTGTTCGTTATCCGTTGGTTGATGGGCAAGGCAATTTTGGTAATATTGATGGTGATAATGCTGCTGCCATGCGTTATACGGAAGCACGTATGACTGAAGTGGCTGCATTGTTACTTGAAGGAATTAATGAGAATGCTATTGATTTTCGTTTAACCTATAATGAGGAAGATGAAGAGCCGGTTGTTTTACCAGGAGCTTTCCCTAATCTTTTAGCAAATGGTTCTTCTGGTATTGCTGTTGGTATGGCAACATCTATTCCACCCCATAATGTTGCTGAGCTTTGTGATGCAGCACTCCATTTGATTGCGCATCCCGATGTAAATGATGAGGCATTAAATCAATTCGTTCTTGGTCCTGATTTTCCGACGGGGGGAATTTTAGTTGAACCTAAAAAAAGTATTGAGGAATCCTATCGTGTTGGGCGTGGATTCTTTCGCTTGCGTTCACGTTGGCATCAGGAACCTGGTAGCCGTGGTTCTTATGTGATTGTTGTGACTGAAATTCCCTATCAGATTCAAAAGTCACGTCTTATTGAAAAAACAGCAGAGTTATTGCTTGCACGCCGATTGCCAATGCTTGAGGATATCCAAGATGAATCAGCAGAAGATATCAGAATCGTGCTGGTTCCTAAAAATCGGTCGGTTGATCCGGAGCTCCTTATGGAGTCTCTTTTTAAATTGACTGACTTTGAAGTAAGATTTCCCCTCAATCTGAATGTTTTGTCTTTGGGAAAAATACCCAATGTTCTTTCTTTACGAGAAAGTTTGCAGCAATGGCTTGAACATCGTCAAGAAGTGCTTATTCGTCGCTCTCATTATCGGCTTGATCAAATTGATAGCCGATTGGAAATTCTTCATGGATATCTTATTGCCTATTTAAATCTCGATGAGGTCATTCAGATTATTCGTGAAGAGGATGAACCGAAAAAGAAGCTGATTAATCGGTTTGAATTAACAGAAAATCAAGCTGAAGCTATTCTTAATATGCGCTTGCGTTCTTTGCGTAAACTTGAGGAATTTGAAATTCGTAAAGAATTTGAAAGTTTGAAAGCTGAAAAAGAAAAACTACAGAATTTGTTAGCTTCTCCTATAAAACAGTGGAAAATAATTTCAGAAGAAATCAAAAAAGTTCGAAACACTTTTGGTCCTGAAACACTCTTGGGGAAAAGACGTACGACGTTTGAAGAGGCACCAAGACATGATCTTGATGATATTCAACAAGCAATGATCGAAAAAGAACCGATTACTATTGTTATTTCTGAAAAGGGGTGGATGCGCGCTTTGAAGGGACATTTGACCGATTATAAAGCGCTTTCTTTTAAAGAAGGAGACAGTTTAAAGTTAGCATTTCCGGCATTTACAACCGACAAGATTGTGCTGATCAGTACGGGTGGAAAGTTTTTTGCTATTGGTGCAAATAGTTTACCTGGAGGGCGGGGACATGGTGAACCTATTCGTCTTTTAGTTGATATGGATGATGAGCACGATGTTCTCACAGCTTTTGTGCATCGCGCCGAGGAAAAATTGCTCTTGGTTTCATCTCACGGTAATGGTTTTATTGTTTCTTCTGCAGAAGTGATCGCCAATACACGAAAAGGAAAGCAAGTGATGAATGTGAAAGCTCCTGATAAGGTAAAGCTTTGTGTTCCGGTAAATGGTGATCATGTGGCTGTAGTTGGTGAAAACCGTAAAATGCTTATTTTTTCTATTGAACAAATACCAGAAATGAATCGCGGTAAAGGTGTTCGTTTACAGCGTTATAAAGAAGGTGGTGTTGTTGATGCCAAGACTTTTAATTTATCAGAAGGCTTAAGTTGGCAAGATACAGCTGAACGAATCTTTAACCGTCAGGCGGACGATCTCTTTGAATGGATGGGAACGCGTGCGGGAGTTGGGCGTTTGGTTCCAAAAGGATTTCCAAAATCAGGAAAATTTATTAATTAAATGTATTTTATAAATGGGGAAAATTCCCTATAGTTTTATGATTGTTTAAGATATTAATTTATAAGGATAATTTATTATTTTTTATATTGAAAGAAAGACCTAAAGCGTAAGTTTTTCTCTTATTTCGATCTTGTTCAGGTTAAATCAATCAAAACTGTTTGTTTGCCTATCATGAGATGAGAGACCAGCCCGTCTTCATAAAAACTATTGAAGAAAAGAATAAAAATATTTTTTAATAAACCGTTTCACATACAAGAGTTGTTGCGACAATAGGTATGTTTGTTTTTTTACATTATACCATTTATGGGTGCTGTCGTGAAATGATTTGATATTTCGAGAGCTGTACCTTTAAACAAACAATGTGAATGTTAACACAAGAGTGTTCTATTTGGAGATGTTTTATTTTGTCTGATAGATTTATCTTCTTATTGTTTCTTATTGTTCAAGAGAGATGTTATTAATCTTTCATAGTAATATTTATTCGTTAGGATTACTATGATATTGTCTAAAAAGATGACCACGTTCAGCCCATAAGACGAGAAGTATGGCAGTGAGACTCAGAAAGAAAAATCCTGCTGAGTTTGGGATGGTTGTTTCATCAAATTGTTGGGCAATAAAAAAGCTAAGTCCTGCACCGATAGATGTTTGAAGAAAGCCGGATACAGAAGAAGCTGTTCCAGCTATTTCTCCTACAGGTTCAAGAGCGAGTGTATTGAAATTGGCCATAATACCACCGCAGGTAAACATTAATATACAATATAACGTCATATAAAAAGGAAAAGGGATAACACCACCTGCTAAGATGGACCCAATAAACCAAATGCATGAAGCGGCACAAAAGAGCAAAAGCATAGTATGAGCAATACGCCGCATTCCAAGGCGTCCAACGAGTTGAGAGTTAAAGAATGATGATAGAGCTTGAAATGCAGCACCAACTGCAAAAGCAATAGGGAACCAAAGTCCTAGATTATAGATCCCTTCATATGTTTGTTGTGATGTATTAACGGCGGTAAAGATACAGCCTAAAATAATGGAAGTTGCAAGTGTATAGCAAAGTGTTGTGCGATTGGTTATCACAATCCATAAGTTGTGTTTAACTGAAAAAAAGGAAAGAGAGCGTTGCGTATAAAGAGTTTCAGGCAAGCGCAGTTGAATCCAAATCATCAGTCCTAAACCAATCATTGCCATGAAAATAAAAATATATTGCCAATGTCCGAGCAGTAAAATGATCTGTCCTGTTGCGGGACCAACCATTGGTGCAACAAGAAAAACCATCATAACAATAGACATAACTTCTGCCATTTTTCGACCACTGTAAAGATCACGTACGACGGAAACTGTAAGAACCCGCATAGCAGCCCCTCCAATACCTTGCAAGATACGTAAAATAAGCAAGAGAGAAAAATCAGTTACAAAGGCACAGCCAATCGCTGTAAATGAATAAAAAGCAAGCCCGAGAAGAATAAGTTTACGTCGTCCATACCTATCGCTTATTGGACCGAAAAATATTTGAGCAATGCCATAGCTAATAAGATAACTCGAAATGATATAATGTTGATCATTTTCATTGAGAATATTTAAGCCGTCTAAAATATTGGGCATAGCTGGCAGCATAATATCAACAGCTATAGCGTTAATAGCCATAAGCGAAGCAATAAGAATAACAAATTCTTTATAGCCAATTTTGTTTCTAATCGCATCTCTATGCGTTTGTTCATCGACTGAATATGACATATGGCATCCTTGAAATAAAAATTTCGTCTGAAAACAGCTCTTTTTAAGAGTCTGAATAAAATGAAAGATACCTATGATTGATTACAGGGAATATTTTTTTCTTTCAAAAGTTCCTGTAACTCATTGTTTTGAAACATCTCTTTAACAATATCACAGCCTCCGATAAATTCACCTTTGATATAAAGCTGTGGAATTGTTGGCCAATTTGAGTAATCTTTAATCCCTTGACGCAATTCGTTAGAAGTTAAGATATTAATCCCTTTATAATTCAATCCTAAATAATCAAGGATTTGAACCACTTGTCCTGAAAACCCGCATTGCGGAGCGTCAGGTGTTCCTTTCATGAATAAAATGACGTCGTTTGTTTTAATTTCGTTGTCAATAAAATCATGAACAGTGGTCATTTTTATCCCTCGATATTTCAGATTTTTATCAGTGTGTAATTTATATCCATACTGCTTTTAATCGTATTAAATGTGTGAATGCAAGAAAAAATTTTAGATTATTTTGGGACATTTGTTTGCAACATTAAGGCGTGAAGGTCATTTCCCATATTGCCTTTAAGGGCATCATAGACCATTTTATGTTGTTGAACACGGGTTTTACCACGAAAACTTTCAGAAATAACTTCTGCAGCATAATGTTCCCCATCTCCAGCAAGATCACGAATTGTTACAGTAGCATCAGGAATGCCTTCACGAATAAGCGTTTCAATTGCATGGGCACTCATTGCCATCATTATTCTCCTATGTTGTTCATTTTTTTATAAAGGCTGTTTAAGAGAAAAAACAATTTTTATTCTTCACCCATAAATTGTGGAAACCAGTTTTCATAGGCTTTTGTGAGTTTGTCTACTGAAAGTGTTAATATCCCATCTATATTAAGGGAAGTACCCTCGACTTGACCTAGCTCTGTTAAAGAAACTGTATTGATTTGTGCACGCTCTTTAAGACTATTAAGAGAGTGAGGTTTGACGGCTAAAAGATAACGTCCTTGGTCTTCTCCAAAAAGTTCTGCATGATGGGGTGATTTATTGCTTAATTTTACTTTGATTCCTTTACCTGCTTTAATCACCATTTCAGCAAGTGCTATCGCTAATCCTCCGTCAGAAAGGTCATGGGCGGCGTGAATAAAACCACGATGTATGACATCTCGAACAAATTGACCATGCTTTTTTTCAAGTTGTAAATCTACAGGGGGGGGGGCGCCTGCATCAATATTTAAAATGTTACGTGCATAGATTGATTGTCCTAAATGGGAGCCGCAATTTCCTACTAAAACAAGAATATCTCCATTTTGCATACCACTTATTGTGACCATTTTAGACCAATCATTAAGAAGGCCTACACCTGCAATTGTGGGGGTTGGAAGAATGGCTTTCCCATTTGTTTCGTTGTAAAGAGAAACATTGCCTGAAACGATAGGAAAATCGAGGATTCTACAAGCTTCTCCTATACCTTTAATAGCAAAAACCAGCTGTCCCATAACTTCAGGTTTTTCAGGGTTACCAAAATTGAGATTATCTGTAGCAGCCAGTGGTGTTGCACCTGTCGTACTAATGTTTCGCCAGCATTCTGCGACAGCTTGTTTCCCCCCTTCATAAGGGTCTGCTTCACAATAGCGAGGTGTTACATCAGAAGAAAAAGCAAGAGCACGTTTGCTGTTGTTTCCTACACGGATAACGCCTGCATCACCTCCTGGACAAACAAGGCTATTTCCTTGGATAAGGGTATCATATTGTTCATAAACCCATCGCCGTGAACTTTGATTAGCAGAATTCAATAAGGTCAGAAGCGCATCACCAAGATTTTCAACTTTTTTGACGTCTTCTGCTTTCAAGGGTGTTTTTTTTGCCGGCTCACTCCAAGGACGATCATAAACAGGCGCTTCATCACCAAGCTCTTTGATGGGAAGATTGACAACTTCTTCCCCTTGATGAAATACACGAAAACGTAAATCATCGGTTGTTTTCCCAATGATAGAAAAATGTAGCCCCCACTTATGAAAAATTGCTTCTGCTTGCTTTTCTAGTTCTGGTTTAAGGACCATGAGCATACGCTCTTGACTTTCAGAAAGCATCATTTCATAGGCTGTCATGTTTTCTTCTCGAACAGGAACTGTATCGAGATTAAGCTGTATCCCTAAATTTCCTTTTGCCCCCATTTCAACGGCAGAAGAAGTGAGTCCTGCGGCTCCCATATCTTGAATAGCAACCACGGCTCTAAGTTCCATGAGCTCTAAACATGCTTCAAGGAGACATTTTTCTGTAAAAGGATCACCTACTTGAACAGTTGGGCGTTTTTCACTGATTGAATCATCAAATTCAGCAGAGGCCATTGTTGCTCCACCGACACCATCACGTCCTGTTTTTGCACCAAGGTAAACAACAGGGAGTCCAATACCTTGCGCTTTAGAATAAAAAAGGGCGTTTGTCTTTGCAATACCGGCGACAAAAGCGTTAACAAGGATATTGCCATTATAACGCTCATCAAAATTTACTTCTCCACCAACCGTTGGAACGCCAAAAGAATTGCTGTAACCACCTATTCCAGAAACAACACCAGAAACAAGATGGCGTGTTCGTGGGTGATCAGGAGCACCAAATCGCAATGCATTCATAGCAGCAACAGGACGGGCTCCCATTGTAAAGACATCACGTAAAATACCACCAACACCTGTCGCTGCACCTTGATAAGGTTCAATATAAGAAGGGTGGTTATGGCTTTCCATTTTGAAAACAACACATTGTCCTTCGCCAATATCGACAACACCAGCATTTTCACCAGGTCCTTGGATGACACATTTTCCTTCTGTCGGAAGAGTTTTTAGCCATTTTTTAGATGATTTATAGGAACAATGTTCGTTCCACATTGCAGAAAAAATTCCTAGTTCAGTAAATGTTGGTTCTCTACCGATTAACGTCAGGATACGTTGATATTCATCTTCTTTTAGCCCGTGTTGTGCAATGAGTTCTGGTGTAATAGTGATGTTATTGCAAGGCTTCATGAGTATTTATCCGTCAAATTAATCGAAATTTAGCATTTTTATTTTTTTAACCTAGCAGCTTATATTATAAACAATAATGTTGTTTAATAATAAAAATATTTATAGACAGTAAGCTGAAGATTTTGTCCGTTTGTTTGGTGGGATTTAAGACTAAAAATGGTCTTAAATAATTATGTGTTTAGAAAATAATATCCATTGTTGTTTGTGAAGAGCTTTGTTTATAGATTTACGATGCGAGAAATGGTATAAGTCCTTGTTTTTTAAATTATGGAGCGCGAGTATTTTTGCAGCATTATCCATTTACTAACTCTAAAGCACTTTGAAAAAGTAAACGACCGTCAGTACCTCCATGGGCGGGTTCAATAAAGTTTTCAGGATGGGGCATCATACCAAGAATATTACCAGTTTTATTAACAATACCAGCAATATCTTTCATTGAGCCGTTCGGGTTTGTATTTTCTGCATAGCGAAAAACAATTTGTTCATTGTCTTCCATTTGTTTCAATGTTTCACTATCAATAAAATAATTTCCGTCATGATGGGCAACAGGACAACGAATAATTTGTCCTTTAGAATAATATCGAGAAAATTTTGTCTTGGCGTTGACGACTTCAAGTTTGATTTCACGACAAACAAACTTTAAAGAAGCGTTACGCATTAAAGTACCGGGTAATAATCCTGCTTCCAACAAAATTTGAAATCCATTACAGATACCTATAATTGTCGTACCTTCTTGTGCTTTTTCACGAATGGCTTTTAAGACGGGAGTTCGCGCTCCAATCGCACCACATCTTAAGTAGTCGCCATAGGAAAAGCCACCAGGAATAATAATAACATCTACATCTGGAATTGTTGTTTCTGTTTGCCAAATTTTTAGTGGCTCAACTCCCGTTATATGATGTAATGCTGCAACCATATCTCGATCACGATTTAATCCAGGAAGTTGAATGATGGCAGTTTTCATGAGCGTTTCACTTAAAAAAGTTCGATTGTATAATTTTCAATGACAGTATTTACGAGTAACTCTTCACACATTTGTTCAAGTTTTTTCTTTGCGGTTTCAGAAGGTAGTTCATCAAGAACAATATCAAAAACCTTTCCTTGACGAATGGATTGAATGCCTTCGAAAGCTAAACTTTTTAAAGCACCGACAATTGCTTCTCCTTGTGGATCAAGAACGCTTTCTCTTAAAGTAACTGTAATGCGTGCTTTCATTTTTTGCTTCCTGCTTTTTTAAAGAACCTCTCCTTTGAAAGAGGGGTATTTATATAAGGTGATGTTTTTTTACCTTGTTTTTACTTTACGAGAACGGGACCACTTGGTCGTGTTGGTTCATTTTCATTCATAATACCAAGACGTTTGGCAACTTCTTGATAGGCATTAATAAGCCCACCCATATCACGACGAAAACGGTCTTTATCCATTTTTTCTTGTGTGTGCATATCCCATAGTCGTGCAGAATCAGGAGAGATTTCATCAGCAAGAACAATGCGCATCGTTTCATCTTCCCACAGGCGACCAAATTCCATTTTAAAATCAATTAATTGGATGTTAACACCGGCAAAAAGCCCAGAAAGAAAATCATTAATACGAATTGAAAGTTGCATGATATCTTCTATCTCTTGTGGGACAGCCCACCCAAAAGCTGTGATATGTTCTTCCGTTACCATAGGATCATCGAGAGAATCATTTTTATAGTAGAATTCAATGATGGATTGCGGAAGCGGGGTTCCTTCTTCCAGTCCTAAACGCTTAGCAAGAGAGCCAGCAGCAACATTGCGAACAACAACTTCCAACGGAATGATTTCCACCGCTTTAATAAGCTGTTCGCGCATGTTTATACGTTTGATAAAATGTGTTGGGATGCCCAAACGTCCAAGATGGCTAAAAATATGTTCCGAAATTCGGTTGTTTAAAACCCCCTTTCCGTCGATAATTTCATGTTTTTTTGCATTAAAGGCAGTTGCATCATCTTTAAAAAATTGAATATAAGTCCCTGGTTCAGGTCCTTCATATAAAATTTTAGCCTTGCCTTCATAAATACGGTGGCGACGATTCATCATGATTCTCTATTTATCTTGAGAGGTTTTTAATAACATTGATAAATGATACTATCCTAATTGATAGAATTTCTCAATGATATTGCTATGATACTTTTATAATTTTTATCATTACACGTTTACCCAAAGGTGAAGATACATAAGCGATGAGAAAGAAGATCACCTCTTTTGGATCAAATTTTTGCAAGAAAGTGAGAGAGGACCATAAGCCCTTCAGGCCAAGGTCCGTGTCCGGATTCTGCGTTAATATGGCCAGAATACCCAGCATCAACAAAGAGTGATCCCCAATCATTGGCAATTTTTTCTGCTACTGAAAATTGACAAAACTCATCGTTGCGACTGGCTATGACAATAGAAGGAAAAGGAAGCTTTTGGCGATGATAGGGGCCAAATGTCATTAAATGTTTGGGACGTATTTTTTCATTGGCGACATCTGGAGGTGCAACAAAGAATGCGCCACAAATTTTTTCTGTATTTTGTACAGTTGCATGAATAACACTGGGAACTCCTAATGAATGAGCAATAAGCATAACAGGCCTTTGAGCTTTTGCGATGGCGGTTTTAACTTTGTTAACCCACTCTTCACAAACAGGCTTTGACCAATGGAGTTGTTCAATGCGGCGGGCTGTCGACAATTTTTTTTCCCAGCGTGTTTGCCAATGATCTGGACCAGATCCTTTGTAGCCAGGAACAATAAGAATATCGAGTTGATTTGCTCTCATGAATTGTTTTCTTTGTTACAACAGATTTTTGATCATAGGTGGAATGGATTTTGGTTTTCTATGTCGCTTTATTGTTCTTCAAAAACACGTTTAAAAATCGTATTGATATGTTTGGTGTGGTAAGAAAGATCAAATTTTTCGCGAAGTTCTTCTTCACTTAAAGCTTTGGTAACATCTTTGTCATTGAGGAGTTCTTCTAAAAAATCTTTTCCTTGTTCCCAAACTTTCATCGCATTTCGTTGTACAATTCGATAAGAATCTTCACGACTAATCCCTGCTTGTGTGAGGGCTAAAAGAACCCGTTGTGAGTGAACAAGACCGCGGAATTTATTGAGATTTTTTTGCATATTTTCTGGATAGACAATAAGATTTTCAATGACAGATGTGAGGCGAGAAAGAGCAAAATCAAGTGTAATAGTCGCATCTGGAGCAATATAACGCTCAACAGATGAATGGGAAATATCACGTTCATGCCAAAGAGCTACATTTTCCATGGCTGGGAGTGCAAATGCACGTACCATACGGGCTAATCCAGTTAAATTTTCTGTTAAAACTGGATTACGTTTATGAGGCATTGCCGATGAACCTTTTTGCCCAGGTGAGAAATGTTCCTCTGCTTCAAGAACTTCTGTTCGTTGTAAATGGCGTATTTCTATCGCTAGCCTTTCAATAGAGGAAGCAATAACACCAAGTGTTGCAAAAAACATAGCATGACGATCTCTTGGTATTACTTGGGTAGAAACTGGTTCAGCACGCATCCTCAAGGCTTTTGCTACATGTTCTTCAACGCGTGGATCGATATTTGCAAAAGTTCCTACGGCTCCTGAAATCGCGCAAGTAGAAATTTCTTCTCGTGCTGCAAGAAGACGTTTGCGACAACGGGAAAATTCAGCGTATGCAAGAGCAAACTTGATTCCAAATGTTGTCGGTTCAGCATGAATGCCATGACTCCGCCCAATAGTGATTGTCTCTTTATGCTCAAAAGCACGTCTTTTTAATGCTTCAAGAAGTTGATCTATATCCTTTAGCAAAATATCACTCGCACGCATCAATTGAATGTTCAGCGTTGTATCGAGAACATCAGATGATGTCATGCCTTGGTGGATAAAACGTGCCTCTGGTCCAATGAATTCAGCTAGGTGGGTTAGAAATGCGATAACATCATGTTTGGTAATTGCTTCAATTTCATCAATGCGATTGACATCAAATTTAGCTGCTGCCCCTTTTTCCCAAATGACTTTGGCGGCTTCTTTCGGAATAATCCCTAAGTGAGCAAGGGCATCACAGGCATGGGCTTCAATTTCAAACCAAATACGATATTTTGTTTCGGGAGACCAAATTGTTACCATTGCAGGGCGGGAATAACGTGCGATCATCATTTTTTTCCTTGTTGTGAGAGGATTGCGGCTTGGCGCAATGCATTAATACGTGTTCTGTAAAGCTCTTTATTTCCATCTTTATAAATTGCAGAGCCTGCGACAAATACATTTGCACCAGCTTTTGCAGCTATCCCAATTGTATCAACGGTGATACCACCATCAACTTCAAGATCAATAGGGCGGTTTGCAATCATGCTTTTAACGCGTTTAATTTTATCTTTTATTTCTGGAATAAAACTTTGTCCACCAAAACCGGGATTGACTGTCATGATGAGAATGAGATCTAATTGATCAAGCAAATATTCAAGTACATATTCAGGGGTGCTTGGATTGAGTGCGATTCCTGCTTTTTTTCCCATTTTTTTGATTGTTTGTAATGAACGATGAAGATGTGGACTTGCTTCAGCATGAATGGTTATAATATCTGAACCCGCTTTTGCAAAAGCTTCCAAATAAGGGTCTACTGGTGCGATCATCAGGTGGACATCAAATATTGCTTTTGTTAATGGGCGTAGAGCCTTGACTATTTCAGGACCAAAGGTGATGTTAGGAACAAAGTGCCCATCCATAATATCAAGATGAAGCCAATCTGCACCAGCATCAACAACATCTAACATTTCTTGTCCAAGTTTAGAAAAATCAGAAGCCAAGAGAGAAGGCGAAATGAGATGAGAATGGGGCATTAAAATCTCCTTGATTGGCAGTTTTTATCATATCGCTGTGTATACACAAATATCTTTTGTGTTATGACGGAAAAGAAAAAATATGTATTATAGATCTTTTTATGGAAAGATCGCTTGAAATTTTAAAGCTTTATAAGTGAAAGATATGTCGAATCATAAAACATATTTGATGCCTGAACTTCAACATAAACATACTATCGCGGTTTCTTCCCAAGAATATCGAGATGCCATGAGTCTTTTTGCAGGAGCTGTGCATATTGTGACAACAAATGGTATTAAGGGAAGACGCGGGGTGACTGTTTCGGCGTGTTGTTCTTTATCTGATGATCCTCCAACCCTTCTTGTTTGTCTCATGCGCCATAATTTAAAGAATCAGGTGTTTATGGAGAATGGAAATTTTTGTGTTAATAGCTTGGCAGGAAAGCATCGTTCATTAGCGGATGTTTTTTCGAGGCGTTGCAATTCTACACAAAATGAGCGTTTTGATGTTGCTCAATGGGGAGCTTTGCAAACGGGGGCGCCTAGTCTTTCAGACGCTCTAGCATCGTTTGATTGTCGTTTGATTTGTTGGCATGAGCACGCAACCCATTGTGTTTTGATTGGTGAGGTTGTTGCAATTAACTGTAATCAAGAAAAAGATGCTTTGATGTATTTGAAACGTGAATATCACACTTTGCCTTTATAAAGATTTTATTTTTTTGCATTGATGAAATGATTTATTGTTGCTTCATTTAGACTTTAAACAATGAATGAGAGAGTAGGGGAGGGATGGCTCTGATATCTGATATTAGATTTCCTTCTTTTTAAAGTTTTTCAATAAGCGAGAAAAATGATTCTGGATGAGATTTGATCAAGAATCCAATCTACATAAAAAAGCGATTAAACCTAAACAGTGCATTTAGACATATTCGTCAATTGTTATGAAAAAACATTTTACTCTTGTGTTGATGGGTATTGCACAATATATAGACCGCACATAGCATATGTGGAGGTTTTTTATTGCATGAGCGAAGAGATTGATGGTCAATATCGCCCTAGTGAAGATGAGCCTTTTATGAATGAGCGGCAAAAGGCGTATTTTCGTGCTAAACTGGTTTCTTGGAAGAATGATATATTAAAAGAAGCTCGTGAGACTTTGGAAAATTTGCAGGAAGAGAATGTTGGTCAACCCGATTTGACTGATCGGGCTTCTTGTGAAACTGATCGTACAATCGAATTACGTGCTCGTGATCGTCAGAGGAAACTTATTTCAAAAATAGATGCTGCTTTAGAGCGCATTGATAATGGGACATACGGTTTTTGTGAAGAAACCGGCGAGCCCATTAGTATAAAGCGTCTTGAGGCTCGGCCGATAGCCGTTTTGTCATTGGAAGCGCAAGAACGTCACGAACGACGTGAAAGAGTTTATCGCGATGATTAAAGTCATTGAAATGATAAAAAACGAAATTCGTGGTGATAAAATTGTGTATTTTTATTTTTGAGGAGTAGGAATGAATAAAGATGGTTCTTGCCGCCCCTCAATTTCGGCGGTGATTGCTGAATCTTTTACCGCTTGATTCGTAAAAGGAGAGGGATTTTTATCCGATATGTTGTTTCTTTCTGTAGGGGCGGAATTTAGATGTGTGTGTGTTTCTCTCTTTTGTATTTTAGATGTACCTGTAATATCGGATTCTACAACCACATCTGTTAATCCGCCAATAAGGAGCAAATGTTCTTTATTATCGCAACGGACTAAAACAAGGCGGCGTGCTCGATCTATAGAAATTACTTCACATAATGCTAATCGTGATAGACTTTTTTTTCTATTAATGCTGAATCTTCTCGTACTTAAACGACGTAAAAACAAGATAATTATGGTAATAGCTGTGATTGTTATTATAAAAAACAAAGAGCTTATCGTTATTTTCGCAGCAGATATACCTATTTGCTCTGATAACCAGATATACATAGATTTTCTCCCATTTTTGTGTGAAAATATCGTTTTTTATCGAGATAAATTTATAAATACACCCTTAAAAGGCTCACTTAAATACAAGAAATAAAATTTTTAACATTAAGTGAGCTTTCTTAGAAAGATAATATCATAGTATATACTTTATAACAATGAATATAAAGGAAGTTTTGTGATATAAGAAACAGCTAAATCTAAGGCAATGAGAGATGGATAAAGGTTTTGATAATAATAAAAGATCAGTGTCTTCTGTTCATCGAAGAGTTGTGATTTTTGGTGTTGTTTTTATATTAGTTTTTCTTTTCATTGTGGGTATTTTAGGTTTTTTTTATCCACAAAGCTATTTGCAAAAGGCGATATCAATATCTTTTTTGATTCTAGCAATTATCGGTGTTGCAACACTCGTTTTGTGTGGAATGGGCATTTTAAGATATCATGTGTGGTCGCATGAAGATTTTGATTTTAGCATCTTTAATAGGAGCGATGATGCAATTGTAATCTCTGATCTTTCTGGTTTTGTTTATTATTCTAATCAAAACTATCAAAAAATTCTGACCTATAAGCCTGAAGTGTCTTGTTATATGGTTATTGCTGATCTTCCAGGAGCAGATGCACTCTCGTATCGCTTAAAGGTTGCTGCCTGTAATAATCTTGCAGCGCAAGAGGAATTGAGAGTAGAACAACCAATTTTTACCGATTCTACACCAAAAAAATCTGTTTGGTATAATATTTCCGTGCAGCCTATCACAAAACAGAAAAAAAAGCTTTTATTTTGGCGTATTACTGATATTTCGCATTTACAACAAACGCGAGAAGTTTTTTTCTCGAACCTTCAAGAGGCTATCAATCACTTGGATCAAGCCCCTATTGGTTTTGTATCCGTTAATAGACATGGAACTATTCTTTATGCCAATGCGATTTTTGCCGAATGGTTTTCAATTGATTTAGCGAATTTCTCAATTGGTCAATATAATTTTGATTCGTTATTTGATAGCGTTGGCGCTAAGAGCTCATGGAGTGATATCTGTTTGCAAACCAACAGATATCAAAGTTCAGGTTACTCTTTACCTTATAGGTTTTCGTTATGTTTAAATTCACACACGACTTGTGAGAAAATATTCCATTGTCTTATATCTGTTTCTTCTCTCTTAGAAGAGGAGGCCATTTATCGTATTGTGATCATTCCACAACAAATACAAAAAGAAGAGGACGATCAATTAAAATTACCCAGTATATTAGGAGAATATTTTGATGCGAGTCCTTTTGCAATAGCCGTGGTGGATCATGCAGGGCAATTGATTCATATGAATAAAGCTTTTTCATCACTCACGGGATGTATGGACAAAGCTGTCAATTTTTATGATGTTATTTCTCGTCGTGATTGTGTGCAGTTAGAGCGTTCTTTTCAGAGAATTGCGACAAATAAAAATTATTTTGTTTCTCTAGAAACTGTTTTAGAAAAAAATGAAGAATGCCATTTACGACTCCATATTATGTCTGTACCGCCTTATCATGGTGATGCATTGCAAGATTTGCTTATTATCTCTGTGATTGAAACAACCGAACAAAAAACACTTGAAGACAAAATGATGCAAAGTCAGAAGATGCAAGCTGTAGGACAATTGGCTGGCGGTATTGCTCATGATTTTAATAATGTTTTAACAGCAATTTTAATGTCGTGTGATCTTCTTTTAAATACGCATCGTAGTTCTGATCCTGCTCATGCTGATCTGATCAATATTAAAAATAATGCTAATCGAGCAGCTGCTCTTGTACAGCAATTATTAGCTTTTTCTAGAAAGCAAACACTTCGACCTGAAGAAGTTGATTTTACTGAATTTTTATCAGATATCCGCAATCTTATTTTACCACTTTTGGGGAATAATATTCAGTTAAAAATTATCCATGGAAGAGATTTGTGGAGCGTTGAAGTTGATCAAGCATCTTTCCAGCGTGTTATTATGAATTTGGTTATTAATGCGCGTGATGCCATGTTAGATGGAGGTATTGTTACGATTGCGACAAACAATATTACAAAGCAACAAAGTGCTGAATTTAATCATCTTGGTTTAGCAATTGGCGAGTATGTGCAATTGACTATTTCAGATACAGGGGCTGGTATATCTGCTGCTATACAAGAAAAAATGTTTGAGCCATTTTTTACAACAAAAGAAGTTGGAAAAGGAACAGGACTTGGTTTATCAATGGTTTATGGAATTATCAAGCAGAGCGGTGGGTACATTTATTGTGAAAGTAAAGAAGGTGAAGGAGCAACATTTCATATTTTTCTTCCCCGTTATATCCCCAATATAAAAGGAGAAATTTCTCAAAAGATTGAAAAAGATGAAGAGAAAGATAAAAATATAGACTTAACAGGATCTGCGACTGTTTTATTGGTTGAAGATGAAGATGCGGTCAGAATGGGGGGGGTAAGAGCTCTTCAAATGAGAGGATATACGGTTTTAGAGGCAGCAAGTGGGGTGGAAGCACTCTCTATTCTTGAGGAACAAAAAGGAGAAGTTGATATTATTGTTTCCGATGTGGTGATGCCAGAAATGGATGGGCCCACTTTATTGAAGGAAGTCCGTAAAAACTATCCTGATATCAAATTTCTTTTCGTTTCTGGATATGCAAAAGATGCCTTTGCTAAAAATCTTCCACAAGATGCTGTTTTTGGTTTTTTATCTAAGCCTTTTACACTCAAACAGTTAGCTGTAACAGTTAAAGAAACACTTTCGTCATAAACAAAAATTTATGCAATAGAAAATTGCGTATTTTAAGATTTTTTAGGCGAAATACGAGAGTATTTTGATAAATAGAGCTTATGATAATGTCATAGAATTGAATAAAGAAGAAAAATTTTAAAAATGAACTAAAATTCAAAAAATTACATATTTTGTGCAAAAATTTATGAAGAGATGGACTCTATTATGTCAATATTTCATAGAGATTTTCAATTGTAGATACTGAGCAAAAACTATGTGTAAAGCATTGAAATATGCTGATTAATAGATTGTTGATACACTCAAAAAGATAAAAGCTGTTGTTGCGTATCGACCATTTTGCTCTTCCCTTCAATAAATGCTTTTAAGGCTTCGGGATAGAGTTTATGCTCTGCTTTAAGAACTCTTTGTGCTAAGCACTCAGCAGTATCATGGGGATAGACTGGAACGGCTGCTTGGGCAAGGATTTTTCCTGCATCCATATCTTCTGTAACAAGGTGAACAGTGCAACCCGTGATTTTTACACCTGCTTGTAAAGCTTTTTCATGTGTGTTTAAGCCTTTAAATGAAGGCAAAAGAGAAGGATGAATGTTTAAAATTCGTCCTTCATAAAGTTTTACAAAACGTGGTGAGATAAGGCGCATATACCCTGCAAAGCAGAGAAAATCCGGTTTATATTGATTTAAAATTGTAAAAATATTCTCTTCATGCTCTTCTTTTGTTTTGTAAATTTTACGATCAACAATATGAATAGGTAAGTTATGGTTTTGCGCTTTTTCAATACCGTTGGCACGCGGATTATCGCAAATAACCGCGACGATTTCAGCAGGATATTCCGTTTGTTGACTAGCTTGAGCAAGGGCGACCATATTGGATCCATTACCAGAAATGAAAACGACGATTTGTTTTTTCATAAATGCAGTACCCCTTTATAAAGTATTCCTTTATTTTGATCTTGGCATTTTGTTAAAATGCCAAGGGGAGTTACAGTCTCTCCTTTTCTTTCAAGAGCTTGTGTAATTGTTTCAGCTGCATGCTGTGCTACGATAATGATCATGCCAATACCACAATTAAATGTTCTTAACATTTCTGTTTCTTCTATTTTACCTTGTTTGGCAATCCATGAAAATACTGCTGGAACATTGATGCTAGAAAGATTAATTTCAGCGCAGAGAGAGGATGGAAGGACACGTGGAATATTTTCAGGAAAACCTCCACCCGTAATATGAGCAAGAGCTTTAATCCCTTCATATTTTTGCATGATGGGAAGAAGCGATTTTACATAAATGCGTGTTGGTGTAAGAAGTGCTATACCAAGGCTGCTTTCAGGGGAAAAAGGGGCAGGGTCATTCCATTTGAGATAATTTTGCTGGATGATTCGTCGAACAAGCGAAAAGCCATTGGAATGAATTCCAGAGGCGCTTAGACCTAATATAATATCACCTTCTGTCAAATCTTTTGAAGGGAGTAGCTTGCTACGTTCGCATGCTCCAACAGCAAAACCAGCTAGATCATAATCTCCCTCTGCATACATTCCTGGCATTTCTGCAGTTTCTCCTCCAATAAGAGCAGCACCGGCTTGTTTACATCCTTCTGCAATACCGGAAACAATCGCAGCTCCTTGTTCAGGGTCAAGCTTTCCAGTTGCAAAATAATCCAGAAAAAAGAGAGGTTCAGCCCCTTGTACGAGTAAATCATTGACACACATAGCTACAAGATCAATACCTACAGTGTTATGGTGACCTACTTCAATGGCAATTTTTAATTTTGTTCCCACACCATCATTGGCTGCTACTAGGATAGGATCCGTAAAGCCTGCTGCTTTTAAATCAAAAAGTCCACCAAAACCGCCAATTTCTGCATCTGTTCCGGCTCGTTTTGTTGCGCGTATAAAGGGTTTAATTTTTTCTACCATGGCATTACCCATATCGATGTTTACACCGGCTTTTGCGTAGGTAAGACCAGCTTTGGATTTATCCCCAGCCTTGGATTTATTATTTGTAAGATCTTGATTGCTCATTGGAGCCTTCCTTTAATGGAAAATCAGGTTTTGATATTATGCAATGCCATGATAGAGTTCTCTCTGCAAGAGATATTGATAAGAAAATAAGCAACTTTTCTTGTACCTTTCTTTGAAGTTGTTTATAATTTTTTGTGAAGAATTTTTTAGGATATTTTATGAGCAAGATATCAGATAATCACGGACAGTCCTCTTGGCAGCTTATGAGAAAGAAAGTGAGTGAGAATACATCTCGTGATCGTTATAAGACTTATGTGCCAGCGTATACTCAATTACCTTTGCCGAATAATATGAAAAGGCAAATCTTTTTTTGGCTTGGTACGCTGATTTTTTTCATTTTTTTTATGTTTGTTTTTGGATCAATTTTGCTTCCTTTTGTGGCAGGGATTGTGTTGGCTTATTTTCTCAATCCCATTGTTCAATTACTTGAAAAATTTGGTATTCGTCGTGTGTTTGGGACTGTCCTTATCACCCTATTTATTGTTATTACCTTTGTTGCTGCTTTAATTATTTTGATTCCTGTTATTAGTTGGCAAATACAGCAATTTATGAGTGATGGTTTACCTGTTTACATTAATCGTATTCAAACCTTTTTTGTTGAGCATGATTTTGATTGGTTAAGGCGCTATTTTGGAAGTGATCCAAATGAATTACGGAATAATATTAAAGGATTTTTGGGAGAAGGTTCGGATTTTATTACGTCTCTTTTGAATTCACTTTTAAAGTCAGGAAAATCAATCGTTAATATCGTTAGCCTATTTGTTGTGGCACCTGTGGTGGCATTTTATATGTTATTAGATTGGCCACGTATGGTAACAGCAATCGATTCGTTAATACCGCGTGATCATCTTGAAACTGTTCGTAGTATTTTTCATGAAATGGATAGAGCTATTGCAGGCTTTGTTCGTGGACAAGGAACAGTTTGTCTCATATTGGGAGGCTATTATGCTATTGGTTTAACGATTGCAGGACTCAATTTTAGTCTTTTGATTGGTATGTTTATTGGTCTTATTAGCTTTGTTCCTTATATCGGCACAATGAGTGGTTTGGTCCTTTCTGTTGGTATTGCATGGGTCCAGTTTTATCCCAATAATTGGGGGGGAATCATCGTTGTGATGGCACTTTTTTTAATTGGTCAGTTTATTGAAGGTTATATCCTTCAACCCAAGCTTGTAGGTTCATCAGTGGGATTACATCCCGTATGGTTGATGTTTTCACTTTTTGCTTTTTCTTCACTCTTTGGTTTTACTGGTATGCTTGTTGCTATTCCTGCGGCAGCGGCTGTTGGCGTTTTAGTTCGTTTTGCTCTTCATACTTATCTGAGTTCTCAGATGTATTCGAGAAGCGGAAATTCGGAGCCGCTAAAATGAATGGGCGTGAAACGCAATTATCTTTAAATTTTCCCTATGATCCGATTTTTCAATTTGAGGATTTAGTGGTAACGGAAAGCAATCGTATGGCTTTTCAGCTTATTGATCACTGGCCCAATTGGAGCTTACCTATTGCAGTTTTGGTTGGTAAAGAAGGCTCTGGAAAAACGCACTTTTCTAATATATGGCTCCAAAAAGCAGATGCTTTCAGGATTCAGCACAATGAAATTGATCAGGCTATTACTATGGCTTCTTTAGGCAGATCATTTTTAATAGAGGATATTGATGTAGGTGAAATCAATGAGACAGAACTTTTTCATTTAATTAACAGTATTAAGCAAGCAAATCTTGATGCACGACAAGCTACTTTATTGATGACGGCACGAACACTTCCTTCCGCTTGGAATTTAATGTTAAATGATCTAAAAAGTCGTCTTAATTCGGTAATGTTCGTTGAAATTAATCAGCCTGATGATGCATTGTTAACAGCTGTTGCATTTAAGCTTTTTTCAGATAGGCAACTTATTGTACATCCAGATACGGTTTATTATCTTGTAAGTCGTTGTGAACGTTCTTTATTTTCATTGAAGCGTGTTATTGATTCTGTTGATCAGTTGGCATTACAAAGAAAAAGAAAAATAACACGTTCTGTTATTGCTGAAGTTTTGAATAGAAGAAATCCGTAAATACTCCTTATCATGGCTTACTTATTCTGTCCTTCTACTATCGTTTCAATACGTGGAAAGACAAGTCATTTAAATTTTCTCCTTTTTGGATATCTATATAAAAGTAAAAAATAATATTTTTTACTTTTATCATGTGTTTATTTTAAATAGCTTTGAGATTTTATTGTATGATGTTGAATTCTTTCCATCTTCGCATTTGAAAATTTTTCTAAAAAGAGCGCTTTATTTTATTTATAATAAAATCTTTGTGCTTTGAAAAAATGTTTGTTGTTTATGGATTTGGATTGTAGAAGATTCTAGAATTTTTAATAAAAGCGTCTTTGGGAAGATAGAAAAAGAGAGGAAAAAGCTTAATACAGCTTAATTTTTTGGCTTATGTGCTCTTTGGGAAAGTTTTTCTATGATATTTAAGTCGTTTTTTTCTAAAATTGTATCTGTGGAATGCGTTTTGATACAGTGAGAGCTTGCTTAAAACAGGACAAGAATTATGAAGTCCTTATAGAGAAATTCATTCTTTTTTAATATAGATTGGATTTTCTACGGAGGTTATTTTCTACTACTTGTTAATAAATCTGTTATTGAATAGGGAAAAAGATTTAAAAATGTGCTTTTTTGTAAAGAAATGCAACAAAATTAAAAAAAAGTGTGTTTTTCTCTTGCACTTCTGTTGTGAAAATTTTAGGAAATGTGCATCAAGTAAATGTAAATGGCGGAGCGTAGCGCAGCTTGGTAGCGCACCTGATTTGGGATCAGGGGGTCGTAGGTTCGAATCCTATCGCTCCGACCATATTTGATTGAGTGTGTGAGAATGACCCAATTGGGTACGTGTGGTGAGAAACTATCATTCAAGCGTTGTGTAATCTGAAGGAAAAAGGCATGATCGCACGTATTTATAGTCCTGCTAAGACAGCTATGCAGTCAGGTAAGGGGAATACAGGTTTTTGGATTCTAGAGTATGAGCCGGTGAAAGCGAAAATGCTTGAACCTCTTATGGGGTACACGGCAACGTCTGATATGAATAATCAGGTAAGAATCCGATTTAATAGGAAGGAAGAAGCGATTGCTTTTGCGCGTAAGAATGCTATCTCTTACCGTGTAGAAAAGAAACATACGTCGATTCGACGTGCTATTTCTTATTCTGATAATTTTCGCAGTGATCGGCAGCATTCTTGGACACATTGAATTAAAGATGCTATTTTGAATTGAGAAAATAATCAGTTGGGTCCCGTAGCTCAGCTGGATAGAGCAACGGCCTTCTAAGCCGTGGGTCACAGGTTCGAATCCTGTCGGGATCACCATGTTTAAATGATATTAATAGGCTATAAAAAGTTAGAGAGTTTTCCTTTTATTCTATTAGCTTATTTTTCTGTAAACTCCCGAACCTTTTTGATGTTTTTTGGTTGATTTTGTTGATAAACGTTTTCTGTTGACTGTTTTAGTATAAAATGATGCTGTTTTCTCTTTTTTCAGTAAAAATTGCTTTTGATTGCTGAAACTTTAGCATTGCATATTCTTGCCGCGTGTTGCTACTATATCACATGCTTTAGGAAACAGATTGCAAAAACTCTTTTTTACGAGCTTCTTTTCATCTTTCTGAAAATGAATATTTTATTTCTTAGATTAGATTTAAGCATTGCGGCTAATGCTGGTGAAATTGCCAAAAAACATCTATTGTGATTTTTTTTATTTTTTATGAATAATATTATTACGTTTTTCAGCATGATCTTTGGTAAGATCGATTTTGATTAGATACAAGGCATGATGGATTCGATTTAGAACTGTTTATGATGAGAATTTACAGACGGCACAAGAGGTAGGGAATATCTTCTTGTCTTGGAAACTGTGATTCATAACGAATTACTTCTTTATGGTTTTTTCGTATAAAAAGTTGTTATATGTGCCGTCCAGATAAGATATTGTTTTTTTCAATGAGAGACACTTGCGGACAATTTGATTTAACATGATTGTCACTGTTTCTCAGGTAGGGTTATAGGTTGCATCAATGTTTAGGTTTTCTTAGTCTTATAGGTTTAAGAATGTATACTGTGTATTTATATGAATGAAGATAGATTGTATCTTAGAGTTAAATTTTTAGATTTCATATTTACATTTTCAAATGTTTTTTCTTATTTCTTTATAGTTTGTACATCATGTTAGAAGTATTTTAATATTGGATAACAATCACATTAAAATGTTATACAGATGAGATCTGAAGATCTAAACTCACACGGTTCAAGGTGATCATTATTTCAATAAGAATATAGTGTGAGGAGAATGCCATTTTACAGGCTTTGTTTTAAGAGATATCTCTTAAAGCTCACTTTACGCTGGCGCTCGTGAATGGTACAATGATAAATCCATTGAGCTCCATCATCTTTACACTTATGAAGAAATAAGCTGACGCTATCATATACTTTGCCTATTTGTCAGCCTCCGATGTTGCAATAGATTTTAGCACTTGAGGCATTTATCGGCATTTTTGTGCTTTTTTATACAATTTTTACTTAATACTAATTCCTCTTATGACGTGTAAGAGAGACGGTTTTGTTTGATTCAATATAAATAGGTTTGAAATGAGAAAACATTACGATATTCGGATTTCTCATTGAACATGGCAAACAATAAAACATGATTATAAATCAATGTATTTTTAGAATGAAAAAATTTGCTTTTATCGTGTTTTTTTACTCTTTTTGATATTTTATTATAATTTGTAATTGGTAAACTCAAAATACAGCTCTAAGGTTAAGTGTTTTATATCTATCGAAGTGACTGTGGTTATATCTAACTGTTTGGACAACAAGTGTATACCAATAGACATGAAAGAATTAAGAAAAACAGGGGATAGATCAGGAAATAAACAATATTTTTTAGAACAGAAGCCTATGCTTGTCGAAAGAATTTTAAAATCCAACTTCTAATCTGTTGCAAAATGATGTTGTTATTACGTTTGTGATACTTTTAGATGGCTTCCCCCAAGAGGCGCTATCAGAACGTAAAAAATATTAGAAACACTCCCTAAGGCATGCCCTTTGTAGAGGCATGTTGCAAAATCTTATTTCCGAACCTTTATTTACGCATCCCGCACCTTGGAAGAATACGATAATTCAATAATTTATTTATACTATAAAGTTGAATGGTGGGCGTGACAGGGATTGAACCTGTGACCCCTACGATGTCAACGTAGTGCTCTCCCGCTGAGCTACACGCCCATTCATTGATGTTGCATACACCATATAGAATGCCAAACGTCAATGCCTAATTTCATTTTCTCTTTCAACAGATGCAAATAACTTTAAAAATACTTTTTAAGCAGCGATAAGGATCTTTTCAACTTCATTGACGAGTTCACGTAAGTGAAATGGCTTAGAGAGAACCTTTGCATCAGGAGGGGCATCACTATTTGAATTGAGTGCTACTGCTGCAAAACCTGTAATGAACATTACTCGTAAATCAGGGTCAATCTCAGTAGCACGTCGTGCAAGTTCGATTCCGTCCATCTCTGGCATCACAATATCAGTCAGGAGAAGGGAAAATGGCTCTTCTTGTAAACGTTCATATGCGCTAATACCATTATCGAAATCGGCGACTTCGTAGCCTGCACGTTCTAAGGCTTTTACGAGAAAGCGACGCATATCGTTATCATCTTCTGCGAGCAGGATTCGTTTCATGATTATGTTCCAATGGCTCCATTTGTCAGAGTTTTGCCGCATCAATTATACAATATAGAGTATTTAGAAAAAAGATGGTAAAATGCTCATAATTGAAATGAATGGCAAAATGGTTAATTCTTACATTCTTATTCAGAATACAGCATATTCGTTGTGAGTTGGTTAAATTCGAAATATATGTGATTTTGAAAAAAGAAGGGGGGCTCTAAAACTTCTAAGATGATTCATTGCTATCTTTTCTTTTAAATTTGCTGATTATTATCAGAATTCCATTAAAAAACTTATGAAAACCATTATTGTAGGGACTTCCTATATCGAGAAATTAAAAGAATATTATGTTAATTTATTGTTTTTAAAAAGTTCTCCTAAGAAATAGAAATTTTATAGTTGTTTGTTTTTATAGAGATTTGTAATAAATATTATAAATGCGCTTTATTTCCAGTTTTTTTCCTTAAATAGATGAAAAATATTATTTTTCTAGATATAATATTAAATGAGTATTTTATAACAAATCAAAAATAGTATTTTGATGCTTTATTTATAAATATGTATCATGTTATATTAAGATAGATTTATTATTTTTATTTATATAAATAGTTTTTTATTAAGTTATTTTTTATGATATAAAATAATATTGTTTAATGTAATGATATACTTTGTATATTAGTTTTTTTATTAGAATGCGTGGTGAATATTTAGGTCATGGCTTGTCTGTAGAGGCTAGAAAACGAATCATATGAGTGGTTGGAAAGTAAAATCCATTATATTAAAAAGTGTTTGTAGATCCAATGCTCGTAGAAAATTTCTTTTTTGATAGGGCGGAGCAGAATTAAGGTTTAGTGTTATTTTACAGATACATTATAGGGAATAAATGCATCAAATGCAGCCCAAAATTGCTTTTTATAATCTTCGTTAACCATAATTGTATCCAGTTCAGCGCCTGTAATAGTAATACTTTCTGTCAGACGTGTGTGTTGGCATAATTGCTGCACTTCAATGTTGTTTGCAATATTATTTTGATTGGCAAGAATAAAGAGTGTTGGGATTCGTAAATCTCCATGAAGTACATTTCTCTTCACAGAATCAATCGCATTAAATACTGATGCTATCCATTGGGATGTTGGGGGCTTAATGGAAGAGAGCGGCACTTTATGTATGTGTCCCAATTGTATATTTTTTTGTTTTGTTTTGTTTAATTTTTTACCATCTTTCGCTGGTATAAAGCCAAGACCTATATCAGAAAGAAATTGTGTTAATTTATGTTGAAAACCATTTGTTTTATTGCCGAATGGAGCAAAAAGGGGAGAAACACAGAGCAATCTATTAAACTGATGATTAATGAGATCTAATCCGCTAAGTGCTATCAATCCACCTATGCCGTAGGCAAGCATAGAGTAAGGTGGCGGACAATTAGGATAAACAATATTTTTAAGAAATTTATATAAGTCATTAATATCGTTATTTATATCAAAATAATGATGTCTGTTTTGTTTTCTTATCTTGAGGGATGTTTTTTCTTGATCAAACCAGTCAAATATTGCTGTATGAAAACCGCGTTTAGAAATTTCATTTATTAATAAAAAATATTTTTCTAAAGCATTTGCGTAGCTTTTGAGAATAACAATTGTTCCCTTAGATTTTTCCACCTCAGGATATGTTATAGCAAAACGAATTTCATGATCTATTGCTATTTTAAGAGTACCATGATGGACATTAAGAGGAGTGGCCCCCCAGTCTATGGGATAAAGAGGTGTTTCCAATTGAAATCCTTTACAGTGTATTTGCTGCTTAGTGCTTTGACATTTATGTAATGAAGAAAAAGGATTTAAAAAGGGGTATATTGCTTTTTAGATAGTTTTTATCAATTTAGGTCCCAAAGAGTTGAAATAAAGAAAAACGATTACTAGATAATATAGTGCGGTTGCCATGATGGGGCCGCAGGTTCACAAGTAAGTTTGCCATGTTGGAACTTTGTGAATTAGTTATAAATTATAGTCGCTCTAGAGGAGGGCAATATTATGCGTCAAGTAGATTTTTCACCATTTTATCGTTCCACAGTAGGTTTTGATCATCTTTTTAACTGGTTTGATTCTAGAACACAACCAGACGAAGTTTCTTCTTATCCCCCTTATAATATCGAGCGTTTAACTGAAGATTCTTATAGAATTTCTATGGCTGTTGCTGGTTTTTCTCAAGATGAAATTGATATTGAAACGCATTGTAACCAGCTGATCGTTAAGGGAGACAGAAAGTCTAAAAATGATGATGAAGAGCGAGAATTCCTTTATCGAGGTATTGCTTCGCGTGCTTTTGAACGGCGTTTTCATTTAGCTGATCATGTTAAGGTTATTGGGGCAGAACTTGGAGATGGACTTCTTCATATTCAGCTTAAAAGGGAAATGCCAGCTGAATTAAAACCTAAAAAGATAACCGTACAGATGTCACCATCCATTACAAAAAATGATAACAGCGACATTATTGTGTAAAGAAAATTTAGAAAATATGAGATCGAATAATTATAAATTTTTCTGAAGAATAAAAAACGCGAGACAAAAGGTCTCGCGTTTCGTATGTGTTTTCCTAAGAACGAAGCGCATTTAAATAAAACAGCTTATCTCGAATTTATGATAAAATATCATTGCACATTATTCTATGTTGAAGAAAAATTTCATGTGTGTGCAATTGAAATGCATAATAATTCACTTTTTAAGTAAGCTTATTTTATAGCATTTTAAAAATGGTCGGAGCGGCGGGATTTGAACCCACGACCCCTTGACCCCCAGTCAAGTGCGCTACCAAGCTGCGCTACGCTCCGAGTTTGTGTAAAACGATTAAATGACTGTTTCTTTAAAGGCAAGAGAAAAAATAAACAGAATAATCTAAAATGCTCTTGCACTTAGAGCTTTTGAAAGTAAAAATTTTGGACATCAATATTTTGTTGTTAATTCAAGATAAATAACGAATTTGTAAAATTCTTTGTGATCATTAAATTTTTAGCACTATAGTTAATAGATGTATGCATTTAATTACTTTTGAGATTGTGAGGGGGTAAGATTGGTGACTTTAGGGGTATGAATTGGAGCAAATGAGTGCGGAAGGTATATTTTTTTTTCTTACCTAATCGTTACTTTTCTAAAAAGATAAAGATTTTCAAAAGAAGAGGAGTGAATGTATGGTTTTGAAAAGTTTTCGTTTTTTTAGAGTTTTTATAGATGAGGTATTTTGCATTTTATGTGGACAAAAAATTGTAAGTACTGGATTATATAATCACAAATCTCATTTTACGGGTATGTATTTTTATCCAAATAAACAAGGTCAGAATGCTTTAATTTATGTTTTGTTTTTTTTCTGAAATATCAGATAAAATATTATAGAGGAATAACTTTCAAAGTGTCTATTGAACTAAGAAAAGAGTAAACTATGAGCCGTTTTTCGGTAATAAATTTGACGCAAGCAGCAGTGGATCGTGTTAAAGCGATTATGGATGCAAAAGATGCACAGGGTATTCTTGTTGGTATCAAAAAAGGTGGTTGTGCAGGGATGGAGTATACAATTACTCTTGTCAAAGAAAAGGGGATAGATGCGGATGTTGTTGAAGTGAATGGTGCCCGTGTTTTTGTAGCACATGATGCGGTATTATTTTTATTAGGGACGCAGATGGATTATGAAGTGACAACGCTGCGGTCTGGTTTTATCTTTAAAAATCCTAATCAAGTTTCAGCATGCGGGTGTGGAGAATCGGTGGAACTTCGTCCTGCTACGCAGGATCAATATAAAACAAATTGAGCTGAGCTAAATTATAATTTAGTAATTTTAGAGGATATTGTTCTTTTAGGTAGAAGAAATCTACTATTTTTTATTGTTCATTTTTAGCTTGCTTCCAAAGTGCTTCCATTTCATTCAAGGATGCGTCAGTGAGTGTTTTAGATTGAGTGGATAGCTTTTCTTCAATATAGGCGAAACGATTTCGAAATTTTATATTCGTTTTTTTTAATGCTTTTTGTGAATCAATCGCTAAGTGGCGCGCGAGGTTAAGGAGTATAAAGTAGAGATCTCCAAACTCTGCTTCTATCTCTGAGTTTTGTTTATTTTTGATGGCTTCTTTGAGCTCTTCGAGTTCTTCTTCTATTTTTTCAAAAACTTTATCACTTTTTTGCCAATCAAAACCTACTTTAGCTGCTGCTTCTTGTAAAGCAAGTGCCTCTTGGTTTGCTGGCTGGATTTGTTTTACTTTTGCGAGTATGCTTGTGGAGGAATTGTTGTTTTTTTCTTCGCACATTCTTTTTTGTTCAACCTGTTCTCTTTTTTTTATATATTCCCACTCCTCTTTTATAAATCCTCGTTTTTTTTGCTCGGCATTTCCAAAAACATGAGGATGGCGTCGAATCATTTTTTCCGTGATTGCATAAACAACATCTTCAAAAGTAAAGCTGCCTTCTTCTTGTGCTATGGTAGCATGATAGACAACTTGTAAAAGAAGATCCCCAAGTTCTTCACAGAGATCCTTTCGATTCTTTCGTTCAATGGCATCGATGACTTCGTAAACTTCTTCGAGCATATAGGGTATGAGGGATTCAAAAGTTTGTTTTTTATGCCAGATACAACCATTATCAGAGTTTCGTAATGCAGTGATAATTGCTGTGAGCTCTTTGATATCTTTTGAGGCTAACATTTTGCACTTCCTTTGTAAGCAATAGAGCTTATGTTAGATGTCCCAACGCCTATGTAACCACATCCATTGTCCAGGATATTCACGGACCCAAGATTCAACAATATCATTTAATTTTTGCGTAGAAGCAGCTATATCGATATCATTTTTTTCATCACGTGGAAGTTCTACATGTTCATATAACTCTAAACGATGACGTCCACTAGGCAAACGAATACAACGTGCTGGATAAATATCACAGTCATATTGTCGAGCAAGTTTTATAATTAAGGGGTTTGTTTTAAGAGGTCTGTTAAAAAATGTTCCCATGATACCGCGGCGAAATTTTTGATCAACGAGCATACCAACATTTTCACCTTCTTCTAATTTGGCTGCTAATGCCCATGCTGCTCCGGCCTTGGAGGGAACAAGGTGTCCCATAGAAGTTTGTCGTGCTTTAAGGATTCGTTTGGCAACATAGGGATTATTGGGTGGTCTAAATAATACCGTAACATTAAGATCAAAACTTTGTGCACAAATAGGCAGAAGTTCAAAATTTCCAGTATGTGCGGTGAAAAAAATATGTGGTTTTTTTTCATTTTTTAATCGCTCAAATATTTCAATACCTTTAACCTCAATGAAACCTGGCTCGTCTGCATGAGGATCAAAATCAAAAATTTTATCAAGAAAAATATATTCGGCTAGGAAACGTCCTATATTTTCCCACATTTCTATTGCAATCGCACGGAGTTCTTGCTCTGTTTTTTCTGGATATGCACTCCTAAGGTTTGCAAGTGTGATTTGATGACGATGTACAAGGGGACCAATTTTTTTTGCTAACCAAGCAAAAAAAGAAATTCCCATTTTGGCTGGAAAACATTTTAGAATAAATAAAGAACCAAAGAGCAGATATGCCCATAACAAGTAGGATATTTTTTTAGCTATAATTTTAATACGATATATGAGATTTTTAAGAGAAAGCTTCATCATGATTTAATCGATTTTAAGGATAATTTTACCAAAAACATCACGGCTCTCCATTCGTTTTAAAGCTGTATCAATTTCATCCAGCCCAACAATTGTATCAATGACAGGGTGTACGGCTTTTTGTGCCATTTTTTGCATGGCATTTTTCATATTTTCCATACGGCAGCCAAATGAACCGAATATCTTAAGCTGTTGCTGGAATAATTGCATGAGATTTATTGGTGCTGAAACACCAGAGGTAGAACCGCAAGTCACTAAACGTGCTCCTTTTTTCATACATAACAGAGAACCGTTCCATGTATCTACACCAACATGCTCAAAAACAACGTCAACACCTTTTTTTTGGGTTAATTTACGCACTACACCTTCAAAACGATCTTTACGATAATTAATCACATGATCTGCCCCAAGAGAGTGTGCTTTTGCAATTTTTTCATCTGAACCTACAGTTGTGATAACTGTACAGCCCATGTGTTTTGCAAGTTGAATGGCTGCAGAACCAATACCTGAACCACCAGCCTGTATCAGGATTGTTTCTCCTGCTTGTAGTTTTGCGTTATCGAAAAGCATATGTTCTACGGTACCAAAAGTAATTGGAGCAACTGCTGCCTGCAATTCATCACATTGGGGTGGTGATGGAACTAATAAACGTGCTGGCAAATTGACAAGCTCACACGCAAATCCATCAAGGTGAAAACCGTAGACTCCCTTTACCTGACTGCAAAGATTATCCCGTCCTTCATGACAAGCTTGGCATACTCCGCAGGTTTGTGCACCATAAATTGAGACAATCTGTCCAAGTTGGAGATGTTCAACGCCATCTCCTATTTGTATAACCTCACCAGAGGCTTCTGCACCAATGATGAGTGGCATTTTTCTTTTCGCAAAAGCCATGCCACGCCATCCCCATACATCAATATGATTAAGAGCAACGGCTTTTATCCGCACAGTTACTTCACCTATACTAGGTGAAGATGGCGGGGAAATATTGGTGATTTCAAGCCGACGATCATCGAAGAGTTGCAGTGCACGCATTATCATCCCCCTTAAATATATTATTAGGTTAGCGTTATAAAATTTTATTATTAAAGGATTATCCTTTATATGCAGTGATAACAAGACTCATATTTTGACCACCAAATCCAAATGAGTTTGACAAAACCGCATTGACACAGGCCTTACGGCTATGATGAGGAACAACATCTAAAGGGATCGCAGGGTCAGGATTATCATAATTTATTGTCGGTGGAAGTATCCCCGATTGAATGGTTAAAAGCGAAAAAACCGCTTCTATTGCACCAGCAGCAGTTAATGTATGCCCAATCATTGATTTATTAGAAGAGACTGGAATATGCTTTAAAAGATCACCGAATACTGTTGATAATGCAAGATATTCCATTTTCTCATTTTCAGGTGTTGAAGTTCCGTGGGCATTAATATAGTCAATTTCATTGATGGTTATTTTTGCATCGTCTAAAGCTTTGCGAACGGATTCAATTGCTGGTGATGCATCGGGTTTTGAACGTGTACGGTGAAAGTCATCGGCGGTTTCTCCACAGCCAGCTAAAATTCCTAAAACTGTAGCATTACGGTTTAATGCGCTTTGAAGAGATTCAAGCACAAGAGCGCCTGAGCCTTCTGCCATAACAAAACCATCTCGATCACGGCTAAAGGGTTTTGCTGCTTTTTCTGGAGGCTCATTCTGAGTTGAAAGAGCAGATAGTAACGAAAAACGGATGAGAGATTCTGCTGAAACTGATCCATCTGTCGCAATTATGAGAGCTCGATTTGTTTCTCCCCGTCTAATAGACTCAACACCTAATTGAATTGCTGTTGCACCAGATGCACAGGCAGTGGAAAGTGTAACAGGAAGTCCTTTTGTGCCAAATGTTTTTTGAAGTTTTTCTGCAATTGCACCAAATTGTGTGGCTTCAAAAAGCGTCTCATGGAGTTTATCCTTACAGACTTTAAGAAGATGTGCATAAGAAGGCTCATTATTGAATTCTTCCTCTTGATCAAGACTAAAACGTGCTTTCCATTCAAGTTCAACAGGAGGAGCAGCTAGAAAGAGTGGTCCATTAAATTTTTTTTTATCAATAGCAGCTTGTTCTAAAGCTTCTTCAGCAGAAAGATGTGCAAGCTTCTCAGAGAGAGCTGAAGCACCAAGTGTACTTTCTTTAAGAAAATCAATTGTACCAGCAATATATGTATTTAATCCCTCAACGGGAAAACGTGTTATTTTGTGGATACCACTTACACCACTTGTTAATTTTTGCCAATTTTCATGTTTCCCTTGTCCCAGTGATGTGACAATGCCTGCACCAGTTATTGCTACAAGTGGACGCCCAAAATGATCATGATATTTCACTATAGAAATTCCCCTTCAAACAGCTGTAAGACGCACAATACCTTCAGCTCTTTTTATACCAATAGTTGTAACAAATATTTCACGTACTTCTTTAGAAAAAGGTTTTTCATGAGGACTTAACGCTGGAAAACAATGTTTTTTTTCAATTGAAAGTGCTGCAAGAGCTAGAGCTAGAGGAAATTGTGCTTCCCTCATATAACCAAATAATGTTGTAATGCCACGATAAGATAGATCAGCATTATCAAGAGCATTTTGTTCTGCTTTTGTTGCTTCGTGAGCTCCTGAGGCTGCTGAAATGGCTAAGGCAGATTTAGCGCCAGCAGTTTTCAACATTGTTGCAATTGACTCTCTAAGTGGAATTTTGGTTCTATCTGTTTGGTTTGTAATAATTTGGTTAATTTCAGCATAAGCACGTGCATTGCGTTTTTTGGCATGTTCTCCACTTTCAACAACTAGGAAGATACCACCAGAACCGGCTATGATACCGCCGCCGGGGTGGATTTCACGATCCCACACTGGGCTCCATCCATTATGGGTTAAAAGACCACCAAGCTCATGCGCCAACAACATATCATAACTTTGTGCATTATAGGAACTTCCTACAAGAGCATGGGTGCTTTGACCTGATTTAATACGAGCTACAGCAATTTGAAGTGCAGAAAGACCACTGCCTTCTTCTCCCATAAATGTACGAGATGATCCAGTGACTTTATGAACAATTGAAATGTTTCCTGCCAAAAGGTTTGAAAGTTGTGCCAAAAATAATGTTGGGCGAAGTTCAGTTGAAAGAGCAACATTTAACATAGAGGCATGATCGGCAACTGCGCGCGCTTTAGAAAGAATCTGTGTATCAACAGTAATATCACGTTCTCCCCCACTTGCAGCTACGATCATATCCATTGTTGAAGTGAGTTGTTCATTATTTTTCATGCCGGCATCATCAAGAGCAAGACCAGCCGCATAGGTACCAAGACGCTGCCATGTTCCCATTTGCCGTTGATCACTTTTTTTAGGAATTTGTAAACTCCAATCAATTTCGGGCAATTTATGAACCGTGTAGGGTGAAAAAGTTGTATAATCTAGGTTTGGTGTACGGATTGGATCATTTAAGAGATTCCAATGTTGATCAGTTCCTTCCCCCAGAGAGCTTATGAGACCTATACCAGTGATGAATACAGATTGATCATGCATGGCGAAAAAACTACTCCGCCTGTTTTAAGGCAACGAGATCATCAATTTTTGCACAAAGGTTTTTAAGAACAAAGTATTCTTCTGTTGCAACGGTACCTTCGTTGACTTCTTGTGTCCATTGTTCTAGAGGGACTTTTATTCCGAAAGCTTTATCAATAGCGAAAACAATATCAAGAAAATCAAGACTGTCGATTCCTAGATCGTCAATTGTATGACTTTCAGGTGTAATTGTATTGCGATCAATTTCACTGATTTCTGCAATGATATCAGCAACTTTATCAAACGTGGAAGGCAATGTACGGATTCCTTATTATAGAGTTAGTAAATTCAAAATACATTTAATATTGTTCTTCTAGCCTTTTTTCTCTTTTAAAAAAAGACTTAATCCAGAATATAGCTGTCTTTATCTATAGAGAAAAGAGGTTTACAGTACATGAAATACTATATCTCAATATTTAAAAAACTTTGAAATTTTATTACGCATTTATTTTACGAGACTATTTTTTCTATTGGCAGCAAGGACAGCAAGGGCTGTTATATTAACAACTCCCCGGGAAGTTACTGAAGGTGTTAAGATATGGGCGGGACGTGCTGCCCCGATTAGAATAGGACCAACATGGAGTGCATTTGTGAGGCTTTTAACAGTGTTGAGCGTGATATTGGCTGAATCAAGTGTTGGAAAGACAAGCAAATTAGCTTCACTTTTAAGACGAGAATTAGGAAAAACACGATCACGAAAAACTTTGGAAAGGGCAGCATCAGCATGCATTTCACCATCTGCTTCTAAATCAGGGTGTAATTTGGCAAGAATTTCTGTTGCACGTCGCATTTTACGCGCACTTTCTGTGTTTTTAGAACCAAAGTTTGAGTGTGATAATAAGGCTGCTTTTGGTGTTATTCCAAATGCTTCAACTTCTTGAGCTGCCAACACAGTCATTTCAGCGATTTCTTCTGCAGAAGGATTTTCATTGACGTAAGTATCTGTAAGGAAAAGAGTACGTTGTTGAGAGATAAGCAAACTCATAGCAGAAAAACGGTGAACATTAGGATCAAGACCGATAATTTGTTCAATCAATTCAAGTTGGCGTTCAAAGCGTCCTTCTAAGCCGCAAATCATTGCATCTGCTTCTTCACGCATAACGGCAAGGGCAGCAATAGCCGTTGTTGATGTTCTCACTACTGTTTTTGCCATTTCAGGCGTAACACCACGCCTTCCTGTATAATGAAAAAATAAATTAACATAATCACGAAAACGTGGATCATCTTCAGGGTTTGTTAATTCAAAATCTATACCGGGACGAATTCTTAAACCAAAGCGTTTTAATCTTGCTTCTACGACATGTGGACGGCCGATAAGGAGGGGCGTTGCTGTTTGTTCTTCAATGACAACTTGTGCTGCACGAAGGACGCGTTCATCTTCACCATTGGCATAGATGACGCGTTTACGTTTTGCTGTTTTTGCTGCAGCAAAAACAGGTTTCATTGTTAAACCAGAAAGAAAGACAAATCGATTGAGGATATCATAGTAGGCCTCCATATCTTCAATGGGACGAATGGCGACACCAGTTGTCATTGCTGCTTTAGCAACAGCGGGGGCAATACGCAGTATTAAACGCGGATCAAAAGGAGAGGGGATCAGATAGTCTGGTCCAAAATTGGGTGGTTCTTTTGAGTATGCACGTGCTACAACATCTGAAGTTTCTTCACGTGCAAGGGCAGCAATCGCATGAACAGCGGCCATTTTCATTTCTTCATTAATTGCACTAGCACCTACGTCTAATGCACCACGGAAGATATAGGGAAAACAAAGGACATTATTAACTTGATTGGGATAATCAGAGCGTCCTGTGCAGATCATTGCATCTGGTCGTATAGAGCGTGCTTCTTCAGGCATAATTTCTGGTACTGGATTAGCTAGCGCTAAAATGAGTGGATTTTGAGCCATTCTTTTAAGATATTCAGGCTTTAAAACACCACCCGCAGATAGGCCTAGAAAAATATCCGCATCATCAATAATATCAGATAAAGTTCGTGCGTCCGTTTTTTGTGCGTAATTGATTTTCCAACGATCCATAAGGGTCTTGCGACCTTCATAAACAACTCCCTCTAAGTCACTAAGCCAAATATTTTCAACTTTTGCCCCAAGACGAACCAAAAGATTAAGGCAAGCGAGGGCAGCAGCACCTGCACCTGAGGTAACTATTTTTGCATTTTCAATTTTTTTTCCTGAAAGATTTAAGGCATTTAATACAGCAGCAGAAACAATAATGGCAGTTCCATGTTGGTCATCATGAAAAACTGGAATTTTCATTTTAGCACGAAGCTTTTCTTCGATGTCAAAACATTCAGGAGCCTTAATGTCTTCAAGATTAATACCACCAAATGTAGGTTCTAAGGTCGATATTGTTTGTACCATTTGTTCTATATCGGATGCATCAATTTCAATATCAAAAACATCAATATTCGCAAATTTTTTAAATAAAACGGCCTTGCCTTCCATAACTGGCTTGGAAGCGAGTGGACCAATGTTTCCTAAACCAAGAACAGCAGTTCCATTGGATATAACAGCGACTAAATTAGCACGGGAGGTATATTGAGCAGCAAGATTGGGATCTTCATGAATCGCAAGACATGGTGCTGCAACGCCTGGAGAATAAGCAAGAGCTAAATCACGTTGATTATCAAGAGGTTTTGTTGCTTGTATTTCCAATTTTCCAGGTTTTGGGTGTTGGTGATAAAAAAGTGCGGCACTGTCAAGTTCAGCTTTTGGTGAACTGAAATCACTATTTCGTTCTCTAGACATTTTTATGATATCCAAGTTAGCGTATGTGTATATGAGATGTTCCATCTACGATAAGGTTTTGTCCACTAATAGATCCTCATTTCTCTGAATATCAAAATGCATGAGTATGAGAAAACTCTTCTGGATCGTAAAACCAGTTTGATGATTCTTTTTGTTTGTGCACAATGAATAATTTCATTGATAGCAGCACGATTAGTTTTTTCTTTCCTTAATAAAACGCGTAAAAATTGATTAGTCTACAAACAAATAAAATATTACTAATGATTACATTACCAAGCCATTATTTTTTTTGCAATGCTTACAAATTAAGGAAAAAAAAGAAGAGTGTTTTCTATTAACTTCATCTTCTTTATTTAAATTTCTATAGGGAGATAGAAGAAATTTTAAATAACAATTTGCAATTTATAAATTGTTTTTGCAGCTATTTAAAAGGAAACTGGAACTTTAAAAATGGAAGTCATTTTGTTTATTACTCAATTGAACTCTTAATAATGCGAGCTGTATATTTTTAATATACTTACAAATCTGTGTTTTAATAAACGAAAAGTATATCCGAAACAGCTGTAATTGCATGTTTTATACCTAAAGTTCATATATTCCGTATAATGCGTTACTTTATAATGAATCATCTCGTATGTTGAATAGAAAATTTGAATACAATAAGCTTCTTTTATTTCAAATTCACCTAATATAATAAAAAAACATTTACTTACATAATTCAAACGAGAGTAATATGTGGATAAAAACATTAAAAAAATAAATAGAAGTGTTTCTATAAGCTATTTTAATACAAAAGCATGAATTTTTTTCACAATTAATAAAAATAATTATTACCGATTTTGTACCTTTATGAAACTATGAAAAATAAAGAAGTTAAGAAAAAGATAAGGAAATAGAAAACATGCTTTATCATTCTTAGAATGATATGTTGTTTGATAAGCCATTACGCTTCTTTAGGGTTATTGCTTAGGATATCAAAGAAAACTCGCATGCCAATTATCCCAACCTTTGAAGTACAAAGCTACAGTTGAAAGAAAAGTACTCTATGATAAGCCATTAAAACAACTGGAGAGAGAGAGAAAGTGGAAAAAATATTTTTTCCACTTTTCTTATTTGTTATTGGATTCGACCACTTGCATGAGCAAGCATAGTGTAAACTTTTCCGGTATCTGATATCAAGTACTTGCGAACTGAGTTGGAAGAGCCAGAACTGCGCGATATATCACGTAAGAGCTTTTCGAAATCTGTAACATATTGATTCACTGAACGTTTAAACCCAAAATCGCTCATATATTTTTTCTTAATCATTTCAAATATTTTTTGTCCATTTAAGGTATAAAGGCGTTCTGTTACGATGTTTTTTTGTCCACGTTGATAATGATCCCATAGCTCAACAATGGCATTGTGATTAATAGCTTGCACTATACCAGAAGCTAATGAATTAAGAGAGCAGTTTGCAGGAGATGGTTTTGTTTGCACTGATGTTAAAACATCATCACTAGGGGGAGCATCATAAAATGTTTCTTCACGTGAAGCTCTTTCTAAGAGATTTGATACCCATTTATTTGGTCTTTTTTTGCTTTGATCTTGTTGCAAGATAGGCTTAGGTGGCACAATCTTTTTAACAGACTCAGTGGAACTGTCACTTTTTTGATTAAATATTGATGATGTAGGAAATGCTGATATTAGCTGTTTTTGTACGCTCTTTTGATCATTTTGTATAACACTGACTAAATCTTGTAACGCTGTAATCTGTTCATTCAAAGCTGTGCGAATTGTTTGCGTTGTTTCTTTTGTTTTTTCTGGAAGTTTTTTTACATTTTCATTGATATCATTATTAATCTTTGAAAGCTCTAAACGAACTTCATCAGCGGAGCGACGTATATCTTCTGCTGCTTCTGAAAAACGCGTTGATGCTTCACTAACAAGCTTATTAAGTGATTGTTGGAATGAATTTGTGGAGTTACGCGCATTCTTATCAGAGCGTTCAAGTGCTAAGTTGAAGATTTTTTCATAATGCCCAATCATTTGATTAATTTCATGAGACTTTGAAACAAGAGCATCGCTTAATACAGAAAGCGTATTATGTTTTTCTTCAAGTGTTGCACTAAGTGAATTTTCAGACTGTTCAAGAACATGAATAGTTTGGGAAAGTGTCTTTGCATGTTCACCAAAACTGCTCGTTATATGATTAATTTGTTCAAAGGTACTCTTTGAAAGTCCTTGCAGAATTTCAACATTAGTATTGAGCGCTTGATTTGAGGCTGACAAACGCTCTGCTACTTGGTCCGTGTTGCGGAAAAAATTATTCGTACTCTCATTAAACTGCCCATCAATATTTTGAACAGCCGATAATAAAACATTACTATTTTCGTGAAAATTGTGAATTGATTGATTCAACTGTGTTAAGATGGATGAGACATTATTAACAAGCTCTTCCTTCATAATCGTTATTGTTTGAAGTGTTTCAGAGTTGGCTTTGGTTAAGCTATTCACTAAAGATTCATTATGTGCATAAATTCTTTGTTCAGCATCTTGTGTGGAAAGAGAGAGTTGTTCACCGATATGCTGTGTTAAAGAATCAATTGATTCTGTCGTATTTTGCGCTGCTTGATTTAAGTGATTTGTAAGCTCTGTTATTTTTCCAACATGTTGTGAAATTTGTGTTGTTGTTTGATTTCCAGCATCTTCCAGACGGCTCGTGACATCAGAGAGCTGATATCCTAAATTATTTTTAAGATTTTGCATAGAGTGATGAAGAACATCACAGCGTTCATTAAGGACTTGCTCTATTGCTGTTGTTGATGTGTGAATAGTTTCATTCAATAATGCTTGTGCATTATGACTGGCTGTTGCGAAAGCTTCGACAGTATGCGCTGTTTGTTCAGACAGAACGGACAGAACTTTTTCACTGGTATCATAAACAGTTTTTTTGACATTTGATACAATGCGATTGCCTGATTCTGAGAGAATATTTTCTGCTTGTGCAGTAACATTTGTAACAGATGAAAGAATTTGTTCACTCGTAGAAGAAAGAATATCAGAAGCTTTTATAATCTTATTATGCAGGTTATCTGTAACTGTATTAACAGAGTCTTCTAAGGTTACACGCATATTGTCAACACTACTTTCCAGCGCTTGTTGAATTATCTGACTTTGCTCATTATTAAGAATGAGAGACGTTTTTAACGTGTCAGAACGTTCCTCAATAACAGATGTTTGCATATCAATGGCTTCACAGATTTGGCTGAATTTTTCAGATAATGTTTCCTCTAGCGTTGTTGTTCTTTCAAAAATTTTGTGTGCACGATCTTCTAGATCTGTATCAAATGATTCCATACGTGTTTCAAGGGTTTCAAAGAAAACACCACTCGATTGAGAAAGAGTATTCTTTAAAATTTCGGCATGGTTTTCAAGGTTTCTGATATGATCTTGAACCGTTTCAGTAATGTTTTTATTATTGGCGACAATTGCACTCTCAACTAAATCTATTTGTTGTTTCAATGCAACATCGACACGTATATCACTTTTTGCAATGAGGTTGTGGATTGTTTCCATGCGTTGCTCAAGTGTGCGTGCTTGATCGGCAAGAACTTCATTGAGAGAAAAACTATTAATTGCTAAAGAGTCGCGCAGAGCATCGGCACGGATATCAATATTTCTCGCCTGTGCTTCTAAAGCATCTTGGGTTGTATTGCAGCTTTGTACAATGACATCTTGTAGCTTTTCAGTGCATTGAATGATGTTTGTAATATGATTTTCAGCTTGTTTATCAACGACTTGAACATTATCAGCCAAAACTTTTTCAATATGAGAAGTATTTTGGGACAAAACATCAATTTGATTTCTTAATGTATCCGCAATTTTATTTTTCTCGTTATCGAGCATGTCTGCCATAAGAGCTCGTTGATCAGAAAGTTGTACTTTAAAATCTTGTGAACGTTCTTGTATGATATCAACAATGGCATTGTCGACATATTGAATTTCTTCTCTCAGACTTTCTTTACTTTTATCAATTGCAGAAAGAATAGCTTCACGTCCATTTGTAAATGCATGGGTAATGTCTGCTGTTTTTTCTTGGAGGTTCTCATTTATTTTCAAGACATGAGCTTCCAAGAAGTTACCAAGTTTTTCAGCATTATCCTCTAAAGCCTGACTGCGTTCTATAAAGGAATCAATGATGGAATCACTATGTTCTTTAAGAGAAAGATCAACAGTTGCTAAACGTTGTTCAAAGGCTCCAATTGCTTGCGAGGTTACGTTATCAAATTTAGAAGAGAGTTTATGTGCTTGGTCGTCGAGCTTTAAGATCTTCTCATCAAAATTCTGTAGAGATTGATTATTACGATCAATAAGAGCTTTATCCAAGGCTTTAAACTTTTCATCGACAGCGTGCAAAGTTTGATCTGTTACTGCTTGTATATGTGTTGCAATTTTAGCAACATGTACTTCCGCTTTTTCTGCTGTTTCATTAAAGGTTTTTTCTATTTGTTTTTCATTATGATCAAATCGTTTTGCAAAACCATCAAAGTTTTTTCCTAATTCATGAAAAAATTCCGTGTTTTTCTGCTGAATTTGTGTTGTTGTTTTGTTAAATTTTTCAACAAGTTGATTTGTTACGCCATCACCGGCATAGGAAAGTTTTTCAACAAGGTCTTCACCTTGTTTTTGTAAAGTTTGAGAAAGGGTTTGTGCAAGCTTTTCAACATTGGTCACAATGTTAGAGGTAACCAAACCAAATTCATCACTCAGTTGTTCTTGGGTTCCTTTAATTGTTGATTGTACGCGATCTGCGTGATTCAAAATGGCTATGCGTTCATTACTCAATTCTTTGATTAATGTGTGAATGCGTGATTCATTCTCAGCATAGGCTTGTTCTAGATTGTGAACTTCACCTTGTATGATTGCTTCAAGTTCAACAGCACGTCCGAGGGTACGTTCAATACCTTCGTTCATTGCCGCTACTTCTTCACGAATGGTTTGCCCTATAGCAATAGCTTGTTTTTCAGATAGATGTTGTGGTTCACTAAGGCGCTGTGCAGCATTGGTCATAAGAAGCGCAATATTATGCAAGTCGTTTGAACGTTTTGTTAATTGAGCAACGCCCCAAGATATAAGGATAGGAATTGCTGTTCCGGCTGCTACAGCAAGTCCTGTTGGGGATGTAACAAAAGTGCTGATATTGGATAAGGAGCTGAGTCCGGTAGGTGCGAGCTTATGCGCAATAAAAGCTCCTCCCGTTGCCCATAAAGCACTAAGCGCTGTTGTATACCAGTAGACTCGAGAGGAAGAACGCTGCTTGAATGGTCCAAAATTTACAGGGGTTGTTATATCATCATTTGCAGGAAGAAGTTTTGTAGGCAATAATGTATTATGAACAGTTCCACCTGAAATATCAGGTGAAGGTTTTGGAGCAAAAAGCTGTTCAACAACGGATTTATCAATAACAGCTTCATCATGAATATTAGAAACAAAAGTTGACGTACCGTTTTCAGCAAAAAATTCTTCTTCTGCCATTGCAATTTTTTGAATCAGATCATCGACATTAACAACATTTTCAGAATTATTGGATGATATCGTTTCAAATCCTGTGTCATCGAAATCAAAGTTCATAGCTTTTGTGAGGGCTTCTTCAACTTCAACTTCAAATGTTTGCAATTTGGTTCTGCGTGCCATACTCGCCTCGTACTCTTACAGCCGGAAAAGGGATACGTCCTCTTCCACATAATTTCTATATACTAGCTGTTAATTATTTAGAAAGGAATATGCTTAGGGAAAAATTTTAAAAACTTATCAAGATAAAGTTAACGCAGTTTCTTATACCCTGTTTAAAAATGTTATAAAATATAGTAAAAACAATTTATTATTTAAATCTAACAAAAACAAAAATACTGTTTACAACTTGTGTTTATAAAAAGCTTTATAAGCCGGCAGTCTTTGAAATAAGGACAATTTAATAGCAGTTATATATACAGTAAGGTGCGAACGCTTCTCTTTAATACCGATAATCGTTAATAAATGTTGTTGTCCGCTTACTTTTATTGATTCTAAACGAAGCAGTTTCATCATCACATATAGTCTGTAATAGCTTAGCACGTATAAAAGTATGCCTTTGAATTGTAAGCTCATAAAAAAGTAAACGTGGAAAAATTTTTAATTTAGTATAGCTTTTCGTAAGCTGTACTTTATTATTGCCTTAAAGAGCCGTTTTTTCTCTAATTTCAGTTGTTTGTTGCTGAATTTTGAAGCTTCTACGTTGACAATTGGATATTTTTCAGTCGATATGCATGCACGAATATTTTATGCAATCTAGATAAAGGTGTAAGAATAATGGCAGAGCGATCACAACACCTACAAGATGTGTTTTTAAATACGGTGCGTAAGCAAAAAATTTCCCTTACAATTTTTCTTGTCAATGGCGTTAAACTCACGGGTATTGTAACTTCATTTGATAATTTTTGTGTTCTTTTACGCCGAGATGGACACGCGCAATTGGTTTATAAGCATGCTATTTCTACGATTATGCCTGGGCAGCCTGTACAGATGTTTGAGGGTGAAAGTCCTGAGTAAACATATCATTTTAAGATAGACCTCTTATCCCATTTTAAAAGTACTTAGATTGCTATGATAAATGAAAATGAGAGATTAGGAGGGGTATTTGCGCAGAACACAGGACAGGTGCGCGCACTTGTTTTGATACCGTTTTTTCAAGAAAATAGAAGTGAAAGCTCTTTGAGAGAGTGTTCTGTATCTTCTCGTGTTAAAGAGTCATTAGGGTTAGCGCGTGCTATAGGGTTAGAAGTTGTTAATTATGAAACGATTAATATTGCAACGCCTCGCTCTGCGACTCTCTTTGGAAAAGGTAAAGTAGATGCGTTAACCTGTTATATAGATGAATATTCTATTGAGCTTGCGATTGTAGATCACTTTTTAACGCCAGTACAGCAGCGTAATTTAGAAAAATTATGGAATTGTAAAGTTATCGATAGAACGGCTTTGATTCTTGAAATTTTTGGGGATCGTGCACGAACAAAAGAAGGAGTTTTGCAAGTAGAGTTAGCGCGTTTGTCCTATCAAAAAGGGAGGCTTGTGCGTAGTTGGACACACTTGGAAAGGCAACGGGGGGGGCGTGGCTTCCTAGGTGGACCTGGTGAGACGCAAATTGAAGCAGATAGGCGTCTTTTACAAGAGAAAATTATTCGTATTCGCCGCGAATTAGAAACGGTTATTAAAACACGTGCACTTCATAGAGCAAAAAGGAAAAAAACATCTTATCCTGTTGTGGCACTGGTAGGATATACGAATACAGGAAAGTCAACTCTCTTTAACCGTTTAAGCGGTGCAGATGTTTTAGCAAAGAATATGTTATTTGCAACGCTTGATCCGACTTTGCGCAAAGTTGTTCTTCCCCATGGAAAAACTATTCTTTTGTCTGATACTGTAGGGTTTATTTCTAATTTGCCAACAAATTTGATTGCAGCTTTTAGAGCAACCCTTGAAGAAGTGGTTGAAGCGGATCTCATTCTTCATGTAAGAGATATGTCAGATCTTGATCATCGAGCACATGCTCAAGATGTTTTAGAAGTGCTTTCAAGTCTTGATATCGATATTGATGATATGGAGCATATCATAGAAGTTTGGAACAAGATTGATATGTTGGATGGGCAAGCATTGAGTGTTTTACAAACAAGCGCAAAAACACGATTAAATCCTGCTCTCATGGTATCAGCACTTAAAGGGGATGGACTTGATCAATTATTAAGAGCTATTGAAATGCGAATTTTTGGAGAGGTGCAAAGCATTGAATGTCTTTTACAGCCTCATGAAATGTCGCTTATCGATTGGTTTTATGAAAACTCTGCGGAAATAGTGCAAGAAGGACATGATGATGGGTCTATTACCATTAGAGCCGTTATTACTTCTGAAGCAAAAAAGCAATTAGAGAATATCAAAAAAAATATGAATTAAGTTCTTTAAAGCTATTGTTGAACATTTATGCTTAAATTTTATGTTTTTCTTATCTCAAAATAATATGACAGCAAATTAAGAGGATAGTTACTACTTTCTCTTAATAAAACAATATGAAGAAGTATTTTGCTGGTTAAAATAAAGATGAGTCTTAAGTGTAATAAAAGACTATTCGTACGTACCGTATGGCGAAGCATTTTGATTGTTTTGCTATTACAAATGCTATGTGTATCTTTGATTTGGTTGTATTATTTTGTCCAGCCCCGTGGTTACCAAGCAACTTTAGTATTTTCATTATCTGATTCTGTAGGAAAACCATTACCAATTAAAAAGCAAGACGATGTTATCGCTTTTTTGTTTTCACAGCCTATGTTCTTCAATGATTCGAATTTTTCTTTAAGTGCTTCTTATAAGAAAAAAAATCATGAAAATATCCATTTATCGCGTCATGGTGATTTTATCGATCTTACTTTTGAAGCCGAGACACTTGAAGCAGCTCAACGTGGGTTGGAAATTTGGTTTTCCGCATTTTCACAAGCAATCATAAAACAGAAACAATTTTTGTTAAATGATAAATTAGAAGACAAACAATATGATAATACTGCAATCGTTAATATCGTGCAGGAATTTCGTAAATCTGTTGATTCTTTTATTCAGCATGGTGTAAAACAAACAGAGCTTCATGATCTTTCGATGCAATTAACGCAAGCAACTTTAAAGCGTATTCATTTAACAAGTTTGAATTCAACAATTAATATGATGCGTGAAAATGGGCAGTCTTTACTGTCTTTATCGTTTATTGCAGGCAATTCAGCAATTGTTTCTCTGGAATCTAAACGTGACCTCTTGGAAACACAAAGAGCACATATGGCTGCGCAATTGGGGTGGACACATCCTCAAATTAAAGCGATGACTGCAGAATTAGAGACAGTTTCTCATCAATTAAAAAATAAAATTTTACAAATCGTTTATCAAGTTCATTCAGATGAGGTTATTGCAACGGAATTAGAAAAACAGCTCAAAAAAAGAATGAACTTTTTTGTAAAAGATCAATCCCAATCTTTGAATGAAATATTTAACGAGTTTGAAAATAAAATAAAAGCAGCAGTCGATGCACAAAATGAAGCGATGAGCAAGTCTGCTCAACGAAGAGAAAAAATTATTGATTCATATCGGAGATTGAGTGATGATCCTCTTCTCTTACAAAATACAAATATCCACGTGGTTATGCCAACAACGTTAGCACCAATTTCTTTTATGGCTCTTTATGGAAAAAATATTCTTGTGAGTGCATTGGCCAGCTTCCTTACTCTTTTGCTAGGAATATTGTTATTTTATCCGTGCTTTAAAAGCAAAAAAGACCAACTCTCAGAAGAGGATTTGAGATCAAAAGAAAATGCTCTTAAGAAGAATGAGAGTATTTTAGTCTCTCAAGAAATGAAAAATTTTGAAGCTTTTATTACGATAGAGGGATTATCTGATGTTTTGAAATGGCGTGCTTCAACCATTGTTTCAATCATTGGACCAGAGGCTGCACGGACAGCGGCAAAGCTTTCACTTCATCTCACAAAAGAGAATAAAACAATTTTGTTGGTCGATATTTCTGGTCAACAAATAGAGAAAGTCATTGGCCCACATCGCGGACTGAGTGATATTTTAACGGGCAATGCCAAGTTGCATGATGTTATTTACCGTGATTATGATACGGGGGTTGATATTCTTCCTCAGGGGTTAACAAGTGCTATTTCTGCACAAGATTTTTCAAATGATATTTCTCATATATTACAAGAATTTAAAAAAGAATATGATTTTATCATCCTAGAGATGGCAAGTGAACCAACATATGGATTTGAGCAATTTGCAGAGCTAACAGACTATTATATTTGTAATACTGTTCTTAATGAACAAGAATGGATGATGCGGATGGTAGACAGCTTTCCAAAGACTGTTTATCGCATTGTTGCATCATAAGCTTCGTAAAAAAAGAAATATGTATCGCATGTTATAGTGGTATGCTTGTTTTTTGCTAAAGTTGTAGTACATACTAAAATAGACAAAGAGTTAATGTTTAAATTTTAAAATGCATTTTAGTTGGAGAGAAGCGTGGGGCAATCAGAGATGGCAGTAAAGAGATTAAACAATAGCATTTTAACACCTGTGCAAAAGAAAAATAGAAAACAAATACAGGTGTGGCTTTACTCTATTTTATTGCTTTGTTTGGCAATTGTCTTAGTGGGTGGCGCTACTCGTTTGACGGGATCAGGATTATCTATAACGGAATGGAAGCCAATACATGGCGTTATTCCACCGATTGGTGCGGATCAATGGCAAGAGGAATTTTTAAAATATCAACAGATAGCACAGTATAAGCTGCTTAATCCTGATATGACTTTAAGTGCTTTTAAGGTCATTTTTTGGTGGGAATGGGCGCATCGTTTTCTTGGGCGTCTTGTTGGTCTTGTTGCTTTATTGGGGCTCATTTGGTTTTGGGCGACTAAGCGTGTTGAAAAAAATATCTTACTTCCGCTTATTGTCGTGCCTATTCTTATCGCCTTTCAAGGCTTTATTGGTTGGTGGATGGTTGCTTCAGGGATTGGGCAAAGTAATTTAACAAGTGTGAGCCAATATCGTTTGGCATTTCATCTTATAACGGCATGTTTTGTTATTGTTTTTGTTACTTATTTATCTCGAGGACTTGCAGAATACTCAGAAAAGCCAGCAAATCAAAAGGTGCAATATTTTGCGGCTTGGCTTGTTATTCTCGTCTTGATAGAAATTTATTTCGGAGCTTTGGTTGCAGGGCTTCATGCTGGAAAAGTCTATAATACATGGCCGCTTATGGATGGGCAGATTATTCCTGATGGATTGTTGCAGCATCGTCCTGTTTGGCTCAATTTATTCGAAAATTCCTTAATGGTTCAATTTATTCATCGGTTTTTTTCTTATTTTTTATTTATTGTCTCAGTTGTTCATGCTTTCTATGTACAAAAAAATGTTCCACATTCAACCCATTCTCGTCGTGCATTTCTTATCTGTGTTATGATTATTATCCAAGCACTCTTGGGTATCTTAACACTGTTACATGAGGTTCCGATAAGTTTAGGGCTCATTCATCAAAGTATGGCACTAGCAGTGTTATGTTTTGCGGTTGCGCACTGGCGAGCAACAAAAGGGGCATATCGCGTTGTTGAATAAAAGTTTGTGTTTAAGGAGGTTTAGTCGCTTGAAAGCATTAAATCGAGGTTTTGTATAGCCGCAGCTGATGCGCCTTTTCCTAAATTATCGAATATGGCGCTGAGATTAAAAATACCTTCACGATCATTTCCAAATACGAACAGTTTCATATCATCTTTATTGGCTAAACACTCTGGATTAAGTCTTTGAAGTGAAGCAGTTTCTTCTTGTGATGCAACTAAAATGGTATTTTGTCCATCGTAATGGTTTGCGAGAATTTCGCGCAAATCAGAACAGTTTGCTGATTTTGTGAATAAATGGCGATGCAGAGGAAGATTCACAATCATTCCCTGAGAAAAACGACCCACACTTGGTATAAAAAGTGGGGTTTGATTGATTTGTCCATAGATTTTGATTTCTGGCACATGTTTGTGTTCAAGATTAAGACCATAGATAAAATAATTGTCCTGAATATTTTGTTGAGATTGATTTTCCATTTGTAAAATCAACTGTTTCCCACCACCGGTATAGCCGGAGATTGCATTAATCGAGATGGGATAATAGGCGTCTAGTAGTCCTGCTTCACGGAGGGGGCGAATCAAACTAATGGCCCCGGTAGGGTAGCATCCGGGATTGGTTACATAATGTGCAGCTTGGATGCGCTTTCTTTGTCCTGCTGTCATTTCAGGAAAACCGTAAACCCAGTCTGGTGCAACACGGTGGGCTGTCGAGCTATCAATAATCCTAATGTTTTTATTTTTTTTAAGCCAATGAACTGTTTCGCGTGCAGCATCATCTGGAAGACACAAAATAGCAATATCGGCTTGATTAAGATAGTCTTGTCGCAGATGAACATTATGGCGATCTTTATGAGCAAGAGAGAGTAGTTTTAAATCTGTACGCCTTTCTAAGCGTTTTTGTATTTGTAATCCGGTTGTGCCATGTTCACCATCAATAAAAACTTTGGTTAGCATTCTTATTTGCCTTCGTATTAACTTTGCCTATTATATTCTGCTTTTCACATTATAAATTATTTCTAATCATTAAATTATTGAATTTCTTTAGATTATAGATATTTTTTGTAAAAGGTGTAAACAAATTAAGAGTGTAAAAAAAAAGAAATGTAATCTCATTTTGTACCATTCTTGAGAGGGAAGTTTTTCGCTGTTTTTATAACAAAGAATAAGATAAATATTTGCTTCATTATTTTTGAGTGTAAGTGGTTTAAAATGTTTGGTTTGCATGGTTTGCTGTGTTATCGTTTCTTGACTTTATTTTTTTATGTTAGGAATGTGTTTTATGACTCAGCAAGAAAATGACGCACAAAAGCGCTTTTTTAATGATAGTTTACAAACTGTTGATGGTGCAATTTTTGATGCAATTAGAGGGGAGTTTGAGCGTCAACAACATGAAATTGAACTGATTGCTTCAGAGAACATTGTTTCAAGAGCGGTTCTTGAAGCGCAGGGGTCTGTTTTAACTAATAAGTATGCAGAAGGTTATCCAAGAAACCGCTACTATGGTGGATGTCAATTTGTTGATGTCGTTGAAGATTTAGCCATTGAAAGGGCAAAACAGCTTTTCGGTGCTGCTTTTGCGAATGTACAGCCTAATTCTGGTAGCCAAATGAATCAAGCTGTCTTTTTAGCTTTACTGAAGCCTAATGACACATTTATGGGATTAGATTTAAATGCTGGTGGTCACCTTACGCATGGTTCATCTGTTAATATGTCAGGAAAATGGTTTGATGTTGTTTCCTATGGTGTACGTAGAGAAGATCAGATTATTGATATGGATGAAGTTGAGCAGCTGGCAAAAGAGCGTAAGCCCAAACTTATTATAGCGGGTGGTTCATCTTATCCACGGCTATGGGACTGGAAGCGATTCCGTGAAATTGCAGATGAGATTGGTGCTCATCTACTTGTTGATATGTCTCATATTGCTGGTCTTGTTGCTGGTGGCGTGCATCCTTCACCTGTTCCACATGCGCATATTGTAACAACAACAACACATAAGTCGCTTCGAGGTCCTCGTGGTGGTTTAATATTGACAAATGATGAGGCTTTATCCAAAAAAATTAATTCTGCAATTTTTCCTGGTCTTCAGGGTGGTCCTTTAATGCATGTGATTGCCGCAAAGGCTGTTGCGTTTGAGGAGGCTTTGCGTCCCTCTTTCAAGAGCTACAGTGCCAATGTTGTCGCTAATGCGAAAACTTTAGCAAAAACATTACAGAGTAATGGTTTTAATATTGTTTCTGGTGGTACAGATAATCATTTGTTGTTGGTTGATTTACGTTCCAAAAATCTAACAGGTAAACGTGCTGAATTGGCTTTGGGACGCGCTCATATTACCTGCAATAAAAATGGTATTCCTTTTGATTCTGAAACGCCATCTATAACATCGGGAATTCGTTTGGGATCACCTGCTACCACAACGCGTGGTTTTTTAGAAAAAGAGTTTATTCAAGTTGGTCATCTGATTTCAGAAGTTCTTGATGGTCTTCGGAGCGCAAAAAGTGATGAAGATAATCATGCTGTTGAAATGGCTGTTGAGAAAAAGGTAAAAGATATAACGAATCAATTTCCTCTTTACTCTTATCTTAGCACTCGTTAAGGATACAAAGGATGCGCTGTCCTTACTGCCAATATGAGGATACACAGGTTAAAGACTCACGTCCAGCAGAAGAGGGGGCAGTGATTCGCCGCCGTCGTGTGTGTTCCGTTTGTGGTGGTCGTTTTACAACTTTTGAACGTGTTCAGTTGCGCGAGCTCTTGGTTGCTAAAAAAAGTGGACGATGTGAACCCTTCGATCGTGATAAGTTAATGCGATCAGTTGATGTGGCTGTACGTAAGCGCAATATTGATCCTGATCATATTGAACGAGCAATTTCTGGCATTGTACGTCAGCTTGAAAGTTTGGGAGAACCAGAGATTTCTTCAGAAAAAATTGGACGTCTTGTGATGGAAGCATTGAAGAGAATTGATGATATTGCTTATATTCGTTTTGCTTCTGTGTATCGAGATTTTCGTAATGCAAGCGATTTTCACGATGTTATAGATGAATTGTCAAAGGGTATCGCGGATACAGAATCTCGTTTTGATGAATAAAAAAGTGCAAGATGAACGGTTTATGGCTGCAGCTATTCGTTTAGCAGAACGTCATGTCGGTCTTACAGGTGGGAATCCTTCTGTTGGTACGTTAATTGTGCAAAACGATAATGGTGCGGGAGCTTTTATTGTTGGCTATGGCGTAACAGCTATTCATGGGAGTCCTCATGCGGAAGTGCAAGCTTTACACATGGCAGGTTCTTTGGCTCAAGGAGCGACTGCTTACGTTACTTTAGAACCTTGTGCGCATTATGGAAAAACTTCGCCATGTGTGAATGCACTTATTGATTCAGGTGTTTCTCGAGTTGTTGTTGCGCTGACTGATTGTGACAAGCGTGTTGATGGTCATGGTATTGCTCTTTTACGAGCGGCGGGTATTGAAGTGGTTGAGGGCATTTTAGCTGAAGAGGCTTTTGAATCCTTATGGACGCATTGGTGCATAAGGAAGATACAACGCTGTGCGGTTACTTTTAAAATGGCAATTTCTGCCGATAATGGTGTTGGAAAAAGAGAGAAGGGCAGCGTAAAAATTAGTGGAACACTTTCTCATGCCCATACGCATATTCTACGTGCTCAAAATAATGCTATCCTCGTTGGTATTGGTACTATATTAGCAGATGATCCACAACTCAATTGCCGCTTGCCAGGGATGGAGATGCGCTCACCAATTCGTATTATTTTGGATGCAGATTTATCTATCCCCCTTGATGCAAAAGTTGTCCAAACAGCCATAAAAATTCCTACATGGGTTATTTGTGATGTGGATCTTTCAAAGAAAAGCAAAAAAAATGCATTGGAGCAATATGGTGTGTCTGTTTATTCGGTCGAGATGAACAATGGTTGTGTAGAACCCTTTGCTCTTTTACAGATGCTTTATAAACATGGGATTAATAGTGTTTTATTGGAAGGGGGCGTCAAGACAGGGGAAAAATTTTTGAATGCTGGTTGTGTTGATCATTTGATATGTTTTCATACCCCCATTGTTTTAGGCAAAAATCGTATTGAAGCCCCTCATTTTGGAAATTATCTCTCGCAGTTTCATGAGATTGAGACAAGAATGTTTGGAAATGACCGTTTTTATAAATGGAGACGTAAGACATTATGTTCACAGGAATTATAACGGATATTGGTTGTGTTGAAGATGTTCAACCTTTAAAGCAGGGGATGCGTTTAAAGATTTCTACCCGCTATGCTATAGAAAGCTTAGCAATTGGCGCGTCAATTGCTTGTTCAGGAATTTGTCTGACAATTGTAGAACGAGGATTAAAACAAGAAGATTCCAATTGGTTTGTTGTCGAGGCGTGGGAAGAAACATTACGTTTAACGAATCTTGCACAATGGATAAAAGGAACTTTTGTTAATTTGGAACGTTCGCTTCGATTGGGTGATGAAATGGGAGGACATTTGGTTTCTGGTCATATTGATGGTTTGGCTGAAATCATTGATCAAAAAAATGAAGGGGATGCAATTCGTTTTTATTTAAAAGTTTCAAGACAATTTATGCCTTTCATTGTTAATAAGGGATCTATTGCTCTTAATGGGACATCTTTAACTGTTAATGGTGTTGAGGACTGTGTTTTTGATGTTCTTATTATTCGCCATACACTCGAAATGACAACGTGGGGACAAGCTAAAATTGGAGATCGGGTCAATTTGGAAATTGATCAACTTGCTCGTTATGCTGCAAAAATTTTAGCTTTAAAAAGAGAAGATGAATAAGCCAAAACTTTCTTGATCGTTTTCAGAATTTTATGCTTTATAACCTTGGTTTTTTTGATTCGTTTTTTGTGGAATTCCATTATGATGAAAGAGATACGTAAAAAGCCTCACGTATTGATTGTTGAAGCACGTTTTTATGGGGGGATTTCTGATGCGCTTTTGAGAGGTGCAGTGAATACTTTGCAAAAAGCTGAAGCAAGTTATGATGTTGTAACGGTTCCTGGAGCATTAGAAATACCAAGTGCAATAGCTTTTGCTGAAAAAAATAAGATATCGTATGATGGTTATGTTGCTCTTGGTTGTGTTATTCGGGGTGAAACATATCACTTTGAAATTGTTGCTAATGATTCTTGTCGTGCATTGATGGATTTAACTGTTCATCAGCACTTGGCTATTGGAAATGGTATTTTGACTGTTGAAAATGAAGAACAAGCATGGGTGCGTGCAAAACTAGATGATAAAAATAAAGGTGGTTTTGCGGCTGAAGCTGCTTTATGTATGATCGCTCTAAAAAAGAGATTTGGAGATAATCGTTAAATATGGCTGATATAAAAAGCAGACATTTTCCGCGTTCAGCCAATAAACGTGGAGCAGCAAGACTCGCTGCAGTTCAAGCACTCTATCAAATGGATATCGTGGGTTCGGGAGTGTTGGAAACGGCAGCTGAGTATGAGGCTTATCGCTTGGGAAAAGATATTGATGGAGAGCAGTATCTTGAAGCTGATTTTCAATGGTTTTTGGCGATTATAACGGGTGTTGTAAAAGATCAAAAGCAGCTTGATCCTCTGCTTCATCAACAGCTTTCAGCAGAGTGGTCTCTTTCACGTCTTGATTCTATATTGCGAGCAATTTTACGAGCAGGTTTATGGGAGTTGATCAACCGTAAAGATGTCCCCGTTGCGGTTGTCATGAATGAATATGTTGACATAGCAAAGGCGTTTTTTGAAGGTGATGAACCGAAACTTGTTAATGCAGTTCTCGACAGTATGGCAAAAAAAGTTCGCCTCTAAGAGCTACAAATTCCCCTATTATTAGGTCTGATAGTATCAGACCTATAATATTGAAACGGTATGTAGACTATATGATTTAGTTATGGCGTGGCAAATTCGCAGGGCCTTTTATAATTTGAATTAAGAAAGGATGTTCTTTTGTTACAGTTGGCGTTGTTTGTGTAATAAAATCAAACACTTGACCGTCTTGTAATCCGTAATTTGCAACTTTTGCAACCTGATTATTTTTATTGAAGTAAATGGCTAAAACTTTGCGATCAATAATCTTTGTTTTCATAAACTGCATCCCACGATAACGTGTCTGTGAGATGTAATAAAAAACTTCATTATCATATTTTGTTTTTAATGAAGGGGTCCCTAAAGTTAAAAGAACTTGCTCTTGACTTGAGCCAATAGAGATAGAACTTAAAGCATTTTTATCAAGAACATAGCCCTCTCTATAAATTTGGCTCGAACCTGAAGAATCAAGAAGACTACACCCAGCAAGCATTCCTATGCTTGCTATTGATAGACCAATTAATAATTTACGTTTGATTAAGGCTATTATGTGAGGCATTTGAAACAATGATATCTCCTTTTTATACTGAGATGTAGGACAAGAAGGCAACCTCAAGTTTTTTCTAATTTTAACTTAATCTACCGTAGCTTACACTGAGTTTCCTTGTTATAAAGCAAATTATGCCATATAGAATTTCTTTAGAAAAGAAAAAAATGCATAAATACTTGAGATAAATAAAAACACAGTGCTTTATGCGTTTTTATGTTTGGGAGTTGTCAATGAATGTTCAAAATGTTCCTCAAATGACATTTGCTTTGGCTTATCCAATATCCGTACGTTCTCTACCTGCTAAAGGTATAAGGGTTCATCTTTGTGCAAATAAAAAAGAATGTACACATTTAGCCCAGAACCATAATTTAATTGAAGTAAAATCTTGTGAGGGAAAATTCCATATTTTCCCGTGGAAAAAACGCGGAGTGCGTATAAAAGGTCTATTGCAAGCGCGTATACTGCAGTTATGTGTTGTTACATTAGAACCATTAGAAAATATCCTTTGTGAAAATATTGAGGTTGTTTTTGTTCCTGAAGATTCAAATTTGATGAAGCCTAAAATATCAGAGGATACAGGAGAATTGTTTTTAGATGTGGAGGGGCTTGATACTCCTGAAGTGTTTTATGATGATAAAATTGATATTGGTGCAATCATGGAAGAGTTTTTTGAGTTGTCTATTAATCATTATCCACGTAAAGAGGGGATACAGATGAATATGGTTGAAAATTTAGAAGAAGCAGAGCAAAAATTCTCTCCATTTTCTGTTTTGAAAAATTGGAAGTGATTGTAAAAACATACAAAAAATATCTATTTGTATGCTAAACGGCATTTCTGCGGAGCGATGTTTTCGCAAGATGTGCTGTGTGAGTGTTCAGGAGCCAAAAATCATAATATGTATTTAAAAATGAAAAGATGTGGGATATGCAAGCGTGATTAGAATTTCTGTGGATGTCATGGGCGGTGATTACGGTCCAGAAGCAGCTATTGCAGGAGCAGCAATTGTACAAAAATATTTATCAAATATTTATTTTCTGTTTTATGGAGTAGAGGAGGCTGTTCGTCCGGTTTTAAAAAAATATCCCTGTTTGGATTCTGTATCGCGCTTTTGCCCTACAGAAAGTTATACACGCATGGATGAAAAGCCAAGCCAAGCACTTCGTAATGGACGTGGTAAATCATCAATGTGGTACGCCATTGAAGCGGTAAAAAATGGTGAAGCTGATGCTTGCATTTCTGCTGGTAATACGGGTGCACTTATGGCCATGTCGTATTTTTGTTTGAAAATGCTTGCAGAGGCTGAGCGTCCTGGTATTGCGGGTATCTGGCCAACACTGCGCAGTGAGAGTATCGTTTTAGATATTGGAGCAACAATAGGTGCCTCGGCTAGTCAGTTGGTTGATTTGGCGGTTATGGGAGCGGGTATGTTTCGCGCTTTATATCACACTGAAAGACCAAGTGTTGGGCTTTTAAATGTGGGGGTGGAAGAGGTTAAAGGACTTTATGAAATAAAAAAAGCAGGAATGATATTGCGTGAAGTGCAATTAGAAGGATTGGAATATAAAGGATTTGTTGAGGGCAATGACATTGGAAAAGGAACGGTCGATGTTGTTGTGACAGAGGGGTTTTCTGGTAATATTGCTTTAAAAACCGCAGAAGGAACTGCGCGACAGATAGGGGAGATTTTAAACTCTGCACTGCGCAGTTCTTTTTTAACATCTCTTGGTTATTTTTTATCGCGAGGTGCTTTTCGTATACTGAAACATAAAATGGATCCCGATAGGGTGAATGGAGGAGTGCTTTTAGGTTTGAATGGTGTTGTTATAAAAAGTCATGGCAGTGCCAATGCTAATGGTTTTGCTTCTGCTATCCGCGTTGGTTATGAAATGGTTAATAATGGACTTTTAAAAAAAATAACGGCTGATTTACGGCGGTTTCATGAGAATAAAGAAACACTTCTTGACCAAGAAGATGAAGCGGTGATGAATGGAGAGTCCTTATGATAAGCTCTTATAATAGAAATGAAAAATTTGAAGAAAAGGTAAGAGCTGAATGATTCGCTCAATTATACGTGGTGTAGGAAGTGCTTTGCCAAAAAGAAGTTTATCAAATGATGAGATTGCAAAGTTTGTTGAAACGTCAGATTCATGGATTGTTCAGCGTACAGGAATACGCCAACGTTATATTGCCAGTGAAAATGAAACAACTGTTTCTTTAGGAGTTGAGGCTGCGCAAGCCGCCCTTATAAATGCGGGTCTTACAATAAAAGACATTGATTGTATTATTTTAGCAACGTCCACCCCGAATCGTACTTTTCCTGCTTCTGCTGTTGAAATTCAGCATGCTTTGGGAATGAGCCATGGATTTGCTTTTGATATTCAAGCTGTTTGTTCTGGTTTTATTTTTGCTTTAACAACAGGAGATTCTTATTTACGATGTGGAGCGGCTAAAAGAATTTTAGTTATTGGATCCGATACATTTTCTCGAATTTTAGATTGGGAAGATCGTACGACATGTGTTTTGTTTGGTGATGGTGCGGGTGCCGCTATTTTGGAAGCTCAAGAAATTGAGGGGACTATTGCTTTTGAGCGTGGTATATTGTCTGCAAAACTGCGCTCTAATGGTGCTTATATAGATAAGCTATATGTTGATGGTGGACCTTCAACAACACAAACGACAGGCTATTTGCGTATGGAAGGACGAGAAGTTTTTAAATATGCTGTTGGTATGATAACGGATGTGGTTGATGATTGTTTTGCAGCTGCAGGTATGGATTCTTCACAACTAGATTGGTTTGTACCTCATCAGGCTAATAAGCGCATTATTGAAGCATCTGCTAAAAAGTTGGGAATTTCACTAGATAAAGTTGTGATTACCGTTGATCAACATGGTAATACGTCTGCCGCATCAGTTCCGTTGGCTTTAACAACAGCTGTTTGCGATGGAAAAATAAAAGAAGGAGATCTTATCATGTTAGAAGCCATGGGAGGTGGATTTACATGGGGAGCAATTCTTATTCGTTGGTAAATTATGGCTACTTGACCATATTTCAAGAAAACGTATAAGTCATTTTGTAATTTTAAATATTTTAATAGGTGGTTATAATGACAAGTAAGACAGTAACGCGTGCAGATTTAGCGAGCGTAGTTTGTAAAAGAGTGGGCTTGTCACATACTGAATCAGCAGCTTTAGTCGAATTGGTTTTGGATGAGATTTGCAACTCACTTGTAAGAGGTGAAGCGGTTAAATTATCTTCTTTTGCAACTTTTCAGGTTCGCAGTAAAAATGAACGTGTTGGACGCAATCCAAAAACAGGTGTTGAAGCACCTATTCCGCCGCGACGTGTTGTGACGTTTAAGGCTGCCAATGTCCTTAAACAGAGAATTTTAGATTCGCATCGTGCAAAACAGAAAAAATGATATCTCATAAATAAATGCCATGGTATGTTTGGTATTTGTTAAAAAAATGTATAAAATAAGGGTCTTTGTTTTTTAGAAAAAGACTGTTGAGTAAGTTGTCAATGATGGTCTTATTTTTGACTAATCTTGTTGAGAAATTGAGACAGAATGAGTCATTGTGAAGTAATTTATTTTGTTTTAAATAAGGTGTTGCAAAATGGATAAAAGCTCTGATGCTTTTCGCACAATTAGCGAAGTAGCGGAGTTATTGGAGCTTCCGCAGCATGTCTTAAGATTCTGGGAAACACGTTTTAGGCAGATTAAACCAATGAAACGTGGGGGAGGAAGGCGCTATTATCGCCCTGTCGATGTTGATTTGCTCAATGGTATTAAGCAGTTACTATATGATCAGGGTTATACGATAAAAGGTGTGCAACGCCTTTTGAAAGAAAATGGTGTTGCTTTTGTGACTGCATTTGGTAATGGTGATCTTGATGCTATGAATGTGGTCATAGAAAAGAAACATGCAGGACAAACTTCTGAAAATGCTAGCAATAAGCCTAAGAAATCTTCTTTTGGGCTTTTAAGTTTCATAAGGAATGAAGGAGAAACATCTGTCGGTTCTGTGAATCTTTACAAAGATAAAACTGATAAAGCATTGTTGCAAGAAATCCTGTTTGAACTCATTGAATGTAAGCGTATTCTTGATAGAGCACGATAACAATAATATTTTTTATTTTATATGTGTTTTTTTAGCAAAACATGTGTTTTGAAATTGTTTTACAAATCAATATCTAGCGTCGAGCGTGGCAATGTGTTTCGTAGAGATTAGACGTTTTATGGTGTGCCCAGAGTTTTATACGTTCAACGAGTAGTAATGTATCGTATGTGTATATTTAACGAGTTTTTTTATTTGGTAAAATATGAAGAGGAGAAAGAATAAACGCTGAGTTTTGCCATTTTTCTTTGATTTGGCTTTATAAAAAGTTAAGGCAATGTCTCATCAGTGTAGATTGTAGGATGCCATTGGTTTACCAATTCATGTGCTTGTTTTAAAGAGATGTTTCTTAAGGCTCCTTAAGCTTATTTTACCATGATGCCTCGTGAATGATATAATGGCAAACCCGTTAAGTACTGCTATTTTTACATTTATAAAGAAGCAAGTCAGCATCATCATTATAGTTATAGCCGGTCCTCAATGATTGCAACAATCCTTAGCACTTTAGGCGGTTCATTGTGGGCATTTTAAAAGTCCTTTCTCAATAATTTTTATCCACACACTCATTCTGCTTGTTTCGTGCAAGCAAATGATTTTGATAGATTCAACATAAACATATTTAAAACGAGAGAAGCCTATGATATTCGAAACCTTATTTAATATGAATAACGATATATTACCATTATAAATCAATATCTTGTCTTTTTATAAGAGCTTATCTTACGAATAAGACATATCATTGTTCAGCTAATTTTACATATTTTTTATTAATAAATATAATCTTGTTTTCAGCCTTCTTGCTTGATGTTGCTATAATTATCGTAATGATCTATCCATGATAGTAGCAGCATCTTTTCATTATAAAAGTAAAAGATTAATGTTATTATTAATATTCAATTGTCTATGTTTTTTGCATTTAAACAGCTCATAGCTTACATTCAACTTTTTCACCAAACCACCTTGTAGAGAGAGCACGTAATTCTTTCTGGTGATAGGTAGTTGTGCATGAAACAAAAACACACTACAATATCAAATCATTTCATTTTGTACAAAAATTGAAGATTTATAGTAAAAAAATTAACGTATTACCATCTTCTGTGATATTATGCATTTATTACACGTTGCAAATCTGGAGGTGTTGCCTCATTTGAGAGTTGTTTAATTGCATCTTCTACAGATAAAAGGGTTTGATTTGTACTTCCTAAGCGGCGCATATTTACGCTGTTTGTTTCAGCTTCACGTTTGCCACATACCAAAATTACGGGAACTTTTTGTAAAGAATGTTCTCGTATTTTATAGTTAATTTTTTCATTGCGGAGATCTATTGTTGCGGAAAGCCCAATAGCTTTAAGTTTTGCTGTTATTTTTTTGGCATATTCATTTGCTTCGGATGTAATTGTTGCAACAACAATTTGTTCAGGAGAAAGCCAAAGTGGCATATGTCCAGCAAAATTTTCGATTAATATACCAAGAAAACGCTCCATTGATCCAAAAATAGCACGGTGGATCATAACAGGTTGACGTTTTTCTGAATCTTTATCAATATAGAATGCACCAAAACGTTCAGGAAGATTAAAGTCTATTTGTGTTGTTCCACATTGCCATTCACGACCGATAGCATCCTTTAATGTATATTCAAATTTTGGACCATAAAATGCTCCTTCACCCAGAAGGATGCTTGTTTTGATTTGTCCTGCAAATTTTGTTTCAATCGTTTTAAGGACAGATTCCATGATACTTTCTGCATGATCCCATAATGCATCAGATCCAACTCGTTTTTCTGGACGTGTTGAAAGCTTAAGACTAATTTCTTTAAAACCAAAATCAGCATAAGTTGATAAAATAAGATCATTAATACTGAGACATTCATCGGCTAATTGTTCATCAGTACAAAAAATATGCGCATCATCTTGTGTAAAACCACGCACACGCATAAGACCATGTAAAGAGCCTGAAGGCTCATAACGATGAACAAGTCCAAATTCAGCAAGTCTAATAGGCAAATCACGATAAGATTTTAAACCATGTTTAAAAATTTGAACATGACCAGGGCAATTCATTGGTTTAAGGGCATAAACATTCCCATGATCTGAATCTTCTGCTGCTGGAATTACTTTGAACATATTCTCCTTATACCAGCCCCAATGACCAGATATTTCCCAGAGTGACCTATCGAGAACTTGTGGTGCATTAACTTCAGCATATTGATGATCATCAAGGCGTCTACGCATATAGCTGATTAAATTTTGGAACATTTTCCAACCTTTTTTGTGCCAAAAAATCATTCCTGGCCCTTCTTCTTGAAAGTGAAATAAGTCCATCTCACGTCCCAAGCGGCGATGATCACGTTTTTCAGCTTCTTCTAGCATATGAAGGTAGGCTTTTAAGTCATTTTCATTTGCAAATGCTGTTCCATAAATTCTCGTGAGCATTGGATTATTGGCATCGCCACGCCAATAAGCTCCTGCAACTTTCATTAATTTGAAAGCATTCCCAATTTGCCCTGTAGATTGCATGTGCGGTCCGCGACAAAGATCAAACCACTCCCCTTGATAATAAACTTTTAAATCTTGATTTTCAGGAATGCTATCAATAAGTTCAACTTTATAAAATTCCTTTTTCTCAGAAAAAATTTTTCTCGCTTTTTCACGAGACCAAATTTCTTTTCTAAAAGGTTTATTGCGCTGGATAATTTCACGCATTTTCTTTTCAATAACAGTGAGATCATCTAATGTAAAAGGTTGTTGGCGTGCAAAATCATAATAGAATCCATTCTCAATAACAGGACCTATTGTTACTTGCGTTTCAGGAAAGAGTTCTTGTACTGCTTCAGCAAGGACATGGGCGCAATCATGCCTTATGAGCTCAAGAGCGCGTGAATCTTCTCGGGTAATAATCTCTACTTGACCAGATTGTCCCAATGGATCCGATAAGTCTCGCGTGATACCATCAAGACTATAGGCGACTGCTTTTTTTGCAAGTGATTTAGAAATAGATTCTGCTAATTCCAAGCCTGTCATTTCGGCGGGGTAATTACGTTTTGAACCATCGGGAAAAAAAAGAGAAATAGAGCAAGACATAAAAACACCCTTTTAATCCAATTCCGCTAACGATTGCGGATGGTTTCGTGAAAATTGAGTAAAAAGCTTATAGACTGATTTTTTATCAATACATATGAAAAAAGAAAAGGATTATTTGTTGTGTTTGTCAGAAATTTTCCAGTAACGCCAAGGTTTATAAAAACAGCAAGAATTTCCAAGCGAAATAGGTACTGGATCAAAGCCATCTGTTCCAAAGGGCCCACAACGCATGATACGAAAGAGTCCCATCCATGCACCAGCCCAAAGCCCATGGCGTGCAATCGCTTCATATATATATTCTGAACAAGTCGGGGCATGGCGACACTGATTGCCTATAAGGCTCGAAAGTGTTATTTGATAGAAACGTATTAAGAAAATTCCCAATAATCGTCCGGGTGTTTTTTGCCAAGTGCCTGTGTAATTTCGAGTCAATTTTTTTTGTTGAGATTGTGATTTGAACATTTATTTTTCTTCAATTTGTTGAATGCAATCTATCGTTGCATCAAAGGGTAGTAGTGTTGCTGTATGGCGCACTTTATAGTCTTTAATGGGCTGTAAGCAAGAAAAATCCTCAAATGGAGCTTGAGGAGAAGGACCATTTTGCGTTAGCATTTTGTAGATAACTTCACGCAATATTTTAAGATCTTGTGTTGTTTGTCCGATGATATGAGATGCTAAAAGTGAAGCCGAAGCTTGCCCTAGCACACATGCATGTATTTCGTGAGCAAAATCCGTAATAATACCATTTTCCACTTTTAAATCTACAGTGATTGTCGAGCCACAAAGATGTGCATGTTTTCTTGATGTTGCATCAGGATTATTAAGACGCCCAATTTTGCCTATATGTGCAGCATATTTAAGTATTTTATCATTATAGATATTATCAATCATGCACTATTGCCTGAAATTTTGAGAGTCGTGATTGTTTAAACTTTTAATTCGCTTATATAGAGATTATACAAAATGAAATAGGTATGGAGCAAATGCTTTGTATAGAGTAAGCTTGGAGTTTTTGAATGCGTAATGTTGTTAAAGAAGACGCAAATTTATCTGAAGAAAAGCGTCCGAGTATTGAAGAGGTGGAAGAAGCGATTCGTACATTACTCTTATGGATAGGGGAAAATCCAAATAGAGAAGGGCTTTTAGATACTCCAAAACGTATAGCCAAGGCATATCGCGAGCTTTTTAATGGTTATAGTCAATCTGTTAAAGAAACCTTAGGTACAGTTTTTGAAGAGGTTTCAGGATATAATGAATCCGTAATCGTAAAGAATATACCTTTTTATTCACACTGTGAGCATCATATGATCCCAATTATTGGGAAAGCACATATAGCATATCTTCCTAATGAGAAAATTGTTGGTCTTTCAAAAATTGTACGTGTTGTAGATATTTTTTCTCGTCGTTTACAAACTCAAGAAGCTATGACAGCGCAAGTGGCTCACGCGTTAAAAACGTATCTGAAGCCTCATGGTTTAGCAGTATTGATTGAGGCTGAGCACATGTGTATGGCTATGAGAGGAATCCAAAAACAGGGCTCTACAACAATTACAAAAAACTTTCATGGTTATTATGAAAAAGATCAAGCGGCACAAACACATTTTATGATGATGGTTCAAAGGTCATAGTAGAGCCCATATTTCTCGTAATCTCTATTAAGTTATAAGTCGTCTGAATAAAATAAATTATGAGAAAAAGAAAATTGGCTTGTACCTTTCTTTATGATTTGTTAAAGGCTAAAAACCAAGGTTTTTTCTTTCCACGTGCGGTCGTGGCGGAATTGGTAGACGCGCAGCGTTGAGGTCGCTGTGGGGCAACCCGTGGAAGTTCGAGTCTTCTCGACCGCACCAGTTAGCAGTGAGTCTCTCTATAATGAGATGAAGTTATGTTAGAGAGAGGGGATTTATACGTATTATAGAAAAATCTTTTTTGTATGTTATTTGTTGGTGTGTTTCTAAGAATGTTTCGTTTTTTATTACTTTATCTATGCATTTGAAATGTTATATTTTTATAAGGTGGGGTGAAATTGCAGTGAGAAGTATAATGATTCTGAGATATTTAACACTTCTTATTTGTATTTCTTTATTGCCAGCATGTAGTGATTCACGTGCTGTACTTTGGCATGGGGTGCATGCAACACCTTCTATGACTGCCGTAGAAAGGGAAGTTGGAGGGAAACCAGTTTCTCCAAAAGCCATCGTTCCAGTGTATGTTGCAACAAGTCGTATGATGCAAAATAATTACGCTCAACCTTATGGTGCAGAGCGATCAAATAAAGTTCATTATAATCGCGTTGACGTAGGAATTCCTCAGCAACATGTAAAGGGAGTTGTTGAAATAAATGCGTATAAACCTACACATGATAAGTATTTTGCAGCAGTAGCATTGCAAAAATACGATAATAAAGAACAGTTTAAACAGCAATTAAATGCTGCTTTAGCAAAAAAGCCAAAAGGAAAAAGAGAAATTTTTCTTTTTATCCATGGGTATAATAATAATTTTGCAGATGGTACATTTCGTACAGCACAGTTTACACACGATTATTCTTTAAATGTTGTCGCTGTGCATTATTCTTGGCCTTCTGCCGGATCTGTTCCTCTTTATATTTATGATCGTGATAGTGCTAATTTTGCCCGTGACGGATTGATAGAGCTTTTAACGCTTATTAGTGAAACCAATGCTGATCAAATTTCGGTTATTGCACATTCTATGGGCAATTTTGTTATAATGGAAGCATTTAGAACATTAGCTTTACAGGGAAAATATAGGCCTATTCGTCGTATTACAAGTTTATTAATGGCTGCACCCGATATTGATGTTGATGTATTTGAGCGCCAACTTAATGATATAAAAAAACTCCCGCAGCCAACAGCTATTTTAGTATCCAGAACGGATAAAGCTCTCGCGGTTTCAGGACGTCTTACGGGTGGACATCATCGTGTGGGCGATGGCTCAGATATTGAAATGTTGCGTAAAAATGGAATAGCTGTTCTTGATTTCTCTCATGTGGATGGGGGAGCACACAATGTCTTTGCATCTTCACCAACGTTGATGGCTCTTTCTCGAGAAGGTTCTTTGGCTTCCACAATTATGCAAGGTACAGAATTGTCACCTAGTCAAGCCCTTCTTGCTGATGGTAGTAGTGTGTTGGAGAAAACAACACATCTTATCCTTTATACACCTGTACGTTTTCTCTCTCCACGGATTCCACGTTGATAGTGAAAAGAGAGAAGGAGCTCCATCAAATAATGTATTGGAGGTAATGTTTTTTAGCACTTTCTTTAGAATGGTTTTGTAAAATGAAAAATAAATAGCGGGATGAATGTAAAAAACAGTCATTAGGTGAGTTTGTGATGATCACACGGAAACGCTATGTTAATACGCCTACAGTTGTTGATTATTTATCTCATTCCGCAATTAAGTTGTTAGACATTCATGCTATGCTTGTGAAGGTGAGAAAAGGTGATATGGGGGAAAAACCAAATTTATTGCGTCAAATTGATTCTACAAAAAAACAGTTAGATGAGATAAGCCATGCTCTTATTTTAGAATATCGTAAACGCCAAGAAAATGAGCGTTTTTTAAAACAAATTCTGCTATCCATTTCTGATCAACTTTTTGCACTTGATAATGGTTTTAAGGAAACAGGGCGTCTTTTTTTTCAAGAAGTTAGAATACTTCAATCTCAGATGCAATGTTTATATGAGGGAAAGGAGAGGCTGCATTTATTGAATAGCCAAGAATCTTTTTGTTCTCCGTCAAAGATTGATGAGGTCATTAAACAGTTACAAAAAGCACGAGAAAAGCTTATTCTTGAAAGCCCACATCTCTTTGAAAAAAACACAAAAGCTAAACAATAAAAGTTCTTTAGTTGAGCAGATAGATAATTTGAATTTTACAGCAAACAACGCTGTTAGATAGAAGGCTATAACCTTTTTAAAGAAAAGAATTTGCTTTAAAAAATGAAACACATGTATTTTATAATCACACTCTTTATCGCATTAAAGCTTTAGAAGACTTTGGTTATATCTTTGCTAAAGTTAAGGCTGATGAATCAGGTGGCTTTATTGAAGAAAATGTTTGTGAAAAGAATTTACAAAAAAACTTTCTGATTCTTTTAATAATAGCTCGCCGGATAATTTTGCCAATGTTATGAAGTTGTTAGTATATTCATTAGAAACTTAAACTTTAATATTTTCCTTGGTATAAATTAGCTGAATTTAAAGCATTAAAAAAGAAGTTTGATAAAAATAACATGTTTTGTAAATTCACGTTCATCTCTACCTTCTCTTGGATTTAAAAACACTCGGAAAATGAATAAGCTACACGTAATTAAAAAATATATGGTACCCCCAGAGGGTGGAGCGGGCTTTTGCAACAAGATTCAAGTTATGTAAATATGTGCAAGAGCTATTGATGCAGATAATTTTTTATGTTCCAATAAAAAATTAAGTATTAAAGAAAAAATCTCAAATCAGAAATTAAAGGTGATCTAAGAGGTGGACGAGAGGGGCGTTAAGTGAGGGCTATTCATTGGTTATCAGCATCATTCGTCAAGTCATCTTCACAGGGTAAATTATTGAGATGGGGCAGGGCTATGGTTGAATGTTCTAAAAGACAATACACGCTCTTGGTTTTTTCGCTATACGCACCACAATAAGCGCCGTGAAATGGGACTTGGTCCTGTTACGAAACTCTATTTAAAAAATTAGATGCCATACCAGCCGATCAAGAAGCGGCTGCTTTAATACGCTTACAGATTGAAAATTGTTGTGCGCCTGACATTGCAGTGTTGCGTTTTGCTTGTGTGGATGATTTAAAAAATCAATCGGATTATCAACGAAGTCAAGCTGCTTTTAATTGGTGTGAGGGGCGCTTAAAACCTCTTCATATTGGGCTTGACCGACGGCGCCAACATGTTTTTGGTGTTGATCTTGCCAGATCGGGCGATGCGACGTCGATTGTGGTGATGGAAGTGGGACAAGATTTGGTGCGCCGTGTTCGGTTTATGGTGGAATTGCGCAATACGCCGTTTGACCAACAAAGAGAAATTTTATTTTATGTGGTGAATAGTTTGCCGCGTTTGTTGGGGGGCGCTTTGGATGCACGGGGCAATGGGGCTTATTTAGCCGAAAAGACGGAGCAGCGTTATGGGGGGCTTGTGAAGGAAGTACAATTGTCGCAAAGTTGGTATGGCAAAGAAATGCCGGCTTATTTAGAAGCTTTTGGGGATGGGCTAAACAAAGCCTTTCCAATTTTTGGCAATGGTTGAAGAGTTTTTTTGCCCGCGAAAAGCATCTCTGAGGGTGCCAAGGTTGGTATGGAACAAGCTGGGGAAGATTTAGCAAGTTGGATTGTCGATGGTTTTATGGGCACCATCTCACAATTGACGGATTTTTGTAAATCTTTGCCCTATCGCATTAAGGGGTGGATTGGATCCATTAATTTAAGAGAGTTTTTGCCAAGTTTTTTGGGAGGCAAAACAACCATTCAACCGATTGCACAATTTGCGGGGGCGGGGCGTGCAAATTCCCCTTTCACAGAAGCAAAAGGCAAAGAGCGCTCCACCATCACACACAATCAAAATGTCACGGTGCATGTCAATGGCGCTCGTGATCCTGTTGTCACTGGTCGTGCGGTTGCCCATGCCATTCAACGGGCACGCGCTAACGCTCTGCATGGCGGGACAGAATGATACGGGTTACAGAATAAGGGAAAAGACGGCGTGCTGGAAAGAACACAATGAGGGGAGGGATGAAGTGCTAGGAGGGCGCAATGGTAGGAGAGATGCAATGATACGTTTCGAAAGAGATGACGTGCTGGAAGGGATACAATCAATGGGAGGGAGCCTATGAGAGATCCTTTGATGATGTTAGGACCGCATCAATTTTATGTGGATTGGCTGAATTTCCAATCTTTTGAAGAAGAGTTTTCTGCCTCATGGGTTTGTATGGAGCGTTTTGGCAGGTCCCCCAGTTTGCAATTTACCGGCTATGGCAATGATGCAAAAACCATTCATGGGGTTTGGTTTCTAGAAGAATTTGCTGATCGGGTAGCCATTGATGCCATCACTACAACTATCCGAAGAGCAAAGCCGGTCCAGATGCTTCGTTGGATCAATGATACCACCTATAGTGTCCTTCTCCATGGACCCGTAGTAATCACCACGATCAATAAAGACCATGACTATATCAGTCGTTCTGGTCAATCCCAACGCATCCGCTATTCCATTACGCTCTTTCCCTTTTTTAATGGCGGAAAACCACAAGGACAATACCAAGAGGGACAAATCCAAGTGGGACAAACTCTATGAAGATACCAGAAAAGCATGTTATTGTAGAGCTAGAGGATATGAGCCTCGATCTCCTTTGCTTTCACCATGTCATGGCAGTGTTCAGAGACCGGAGGCAAGCTGGTTTACTCAAAGGCTATTTAGAAGCCACACTGGAAGCTAATCCAGAGATTGCCAAATATGGTGTGTTTTTACCGCGGGGCTTAAAGGTCATTCTGCCTGAATTTGTTAGCCAAGAAAAGAACAGCATGGTGAAGCGGTTATGGGATTAATGCGTACACACCCTTTTATTGTGGTCAAGGTGGGAGACAAACCTGTTCATGAGGTTTTTTACCAGCGTCTTTTAACCGCAACGATTACGGACCATGCCGGTAATGAAGCCGATACATTTGAAGCAGAGTTTGATGATAGTGGTAATGATTTAGAGGTTCCCTCAAGCAATAGTGCGCTACAGGTGATCTTTGGCTATGAGAACAGCATCAGTGCATTTATGGGGTGTTTTGTTGTCGAGTCGGTTGTAAGTTGTGGTGGCAGTGATGGAGAGATCTTGCGCCTTTGTGGCAAAAGCGCCTCGATGCGTAAAGAGCTCAAAGAACAGGTGAGTGAGCATTTTGATCACAAAACTGTTGGTGAGATTGTTGAGA
>NZ_JBHIOD010000047.1:0-4569 GCF_042195355.1 Bartonella sp. CL266QHHD
CCGTAATGCATGGGTAAAACCGGAGGTCTATAGCTATCCGCTTTACATCTGTACACGCCCTGAAATGCTGTTTAAAGCAGTGATTGGAGCGAAATAACATGCGATGGCACGGGCTGCTAAACCAAATGGTTAAAGATGTACGCAACACTTTTGGGCAGCCCATCATCTACACGCGAAAAGACAACCAGCAATCTTTTCGTATCACAGCGATTTACGGCATTAAGCATTCAGAATCGGACGCCGGTGGCAGAATCTCTACCACAATTGCAAGAAAGGAACTTGATCTTTGTATCAATGATATCGGCGGAATACCACCAAACCCTCAAGATAGTGTTGTAATCATTTCCCCTGAAAACAGCAAAGCTCCCTCTTCTCAAGAGCACTTCGTGATCACAGATGTCCAAGCCTCAGAATCCGGTATGTATAAGCTTATCTTGCGGGAGATAAAACAATGAGGCATCTTTATTTGGTGTGTTTAAAAATCAATAAGGCTGCCCAAGAACTCGGATTACTGCTGCAAACCTTGGATTTGGAATAGCACTAAATCGATAATTCCATGGTGCGCCGGTACGGTGACTGATGTGACATTCTTGGTATGTTATAGTTACTGATGCAATTCTTGCCCAAGTAGTCCTTTCATTATCTTCAGGGCTTTCAAATACAATAGCTTGATTTGTTACTAAAAGACGTCCTAAAATTGGATTCTTTTCGCCAATATCAAAGGTAACGCGTTCTTGAACTCCCAACAGTTTTTCATTTTGTACTAAACGATAATCATATTCACTTGCGTCAAGTTCTTGAAACATTTCACATGCTTCCTCAAAATTAGAGGGAGGAATATCTGATTGCCACAGAGCAACTTCTTGCTCAAAGCTTTTTTCCTTTTTTGTCTCACGATAGGCAATAATAACAAAAATTAAAACAATAAAAATGGGTACTAATAACCACGGCGTAATAGTTACTGTTACCACAATGCCTCCAATCAGTAGAGCACAAAGGAGAACGATCTGTACCCTCTTTTCTAACCGTTTTTTTTCAAGTTCCGGCGACATTTTATTAACAACTGATAAATCAGAAGAAGGATGGATATGGGGGGGAGGCATTAAAACCTGCTCTGAAACTTTTTCTTTAAAACGTTTGTTGCGTTTATCTTGCCAATGAACAAAAATAGACAATGCAATAAATGCAAAGAAAATTAACCTGAACCATCCCCAAAAACCTAGACCATCATTTTCGTCTGACTTTTTATCTTGAACATGGATACTTTGCTTATCAGTATTCTCAGGTAGTGCCTTTGTCACGCTTTCATTTTGAGTAGCAACATCTATTAATAAAGTCGAGGAGGAGGAAAAAATTTCATTATTGTACGCAACTTGATCTGGTTTGATTTTGTGAAAAAAAAACGCACCTAATATTGCAGAGCCGAGAAATAATAAGACTCCAATACCAAGGGTTTTCAATCCATTTTTACGCCATTTTTTTATACACACTAAAACAAGTCCGACAACCATCACCGGTAACGACAACAAACATACGATCATCGCAATTGTATTAAGTATGTCGAGCATTATTGTCCCCTCCACTATAAATAAAAAACTAAGCTGGAAAATCTAAAGTGAGTCGACAAATAAAGTAAATATGTGCTTATGATTTTTAGAAAAAAGTGATATTATTACAGGAGTATGAATAATCGAAACAGGAACCTAACGAACACCTTAAATACTAAGCGGATAAGCTACCGAGATAGTTTATTTTCGCACATTAAAGGCTTTGACTCATTGTATGTTACTCGCATATAGTGATCTTGTGGGGTGTGGTTATGCTATAAAACACCTTCATAGGAAAGCATAACGATGGACTTACTACCGTGTTTTTGAGCACCCAGCACTTTCTAATTAAAGAGTCAATGAAAAACATCTAAGTAGTAAGGAGTTCATTATGAATACTCTATAGAAATTAAAGAACAAACTATTGGCCAAGAAACAATTCAAACTGTTAACGCGCGTGATTTGCATGCGTTTTTGGAAATAAAGTCTGAATTTAGAAATTGGATTAAAAATCGCATTAAAGAATGTAAATTTCAGGAAAATATAAACTTTATAACGCTTACTAAAAATTTAGTAAGCGGTGGAAAGGTAAAATAATACCACATTACGTTAGACATAGCTAAACATCTTTCGATGATAGAGCGTAATGATAAAGGGCATGAAGCACGTCAATACTTTAACAAATGTGAACGGCTTTTGAAACAAGTAGTGACACCACAAGTTGACTACTCCAAACCTGAAGCATTACTTGGTGTCTTGAATCACCTACAAAATCAAATAGAGCAGAAAGATCATGTTATTGCTGAATTAGCACCAAAAGCAGAAGCACTTGATGGTTTAAAACGCTCTGATGGTTTGTTTGGTCTTATTGAAGCAGAAAAGATGTTAGAGGTACGACCTAAGGACTTAACTGATTACTTGCGTAAACATGATTGGGTGTATCGACGGGCTCCAGGGGCGCCTCTGTTACCTTATCAGGACAAGATCAAGAAAGGATTTATGGATTGTCCTGCTATTACTATTCAAAGACCGGATGGTACAGTAAAGGTGCTGCCTTCAACGAAAATCACATCCAGAGGATTAGCATGTTTAAGAGAGCAAATCTTTTGGGGGGGGCAATGAATACCAGTATCGATTTTTTGTGCGATTTATGGATGGCATTGTTTTAATTTTCTGATCGTGATGATGTCGAAGATAAAGCTTTTAATGCTCTCATTGAGACCATGGATGCAATAGAAAAAGCTTTGATTTTAAAACTTCAAGATGAGGTGCCGAATATTACAAAGATTCTTGCAGTTCTTACAGGTTTTGGAACTTCAGAACTACCGCATAGCATGAATCCGTTATTGCAAGCTTATGCTCCTACTTTGGAAAGTCCTGTTGTAAAAGCTGCTTAACTTAAAAACACAACTCCCCTCCCTGTTCTTAAAATGGGGAGTGGTTAAACCCTACATTCAAATTTATTGATTTTGGCAAATTCGTCTGCTTTTTCAGTTTGTAATATACTAACGTCATAAGCAGCTTGCATGTTAAGCCAAAATTCAGCAGTAGTATCAAAAAAATAGGCTAATCTTAGTGCTGTATCGGGAGTCACTGGACTATTTTCAGCAACAATACGTTCTATTCTCGTGCGTGGAACATTTAATGCTTTTGCAAGAGCATAAGCAGAGAGAGCATATTCTTTTAAATATTCCTCTCGTAAAATTTCTCCGGGATGAATCGCTATATAATTTTTCATCTCGACCTCCTACAGATCAATGATAATCTACGATTTCAACTTCATAGGCGCCATTAGAGCGCCATTCAAAACAAATACGAAACTGGTCATTAATACGGATAGAATATTGACCTTTACGCTCTCCTTTCAATGCTTCTAGGCGATTTCCCGGAGGACTACGCAAATCTTTAAGATCAACTGCTTTATCGAGCATAAACAATTTTCTTTGGGCTATACGCACTAGAGTGGTGGGCAAGCCTCTGGGCGGATTGCCTTCTAAAAGATCTTTACACCGCTTATCAGCAAAAGATTCAATCACCAAATCACCTTTATTCGTTCTTTTACGTATCATAACACGATACCAACATAAAGAAAAGGATAAATGTTAAATAACAGGAGCCCCCATGCATCCTAGAGAGACGATAAGAGAAACATTTGTTGCGTTGATTAAAGCAGCAAAAACAGCAGCTGGTGACAATGTTTTCAATATGCGTGATTTCAACTTTTCCGTTGAGAACACGCCTGCAATTAATATCTCAACACAAAGTGAAACGATTGAAGATGGCTATGATTATGGAATAAGGCGGCGTGTTTTAACGCTAGATGTTGAATGTTATGCGACATGTGAAGATGGTGCACGCTTTGTTGACCAATTAGCATGGGAAGTTGAGGAGGTTTTCTACGCTAATCCCAATCTCAACAATACCGTTGAGACATGCCGCCTGCAAAATATTGCTTTTGCCTTTGGCGATAATGGCGCCTTAGCACTCCATGGTGCAATTTTAACCTTTGAAGTCATTTATGTGACAAATATCCCCAACATGGATGAAGAAGACGGCAGTGTAACAGCAAGAATCGTTGAACCTTTCTTAAGCTTTGAACCAGAAACAGGCGTGAGAAATAAAGATAAATACCATAAAATCGAGGTTACTCATGTTAGAGCGGCGCGATAAAGAAATCACAGATCTAAAGAGACGTGTGGCCAATATGGTTGTGGTGGGAAAAATTAGCCATGTCGACCATAAAAACGCACGCTATCGGATAAAAAGTGGCAATCTTGTCAGTGACTGGATTCCAGACACACAAGCCCGCGCCGGTAAAACACGCTCTTATGAAGGGCGCGATGTTGGAGAGCAAGTGATTGTTGTCTCGTCATCCGGAGATTTATCACAAGGGGTGATTGTTGGTTCACTTCATACCGATGCTAATCAAGCAGCCGATAAGGGCAGCATTCACCGAACGATATACCCTGATGGAACCAGCCTTGAATATGATGATGAACAAAATACTTATGGAATTCACATC
>NZ_JBHIOD010000048.1:0-21822 GCF_042195355.1 Bartonella sp. CL266QHHD
CCAATGGTAAAAAAACAAAATTCCTCATCTTTAGCAGGCTGTATGATAATATGTTTGGTGTTACACACGTTTAATTTCCTTGGTAAATGGGTGGGGGTGCTGGGAGGAGAGAGCACCCCCATAACGTCAAGCGGCTTTTGTCAAAATCTTTTGCATCTCTTGTTCTATTTCTGCTAAAAAAGCTTCGACCGCTTGATTAATCTGTTCAATGTGTTCTTCATCACGGTGAATGCGTTTGATTTTCATGCGTAAGTATGTTGATTGCCTCGTAAAACGTGGGTCATAACTGATAAAATCACACCATTTTCGTCCCGTACAAGCCATTTGGAATTGTATTTGCGCGCTATATTCAGGCTTTATAGTGTCATCTATAAAGAAGCGTAAATGGTTTGGTGATTGTGGACATTTGACTTCAACTAAACCGTCATCACCAACAAACCCATCAGGACTAGCACCAGCCATTTTGATTGTGGGGTGTTGTATGAAACCACACTCTATGATCTCTGTATCATAAATAAATGCATATTCTTTCAAGGCATCTTCTTCATGTTCAATGCCCCATTGCATAGCCGGCGTTGGATAAGATTGGCTTACTTCACCAGTTAAACGTTCTGTTATAAGTTTGATTTTGTAGTCTTCATATTTGTTTGTCGGCATTCCCTTTGCTGTTTTACTCAGTAGGTTGTAAACGTTTGAAGCGGTGACTTTTCCCAAGCGGGCCTGAAACCATTGTGCTGTTCTTTGTTCCATTTCACACCGCCGTTTGTTGTTGAGTTGGTGCATATTCAATATCTTGTATAGGTGCATCTAATTGCTCTTGTTGTGCTTTATTCATTTGCTTTCGCTGCTTTTTTTTCAAAGCAAACAAAGCGGTTTGTGCTTGTTTAAAAGACATATCTTTTAGATTTTTTACTCCTATGAAAGAGAGAAGCCTACTTTCTTCAGATTGTGTTTTTTTAATTAATTCTTTGATTTCATTCATCTGTTCAGAAGAGATACCCGCAAGAAGTGTTATTCCATCTGTATCGTCTTCTTTTCTTGCAACATTAAGAAGCATGCCTAAGAGATATCTACGTGCGTAGCTTATAGTAGAACCAACCGCTTGTGTGTTATTTTTGCTTCCCGTAGCATCAATGGGAAATGTTCCTTGTGTTGATATTTCATTGCCCGATATATGCTTTAAAGTCATTTCTACAGTTATGTCATTTGAACTCTGGTCTTTGATACGAGAGAACAAGGCAAAGTGATGTTTTGCAAGAGGTTCTTTAATAGCATCAATATATTTATCAAGCGTTGTATAGAGGCTTTTAGTATGTGTATTAATGGCATTTTGTTCGATATTTTTATATTCCACTTGTATAGCAGAAAGATCACGGACAAAGTTTTGACACTCTTGTCGTTCTATCTCCTTTTCTCGCAATTCAAGAAGACGCTTGAGACGATCCATATCGACATCATTTTCTAAAGCTCTTTCTAAAATAAGCTCCATAGCTGTAGGTTTGATTTCACAATCGTTCGTTTTTTCCACTAATTCCATTTGTGTGGTACTTAGTTCACTCATCTTGATTTCCTCCTATTTGAGCGCAATTCACCCGTGGCGTGAATCACGCATGTGTTAAAAGTTGGTTTGGTTGTTAGAGTTTGGATTTTATAGGCTGCATTATGTCTTCAGAAATTATGGTATCTACATAAGGCTCGTCTTTATACCCAGAGATAGTGATACAAAGTTCACCTAGATTGTGAGTATTTCTCACAACTAACTGTGCACACAAGGTAGGTTTAATTCCATATTTATACATGATTTATTTTTTCTCGTTTGTTGTGATACGGCTTTCTCCGCAGATCTCTGAATCTCCGTAAATTTTTGCGTCGCCATAAACTCTTGCATTGGGATAAACAATTGCATTTCCGTAAATCTGTGCGTTTTCAAAAATGCGACCACCACCATATACTCGGGCGTTATTATAAATTTTTGCATTGTCATAAATTTTTGAACCCCAAGTAACACAAGCATTATCATAGACCCAGCAATTGCCATCATGAGAGAGATTGCTTTCATTTTCTATAAAGCCCCCAAGGTCCCCAGCCTTAACATCATCAAAATCTCTTAAAGCACGAATGCGGTACAATGTATGGCAACTTACAATATCGGTGGTTTCATTAGTCAATTCGTATTTTTTCACCATGCTTTTTCTCCAGTGGACATGACGTTATCGCCATCAATATCCGCATCACGATAAATTTTTGCGTCGCCATAAATACGTGCATTACCGGAAACTGTTGCCATTCCATAAACTTCGGCAAAACCGTAAACATGTGCATTATGTTTAATTCGTGCACTACCATAAACTTCAGCATCATCATAAACTTGAGCATTATCGTAAACGCAAGCACAAGATAAGACGAATGCATTACCACCTACCCAGCAATTACCATGATGCGATAGGTTGTTTTCATGTTCTATAAAGCCGCCTAAATTACCTTTTTTAATAACTCCAAAGTCTCTTAAAGCGCGGATACGGTGAAGAGTTACCCCTTTAAACTCAGCTTTCTCATCAGTAAGTTCGTACTTCTTTTTTATCATAATAACCTCCTCTTAATGCATGGTTTGTCTTTTAAGCTCTTGAGACAGCACACCAATTCCTTTTGCTGTGATTTTTGCGCAAGGAATGACTTTTTCTATTCCACTTGCGGTTTGAAGTGTGATGGTTGGACAATCCATAAGTTTCTTTTGGATTTTGTCTTGATAAGGAAGCAAATTTCCACCTGCTGCTCGTCTGTAAACCCAACCTTTTTTCTGTAAGAAGAGAATGAACTGTTTTGGTTGCATCTCGAGTATTTTAGCGGCTTCTGTAAGACCGAAGAGTCCATTATGGCGCTGTAAGCTTTCAAGAGCCATTGCCTTTGGTTTTAAATTTGCAATAATGTTATCTTTTTGTTCATTTTCATTTTTGAGATACGTTAAAACACCAAGCATAACTTGAGGGCTTGAGTAGTCGATTTGTGGTATTACTGCTTGCTTTTCCAATTCTTGCCAACGGTCTATAATCCTAGCACGTAATGTCATGCTGTAACCGGAAACTAAGATAAGGCATTCACGCTTAGGGAGGTTGTAACAGTTCTGGGGCTTACCCTGTTTATCTAAATAGGTGGATCCAAATTTGGATTGACCCCCTTCAGGATATAATTCTCCTAACATTTGTCGAATATCACGCATAATATGCGCATGTTGCTTACCGCATAACTCTGCAATTTCACGACTAGACATCGTTTGAACTGTTGTGTTTTGAAAATTTCTTTCAGATGTTGTGATAAAATTATGCATGCTTCACTCCGTTCGTTGTGACAACATTGTCATTGTGCTTAATTTGCTGTCTTAGATGTCTTAAGAAATCTTCTAATGTTTCAGGATTTGAATAATCGATTTTTGAATTTGCTTTTTTTTCGCATTTCAGAAAATATTGACGGGCTTGTTTACCTTTTTCATTACGCTCTACCATGGCGAGCTCTTTTGCCATGTCTAATGTGAGGTGATAGTCTATAGCTGTAACAGCTCTAGATTTTGCGCTCCCCAATTTTGGGGACCGCAAATCTTGTGTTTTTATGAAATCAGTTCCCTCTTCAAATTCATATTGATGAATACGGTCCTTAATCCAAGTAGAGAAATCTTTCCCAATTTCCAAAAATTCATGCAATTCACGAGCGTTGACCGTTTGAACGGTTTCGTGTTTGATTGTATTGTGCTGGATAGCAATAGGCTTTTCCATTACGAACCTCATGTTGATGGGATTGATGAATGAAAGGAGGCGCTTTTAAAAGCGCCCTTTAGAATTTTTAAAGCACATCACAAGGACGCAAACGGTGTTGTTGTTCGTAAGTACCGTAAATCTCATCATTATATTTTTCGTCTGCGATCTCGTCTAAAAGTCTATTGTAAACATCACTTTCACGTATAAAGTAATGAACCTCACTATCTTCATCGAGACGTTCAATATTTTCTTTTACATATGCCTCTGCGATCTCTTCAGAAATATCTTCACAGTTCTTTTCAGAAGGATTGATGCGAAAGATTTGGATTGCATCATCTGCCTCATCAACAATGCTTAGAATTTGGCTTTTATCCAGTGGTCCAGACCGACCAATGTTTTGATCATCATCATAGACAACTAATAAAATTTCATCAGAATTTATAAGAATTGGATTTTCCATAATTTTTCCTCCCTAACGCCTCTTGGCGATTGTTTGTGCGTGGTTTATGAGATGTTTATACCATTATGGTAGTGTTGAGTCAATACCAAAATGGTTATTTTTTTTATTTTATATTTGGAAGGGGTGAAATAATGGATAAAAATCTATTGATTGATGAAAAAATATTAGCGTTTTGGAAAAAATTAACAGAGGATGAAAAAAAGAAATTTATTATTTCTTTTCTTGATAAAATGAAGAAAGAAGATCAAGAAGTTTAACTTTGTTATCATAACTTAGATGTTCGAGCATATCTTCTATTTGTGCATCTAAGTTATTTGTCTCCTGTTCTGAAAACATCAATTGTTTAGGGGTAACGGATAAGTGAGGTGCTAAACGTATAGCCCATTCTTTTGTTAATTTCCGATGACCATTTTCTAAGCGAAAAATCTGTGGTTGACTCGTACCTGCTAATTCAGCTAACTTTTTAGAGCTTAAGCCCATTTTCTCTCTGAAAAATTTTAAGTTATTCATGATTCTTATCCTATAAAAAAAATTTTATCTTTCAAATACCAATACGGTAAAAATCTCTTGCATTAAAAATACCGCTATGGTATGATTTGGGAATGTTTAAGCTAAAATCATATTTATTGAAGAATAATATTACTTACGCTGAGTTTGCAGCCTCTATAGGTGTTACACAGACATCAATAGCGCGTTACATAAATAAGAAGAGATTTCCTCAGCCTAGGATAATAAAGCAAATAGCAAAGATTACGGATAATTATGTAAGTCCTAGTGATTGGTATCAAGAAAATTTTACTACTGCAATACAAGAAAAAGCAACGCCTGCTTTTGTCAATGGTTCCACTGTTTGCATGAAGCCATGTGAACAAAATGAAATGACGAAGCTTCAATATGAAGAAAGGAAATAAAAATGGATTACGGTTTAGCAATATCATTACTGTCCATATCGGTTATCGTTTTGAATATAATTGTATTTTTTCACTGGTACAACAATAGATAGAGGAAGGAAATTAAGATAACTAAAGATTTAGGTCTTACAGCTTGTTTTTAGTGTGTAGCTATTTATTTCATTTTTTATTTATCGCGAATGAGGGAACGATATAGAGCACGTTCTGTCTTGGATATCTTAGCCAAAAAATTCAATCTTTGCGTCTCTGAAAAACGAAAAAAGCCAATGCAATAAAAAGCTTTAAGTGTTTTATTGGGATAGTTAGAGGAAGTGTGTTCTAAAATAATGTTTATAGGATTTACTACATTTGGTTGCATAGCTTGAATAGTCAGTAAAATTGTAAGTTCATTCTTACTTTCGACATTAAATAGATCAAATGTGCTCTCTGGTTCCGGTTTTAACTTAGGGTGCATTAAGTTGATGTGTTTAGGTTTTATAGGAATATTGATGCTTGGTTCTCTAATAATTCCGGGATTTGGATTGGGATAGACGGCTTCGACAAATTGAAACGGACTTTTGGGATCTAGCCAAATATTATTTATCTTAATTGCTTGTTTTGTGGGATTGTAGGAGGTTAAATCTACTTTGAATGTGGGATTTTCATTTGGATCGTAAGGTACGTTTGCTAGTGTTTTTGTATAATTAATTTGTAATTTAGGTCCTAGAGCTCGTTGTTTGTTTTTTCTGTATCCTGTCCAAACTGAAACACCAGCATGAATAGTTGTAGCAGTGATAGAGATTATAGAAAAGTATTCAAATATCGTTAACATTCTTTCCCCCCATTTCGAAAATAATTACCGTTGAACGGCTTTGTAAAAATAATTTTTAATGGAATAGCAAATGACTAACACGATTCTCTGTCTTGATCTAGGTACTAAGACAGGCTGGGCGATATGCGGTGCGGATGGTCACATCATCAGTGGTGTCATGAATTTCCACCCCCGATATTTTGAAGTCGGTGGAATGCATTATTTACGCTTTAAGAGATGTCTATCAGAAATAAAACAGACAGTAGGCAGCATTGACGCGATGTATTTTGAAGAAGTGAGGCGTCATAATAGTACTGATGCAGCGCATATTTACGGTGACTTGTTATCAACCTTAACGACGTGGTGTGAACATCATCAGATACCGTATGAAGGCATTCCTGTTGGCACAATTAAGAAAGCAACAACAGGAAAAGGAAACGCATCAAAAGTAAAAATGATTAAGGCAATATGTTCCAAAGGACATACGCCTAAAGACGACAACGAAGCAGATGCTTTAGCAATTTTATATTTAATAAAAGAAGGAGGCGCGCATGTCTAATGGTATGCCATGGATAAGATTCCATTTGTATGACTGGATAAGTGGTACAAATGGAATGACATCTGAACAACGGGGGGTTTATATAACCCTTCTCGTTTGCATGTATGAAAAAAAAGAACCACTTAAAACAGATTTTCAAACGCTTGCACGCGTTTGTCATTGTTCGCAGAAAAAATTTGCAGCTATTGTCGAATACTTAATGAGGAATGATAAACTTGTTGAGACAGATAATGGATTGTGGAATACGCGCGTTGAAGAAGAACTCAATAACCTCAGTGAAGAGCTAGATAATTTTACCTTTAATAATAATGAAGAAAAGGAGGTAAAATATGTCAACTAAATTGGCTTGGACGAGACTTAATACAGACCAGTGGCTATTTAAACTCTCTGATTTACCACCTATGGAAGTCAATGTTTATGTGAAGTTGCGGATAAGAATGTTACACACGCGTGAGCCTCTTTTGAATGATGCACGAATATTATCTCATTTTACTTGTTGTTCAGTAAAAAGATTTGAAAAGGCGTTAAATTATTTATTTAGATCTGGACACATCATTTATTTAGAAGATGGACGCTTGTGGAGTTTAGATGTTGAAGAAGAACTCAATAACTCAAATGAAAATTTAAATAAGTTTTCAGAGAGAGCAAAGAAAGCAGCGCAGGCAAAATGGGCAAAACATCATAAAGCAAAAACAATGAGTGATGATCAAGATGCTAAAAATGCTAAGCATGATGCTAACGGTATGCTTAAGGATGCTAAGCATGATGCTTGTGGGGATTTTAGCAATGCACAAGAAATGCTTAATGATGCCATTAACAATAACAATAACATATATAATAAAAAAACTAAAACTATCGTTTTAGCAAAAAAAGAAATTGGTTCTGAAAGTTTAGCAACAATCGATTTGGTTGACGAACCAACAGAGGTTGCTGCTGTTGAAACCACATCAGAGCAAATCACAACCTCATCAGACAACCAACCTCCCATTCACGAGCAAGAGAACGTTCCCAAAAAAGCAAAACGAGCGCAAGCTAATCGCGGTTGTCGATTGCCAGAGGATTTCAAACCTAATTTGCAATACGCAATCGATCAAGGATTAACCCATGATGAGGCGCTGTTAGAAACCGAACGGTTCACAAATTACTGGATAGCAAACCCAGGTAAAAATGCAAACAAACGAGATTGGCAAAGGACTTGGTACAATTGGGTCACAAGCCCTATCGGAACGCTAGCAAAGAAAAAAGCAAGATTAGAACAGGAAAAACGGTTAGGTGGTTATCATGGAAAATTCACTCAGAAAACTTTCACAGAACAGCTTGCAGAAGGCTTCAACGAACTCAGAGATCATCTCTCATCTGGAGAAGATTATGGAAATGATCAGTCCGGGGTATCCATTGACGCTGAAAGCTGGGAATACATTGACGAAACAGGAGGAAGAGCAAACCTTAGATGCTTGCAATCTTCTACAAGCGTTGCTCTCTGTGAAAGCTTCAGTTAAGCAAATTGAGCAAGCTTCTTTCCTACTCTCAAGCATGAGAGTCCCTGCGAACACAGATTCCAAAGCCGTTGTTCTATCCTATAGCATGATGCTGGAACGGATTTCAGCATATGCTTTGAAAAAAGGCGTCGAAGATATCGTAACTGGTCAAGCAATTGGGATATCAAAAACATTTATGCCAACTTGTGGAGAGCTTTTAACTTATTGCCAGACACTAGAAAATACCCTTCTTTCAAAAGCCGAAACTGTACGTAGAGCAATTGAAAACACATGTGAGAAAACACTCAAAGAAAAAACAGCGAAAGAGCATTTTAGACCACTAACGCTTGTTCACAAGCAAGAGCTTGAAGAAACTTTAAATGGCATTGGTGGGATAATGAAACGCTTTGGTCCACAGCAAACTAGTGAAAAGTGCTGATCGTTTTACGATTAGACATGCATTTAAATCGACAAAAAAGCACCTTACAAAGCGATTTAAAGATTTTATGATAGAATCAACATCTGCAATATAAAACGCTCTGTATGATCAAATTTGAGGTAAATAGACCAATTGGTAAAATTAGGATTAAAGCATGTTCATTTTTAAACATTTATTCTTAACAATCCGTAAACAACCCATGCGAAAAAAGTGGGTTGCAACAGCTGTTGGTTATGTTCCTTGGGGGGACGGAGCAGAGGAGTATTTTTACAACCTCTACGAATATGAAGACGGTACAAGAGAGTGTGAAAAGTTTGATGGCGGCCAGTATTATACCACACCAGAAAATGCGGATTTTAGTACCAAAGCGCAAGTGAAAGCATGGGTTTACGGTGGTGCTATTCCGAAAAGCGTTCTCAATTACGAACCTCTTATAGACGAGATCAACAGAGAGATCAAAAAATTTTCAGAAGCTTCTGAAAAAACAATGATTAGATGCTAACTCATATCAGGAACAACTTGACAAATTTTTAAAAGCCATTAGGTTACGAAGCAGGCTTAAAACACCTGTAACCAATCGGTTCAATAGTATCCCGAAAGATCTGTTGCCCATCATAAGAAATTTTGTCCAGGGTCTTCACATGTATGTCCAAGGGTAACCTAAAGATGTGAAGGACTGAATTGGTTCGGTTGTTTTAGCCCTGGATACTTAAACTTTTAAAACAAAGGAACCAATATTATGAACACTCTTATTAAAATATCAGAAAAAATTATTGAACAAGAAATTGTGCAAACGGTCAATGCTCGTGAGTTACACGCATTCATGGAAATAGGAAAACGTTTCGCTACTTGGATTACGGATCGTATTAATCAATATACATTTGAAGAAGGTAAAGACTTCATAAAAACACAAGATTTGCGGTTCCCAAAATTGGGAAGCGCAAAATCTAGAGCTGTTACAGCAATAGAATATCATCTCACTCTAGACATGGCAAAAGAGCTCTCAATGGTTGAACGCAATGAGAAAGGACGTCAAGCACGCCGTTACTTTATTGAGTGTGAAAAGAAACTAAAAAACCAAGCTGTTGATTATGACCGTGATACGCGCTTTGATTTGCCAAGTTATTGGGAAGGTATGAACGCTGGCGAAAAAGTTTTATATCTTTTAGGTCCTATTCATATGCGTCTTCTTGATGCCTTCAGAGTAGATGAAGAGAACAGAAAATATAAAGCCCTCATTAAAGAAGCAAAACAGGTTCTAGCAAGATCTGTCGTAAAAGCTGCTTAGATTTAAAAACATAACTCCCCATTTTAAAAGTGGGGAGGAAGTTAAGCCGCGTTTTTGATTGTAATAACGACTTGCTTGCCAAGAACACTCAGTGCTTGCTCTAGTGTTTGAAGCTTAGTTGGATAATTTGGATCAAGAATGCGTCTTGCTTCTGTTTCTTTTTTACCCAAACGATGTGCCAATTCTGTTTTTGTGATATTCGCTTCATTAAAGGCTTCTACCACTGCGAGCTTAAGAGCATTCCACGCATCTACCGTAACCTCTACAAGGTCTTTATACTGTTGTCGCATTGGTAAAGGCAAACCACGCATAGGATAGCTCCGTAATGCTAACCCTAAAGCTTCAACAGCATTCTCTAATGCCTCTGCTCTATTTTCTCCAGCTGTTATTGCTTCTGGTACATCTGGAAAGGTTACAATAAAACCACCATCTGGATCAGATTCCAGTTTTGCTTGATACGTGTATTCCATGTTTAGGTCTCCTCGCCATGATCAAAATGCTTTTGAAACGAAAAATTAAAGCCGTTGAGAGAGTAACTCATACCCCCAACTGCTTTTTTATTATTTTCACGTAAAGTGGGGTCAATTCACCAGATTTTATAACGGTTGTCTTGTCTCCAAAAGTTACCAAATAATGTGACCCTTTGCCTGCATCAGGAGCTTCACTGTAATGAATGCCTCTTTTTCTGGCTTCTTTACGTAATTCTCTAAGCAGTGCTTCTCGTTTCATTTAGCCTCCCCCTTTTTTCATAAAATGAATATCGCACAAAAAGGTTCGATAGTCAACAATAAATCGAACAAAAAAGTTTGATACAGACTCTTAATGAAAGGATATTTATTGAAAAGTTAAAAGCAGAAATAAGAAAGCCATGCCATTTGTGTGACATGTTTTTTTGATGAATAATTTGTCAAATAATATTATAATGTAATACTTAAAAAACTGTTATTAATAAACTGAAATAATTGAATAAATATGCAAATTATGCTAAGATTTTTCATGTATAAATTGCAAATCTAATGGGGCTACAAATATGCTAAATAAAGTGACGTTAATCGGGCGCCTTGGTGCTGATCCCGAAAGCAAAACAATGAATTCTGGAACAGAAGTAGTCAATTTTCGTATGGCAACTTCTGAAAGCTATACGGATAAAAATACTCATCAAAAAGTAGAAAAAACTGAATGGCATTCAGTTGTGATTTTTAATCCACATTTGGCAAAAATTGCACTTCAGTATCTAAACAAAGGTTCAAAAGTTTACGTAGAAGGAAAATTACAAACACGCAAATGGCAAGATAAAAATGGGCATGACCGTTACACAACAGAGATTGTCTTACCACAATTCAAAGGTGAATTGTATTTGCTTGATGCAAAGAAAGATCAATCGGCATCCCCTACCCCTTCACCTATTACTTCTCAAAATTATGCTATCGCTTCAGGTGCTCAAGATTATAGAACGGCTCTTAACGATAGCGTCCCATTCTGATTGAAAAAAAATATGACAAAAAGAAAAAAACGTGCAAAACGCGGTCGTCCTCGGATTAAAGGATGTATCAGAGAACCAAATGGACGCATCTCACGAGCAAAAACACCGCATGAACCCATGGATAAATTGGCAATTGAAATGCGTGCCAAACGCTTTGGCTTGACCATAGAAGAGGCTAAAAATCCGCTTTCCGGTACCTATATTGGGCGGCTTTATTTGCAAGGCGAAATAAATCAAGACCNATCCGCTTTCCGGTACCTATATTGGGCGGCTTTATTTGCAAGGCGAAATAAATCAAGACCAATATGATGCTGCGCAAAAATATCTTGAAGTGAAAAACAATTACCTATGTGCAAAAGGATTGCCTAATGCAATTTATGATGAAATGCCTACAACTTCTGATAACGGAGCAAGAGAGAAATGGGTACAGATAGCAACAGAACATCTTTTAGCTGTAAAAAATGTTGTTCAAGAAGCTCAATATTTACACCGTCAATATAACCTTCATGCTGCATTACAGTATCTTGTCATAGAAGATCAATCACTACCACACCTTGTGCTTTCATTGCGCATTGCTCTTAATGCGCTTTATAAACATTTTACGCAAAACCGGTAGTTTTCAAGCGGCGTCTTGGATATTAATGGCAACCTCTTTTCCAAGAGCAATGAGAGTAGATTCTAAGGCATCTAATTTGGTTGCGTGGTTTAAATCCAACAATCGGTCAATTTGTATTGGATGAAGTTTTAAAAGACGTACGAGATCAGCTTTGCGTAAGTTTTTTTCAATCATAGCGTTATGTATTGCAATTTTTAAAGTTACCAATGAAGATACTTCAACAAAAGGATAGGCAATATCACGATGTCCAAAGGGAATAGGTTCACGATCTTGAAAACGCCCCATAATGACTGTTAAAAGTGCATTTTTAGCCTGTTCCAAAGCTTCTTTTTCATCGTTACCATAAGTAATAAATTCCTGAAAGTCTTTAGAGACGACTAGAAGAGTATCATTGTCATCTTTGATAAATTTGATTGCATATTTCATTTACACCTCCATATCCTGGCTTATTTTAGGTCAAGATCTTTAAGAATCTTCTGGACTAATCCTGTTCCTAATTCTTTTCGCGTACCATGCATAGGTAAAACGGACTTTTTAGAACCACGCTTTACAAGCAAATGCCCTCCCTTCCCTGAAGTAAAACTGCAACCATGCTTTATAAGATATCTTTTCAATTCTTGACTATTCATTATAATAATATAACATCTAAAATGTTTCAATACAACATAAATGTTGCATTAAAGGAAAATAAAGGACATCTTTTAAAACACCATATTTAGGTAAAAAAATAAAAAAAATACAAGATCATGATTTTTTTGTTGACATAGTGTAAAAAATCGTATTTAGTGAGGGTACTGCACTAGTCGTATTGTGTCTAAAATTCAAAAATATCCCCAAAAATTCAGCAAAATGTGATCTTGAAACGTGGCTAGAAAGCCCTGTTTTCTGGGTAATTCTGACTAATCTATTTTTCAAATAACAAAAATCAATAATTGACTAATGATGTCATTAATTATGACGCAAAAGGAGCAATGATGAAAGCTGTCATCACTAAGCCAATGTGTGTTGTTGGAGACAATAAAAGCACTGTTCGCTTTGAACCATCAACACCCAATAATCCATTTGTTGAAGTTTCTAATCAAGTCTACGCACGTCTCAAGCGCGCCAATGCTGCAAAACTTTTTGTTGACGTCAAGACAACAGCAAAAACAGATAAGGCAATTGAACAAATTAAACAGATAGAACAAGAAGCCGTACAAACATCGTCTGAACCAGTGACAGAGGAAATTCCACTCGAACAGCCAAAAGCATCTAAAGCTTCTAAGTCATCAACACCTACCCCAAAAAAGGCTTAGAAGTTGAAGTTAATCATCCACCAAAAATGGTATCTTCAACAGGTGAAGGATACCTTCACCAGTCTTCAAGCACCACGCCTTAATTGGGCTCTGCGTAATGCTCTAAACACTGCAGCAAAACAAGTTGAACGCTTTACTGAAAAGCAAGTTGCAGACATCTCATCAGCCCAAATAAAGCGTATAAGAAGAGGTGTTTATATTAAAGAAAAGGCAACAGCAAGGTTTCTTGAGACAGATATCATTGGTTCTGGAACACCAATACCTCTTAAATTTTTTAAAGCAAAAGAAACAAAACGCGGAGTAACATACAAAATGTTTGGAAAAAAAGAAATCTTACCCCATGCTTTTATCAAAGGTGGGAGTTTTCCAAAGCGTGTTGAATTAAAAAAGCTGAATGGGAATGTGTTTCAAAGAGCGGATGGAGATCAATTCCCCATTGCAAAACAAGAAGGACCTTCAATTGCTAAAGTGATGTCCAAGCCAGAGATTGCAAGTGCTATTGCACAATATGCCAATGAAAGATTAACTGAAAACATACAGAGACAACTTAAACGTCAAGAATACGCTGCTAATAAGAAAGGCTAGATCATGTTCTCAAGCTTTATCTATATATTCCATATCCTTATGAGTTTAGGAATTACATATTCTTATTGCAATTTTAAAAACAGATTATCACTTATGCTTCGCTTTTTCCAGAAAAAATACAATAAAATCAATGCAAAAGGTACTTCCCAGCGGGTTGGCTTCGTTGCGGGGCGGACGAGCGCGAACTATCGCTAGCGACAGAATTTTCAAATTGACTGTACATTGTACATTTAACTCATTGATAAATAATGATTTCAATATGTACACTGTACAGTATGCGATTATTTTTAGATAAAAATTATGTTTATTCTTGACATTGTTGCGTCAATGTCTATTTTCGAATCAGGTGCCTAGAAAACACCTTAAACACATAGCGGATTGGTTGCCGAAATAATCAGTCTTCCGCACATTAAAGACTTTGACTCATTGTATGTTAGGCGCATATAATAACTTTGTCGGGTGTAGTTATGCTATACAATACCCTTGTGGGGAAAGCATAACGACGGGCTATGTGCCGTGTTTTCTAGCACCCGGCATCTTTTAGAGTGTCAATAGAAAACCTTTAAGCACATAGGAGCCAAATCATGGCACAATATTTAATTGACTTACATCAGACTACGATTGATGGTGATATCGTTCAGACAGTGAATGCACGTGAATTACATACATTTTTGGCAATAGGAAAACGTTTTGCTACTTGGATTACGAACCGCATTAATCAGTATGCATTTGAAGAGGGAAAGGACTATATTTTAACGCTTCCCAAAATTGGGAAACGTAAAAATGTTATAAGTAAAGAATATCATCTCACCCTAGACATGGCAAAAGAGCTTTCCATGGTTGAACGTAACGAGAAAGGACGTCAAGCACGCCGTTACTTTATTGAGTGTGAGAAGAAACTGAGAAACCAAGCTGTTGATTATGAATTATTTTCTTATGAGTGTTTTAAAAAACCTGCAGGTATTGGAGAAATCTTAGGATTGATGATGAGGCGTTTGTTGGATGCAAATGACCTCGAAAAAGAGCTTGATCATTACAAATCAGTTACAAAAGAAGCTAAGCGCGTTTTAGCAAGATCTGTCGTAAAAGCTGCTTAGATTTAAAACACATCTCCCCTCCCCGTTCTCAAAATGGGGAGGTGGTTGGTTTAGCTGCCACTTGCTTTTTTTAAGACTTCACCCATACGTGTTCGCCAGTCTTTTCCTTGTTTTTTAAAAGAAGCAATAACGTTTGGGTCAAGGCGTAGAGTAACCGCTTGTTTGGGAGATTCAACGGGTGGACGCCCACGTTTACGGCGTTCTTCTGTTACATATTTAAAAAAGGAAGGTGGTAAAACATCTTTAGCTGGCTTTAAGCGTGCAAGTTCTTCATCTGTTAGTGGTGGGGAATCCACAGCGTCCCAATCTTCTTTTGTATAATCACATCCTGCTTCAAAGGTTTTTTTGATAGTCATTGAAAACCTCTCTTTCTTTTTTATTCGCTTGACGAAAACTGATAATGGATATCGCTTCATTGCCAAGCTTTGCAAAAACAATAACTGTTGTGCCATTCGCAAAATGTCCAATAGCCTTCATGCGGTTTGAATGTGTTGCATCAATAAGAGCATGTTCCCAGTCAAAGTAAATAACATCAGCAAAATCAAGCTTATGTTTAACAATGTTTAAAGCTCTTTTTGGTTCATCCCACACTATCTTCATATATTTTATGTACACGAAAAATAAAACCTTGTCAATAATTAAAGTGTACAATAATTCGTATATACCATTCAAAATGGAGCAACTATGGATAAGAAGAATCGTGAGGGGATATCGGTTCGTGCGTTTGCGAAGAAGATGGGGGTTTCACATAATGCGGCTGTTTCACGATTTAAGACAGGTAAATTTGATACGGCTCTTTTTGAAGATGGTTCTGTCAATGAAGCCCTTGCCACAGCCATCTGGAATGAGAATCCAACAAAGCGCCCTGCTTCACTTTTAGCGCCTGATGGACAACCGCGGACAAAGATCAAACTAGCCTCTACAGATGGAGCCAATGAATACAAGATAAAACTGGAGCGAATGCAAGTTGCGCTTGAAAGCGAAAAGATTGCACTTGAACGATTGCGCGAAACCACTGTTGATCGAGAAGAAATGAAAAAGGCAGCGCGTGAGTTTGGAAGAGCGCACCGTGATGCTATGTTGAATTTTCCTCATCGTTTTGGTGCAAGCATTGCTGCACAAGTTGGATGTGATGCAGCCAGCCTTATTGGTGCTATTGATTACACTATGAGAACCGCTTTGCTTGAGGCGGTTAATATTCCAGTGCCTTTTCATGATCCTCATTCTCCAGAGTTAGAGAACTTGCAAGAAACGAATAATGGATGACAATGCAGTCGAAGAATTTTTCGCCCATGCCAATAATGCAAGACAACCGGACCCACCGTACACGGTTTCGCAATGGGCGGATAAGAATAGATACCTTAGCACGGTAGCAAGTGCTGAACCTGGATTGTGGAGAACAAAGCGGACCCCCTATTTGCGCGAAATCATGGATAACCTTTCCTCTCACAAACCAATTGAAACAACTATTGTCATGAAAGGGGCGCAAGTTGGCATGTCAGAGGCAGGATTAAATTTCTGCGGTTATGCTATTCATTATAGTCCAGGACCTGCTCTTTATGTGATGCCAACGGTTGAGACAGCCAAAAAGCTTTCAAAGACGCGGCTTGATCCTATGATTATGGCAAGCCCTGCTTTAAGCGAACGCATTGCCCCAGCGCGGGCACGCGACAGTGGTAATACAATGTTTTCGAAAGAGTTTGATGGTGGTGCACTGATGCTTACAGGGGCAAACAGTGCTGCTGGTTTGCGTTCCATGCCTATTCGTTATCTGATTTTAGATGAAGTGGATGGTTATCCTCTCAGTGTGGATAACGAAGGTGATCCGGTGATGATCGCTGAAAAGCGTACCTCAACCTTTGTACAACGAAAGATCTTTAAATTGTCCACACCCACCCACCGTGACACAAGCCGTATTGCCAAGGATTTTGTGCTAGGAGACCAGCGATATTACAACGTGCCTTGTGATGCATGTGGTGTTCTACAGCCCATTGTTTGGTCACAAATTAAGTGGCCAAAAGGCGCCCCCGAAAAAGCTGTGTTTGTTTGTGCCCATTGTGGCCATGAACATGCCGAGCACAGAAAAACAGATCTCATGTGTGAAGAACGAGGAGCATGTTGGGTACCAACCAGTGAATCAAGCAGACCCAATTTGCGTTCTTATCATATTTCGGCACTCTATTCCCCTTGGCTTACTTGGGGGGAATGCGCAAGAGAGTTTTTAAATGCCAAGGATGATCCAGCTCTTCTACAGCCTTTTGTCAATACAGTGCTTGGAGAGCCATGGGAGGACAGAACAGGCGAAGTTGTTGACCCAGATAGCCTCTATGCAAAACGCGAAGATTATCCCCTTGCACCAGAACAAGCCGTGTTGTTGACAGCGGGTATTGATGTGCAAAATGACCGCTTAGAACTTGAAGTGGTTGGATGGGGACGCAGTGAAGAAAGTTGGCATATTGATTATCAAGTTATCCTTGGTGATCCCTCTTCTTTTGAAGTATGGGACCAGCTGGATGAATACCTTACAAAACGCTGGCCACATACAGGCTATAAAGAGGGAATTAGGATAACAGCTGCTTGTATTGATACCGGTGGTGGACACACACAAGCGGTTTATAATTACGTGCGCCCCCGTGAGGGACGACGTATCTGGGGAATTAAGGGGCAAGCGGGATGGCGTGCGGTATGGCCACGCCGTCCAAGTAGAAACAACAAAGGACAGATTAATCTCTATATTGTTGGGGTTGATGCAGCAAAAGATATTATCACGGCACGGTTTAAAAAATCGGGACCTGAAGCATCGGGTGCTGGTGCAACACACTTTCACAAAAACCTTGATCGGGAATATTTTGACCAACTGACCGCTGAAAGAAAAGTCATCAAATATTTTAAAGGCTTCAAGCGTATTGAATGGCAAAAAAGTGAAAAGGCAAGAAACGAAGCCTTGGACTGTAGGGTCTATGCTTATGCTGCTTTACAAGGTCTGATTTCGGCAGGAATAAACCTTAATCGAGAAGTCGATATCTTAGAAGAGCGTCTGGAAAAACTTAAAATTGAAGGCTCTTTAGAGCAGCCAACATCAGAACATGTGCCCTCTCCTTCTCCAAGAAGATCTCAGACAGCACAACCTCAAAGGAAACAATCCAGAACGGTGATGAATCCTTATATGCAAGGGGATTGGAGGTAATTTATGGATACAGACTTGAACCAAGTAAACAGCAAAACTGACAGACTGGAAAGTTTAAAAAAGCGGCGTGAACAAATTGAAGAAGCTCTTTATTCGGGAGCACAATCGGTGCGCCATGGCGATAAGCAAGTCAGCAACCGTTCTGTTGAGGAACTGCGCAGAGCGCTTGAGATGCTGAACACACAAATAGCCAACCTTGAAGGACGCAAGCGTTCACGCGTTTTCTATTTTAATATATCACGAGGCTATTAATGGCTGGTTTTTTCAATAAACTCACGGGCTTTTTTACAATTTCTCGTCAACACAATCCCCATTTTGAAGCGGCAAGCAAAAGCCGCCGTATGGGTGGTTTTGACCCCGCAAAAAAACATATCAATAAAGCGATTGAAGAATGCGGTGATACCATTGTTGCCCGTTCAAGATGGCTTTATGACAATGAAGCTCTTTATGGTTCTGCAACGGAGGAATGGGTCTCTGCGGCTGTAAGTGATGGGATTAAACCTTATCCTCGTATTGAAGGCTTTCAAGAAGAAAAGAAAAAGCTTTTAGACTTATGGTGGCAATGGGTTGATGAAGCAGATTATGATGAAGATACCAGCTTTTATGGGCTGCAAGCAACCATTGCACGAGAGGTCTTTTTAACCGGAGAGTGCTTTGTAAGATTGCATTATGTTGATCTCTACGGACGCTCTGGTGTACCGCTTCAATTACAAGTTTATCCCACGGAAATGTTGGACCTTTCCTACAATGGACCGGCTGAGATTGAAGGCAATTACATTCGTATGGGAATTGAATTTAATGCCAGTGGCAAGCGCGTTGCTTATCATTTCTGGGAACATCACCCCTATGATGATGTCCCTGCAAATATGGCATTTGAGAGCCAAGAGCGCGTGCGTGTCCCCGCTGAAATGATCCTGCACATCAAAGAGCGCCGTATCGCAGGACAATTGCGCGGTTCTCCCAAAATAACGCGCTGTATGACAAAGATCTTTCAACTCGAATCCTATGACGACGCAGAACTCGATAGAAAAAGGACGGCGGCTCTTTTCGCGGCGTTTGTCAAGGACAATTCACCAAACGTCGAAAAATTATCCGATAATCGTGATAAAAACAACGTTGAAGAAGAATACAAAGCACCTGTCATTGCGCCCGGTGCATCTCTTTATTTAGGAGAGAATAAAGAAGTTACATTCTCAAATCCTGTTGAGGTTGGTGGCTCTTATGAGGCTTTTCAATTTCGCAATATCTTGAAAATTTGTGCAGCACTTAATATGCCTTATGCCGTTGTGACTGGAGACGTTACGCGGGGGAATTTTTCAAATGTACGCACCTCCATCATTCAGTTTAGACGGCACGTCAAACAATGGCGTGAACATATTATTGCCTTTCAGTTTAACCGCATTGTTTGGGAGCGTTTTGTTGAAATGGCAGTGCTTGCTGGATGCGTCAATTTGCCAGGGTGGGAAGAAAATTCCTTGCCATGGCTTCAATGTGAAAGCTTTGCACCCCCGCTTGAAATGATTGATCCAAACAAGGATATCTCAGCGGAAAAAGAAGAAATTCGTGCAGGCTTGAAAACACGACGCATGGCACTTGCCGAGCGCGGCTTTGATATCGACAGCATTCATGCCGAACTTGAAGAAGAGCACACAGACGCTCGTGCGCGCGGCTTATCTTTTGACACGGATATGGCAGCGCCTTCTGGTGAAAATCAAGCGATTGATACAGCAGATTCAGAACCTTCTGAGACTTATGAAAGTAACCAAGGCAGTGAGGCACATAAAAATGGTGAATAATCTTGATATGCCGTTCTTGGCATCACGGCTTTTTGGGGTTCCACATATGCTTGCCTCGACAAAACTTGATGTCATTTTGAATGCTCTTGCACCGCGTCTTTTTGAGGGAGAAAAGTTTGCCCCTGGGGCTTTTGCGCAAGGGGATACAACGGCTTTAAGACCCCCTGAAACTTATGTAGTACAAAACAATGTTGCCATAATACCGGTTCATGGCACGCTTGTGCGCCGTGGTGCATGGCTTGGGGCTTTATCGGGGCTAACCTCTTATGAAGGTTTAAGCGCTTCTTTTCGTGAAGCCATTGCACAACCTGATGTTCGTGCTGTCTTACTTGATATTGACAGCGGCGGTGGAGAAGCCGGTGGTGTCTTTGATTTGGTTGAAGAGTTTCAAACACTCTCAAAACAATACAATAAACCCATTTGGGCACATGCCAATGAGTTTGCCTGTTCTGCAGCTTATGCCATTGCCTGCTCTGCTTCTCAAATATGGGTTGCTCGCACGGGTGTTGTAGGCTCGATTGGAGTTGTTTGTGCTCATCTTGACCAGTCCCGTGCAGATGAAAAACACGGGTATAAATGGACCTTTGTCTTTGAAGGTGATCACAAAACCCATGGCAACCCTCACGAACCCTTGAGCGATACAGCACAGATAAAAATGCAAGCCGATTGCGCCCTGCTCTACGAGATGTTTGTCGATTTGGTGGCGCAAAACAGACGCTTAAATGCTGCTGCAATTCGTGACACAAAAGCAGAAACTTTTATAGGCACCCAAGCGATCACGCTTGGATTAGCAGATGTGCAAGGCACCCTTGCGCAAGCTTTGGAAGCCTTAACGGATTCCATATCACAAAACCCAACATCAACAACAAAAGAAGGACAAAACACATGGCACGCACACAATACCGCGCTGAAGAAGAGGATGACGAAAAGATTGTCGACATCATCAATGACGAGGAAGAGGACGAAGACGATAGCGACATAGACAAAAACGCCGAAGACTTCGACGATGAAGAAGACGAAGAGGACGAAGACAACGAAGACAAGCAGGAAAACATAAAAGCTGCTCTTGAAAAAGAAAGAAAGCGCGCAAAAGCACTAACAACCCTTGAAAGGCAAGCAAAGCACTTAGGCGTTTCTTTTGACGCAGCAAAAGCTATTCAAAAAGGTATGAGTATCGAGAAAGCACGCCAGTGTGTGTTGACGGCTGCTAGCTCTCAAAGCGCGTCTTTAAAAGTCTCGCCTTATACCCCTCATAGTGATGGGACGAGCAAGGCAAAGATTCATACAAAATGGGAAGCAGCTTGGAGGGCAGTGAAATGACGAATATTATTTATGACGACGTACGCAATGGCGCTTATCTTGGACCCTACGACCCCGATATGTCAAACGAAGAAGTGGTGTTTGCATCAGGAGCATTCATTGAAGCGGGAACTGTCATGGGAAAGATAACCACAACGGAACACTATGTCCCCCTTAATCCAGCAGCAACAGATGGCAGTCAAACACCGGCAGGGATTTCTTTTGCTACTGTTGACGCAACAGGCGCCGATCAACGCGCTGTGATTACAGCACGCTTATGCACAGTGAAAGCTTCTGAACTGCTATGGCCAGATGCCATCACGGATGAGAAAAAGAAAGCAGCCATTCAATCTTTAGAAGACCATAACAACATTCTATTGCGATAGGAGAATGCGCACATGGATATGAATTTTTTTAAACATGATGCTTTCTCAAGCATCACAATGATGAAAGCCATCGAAAACTATGAGTTTCAACCTGGTCTTGTAAGTTCTCTTAATCTCTTTGAAGAAGTTGAAACCAGTACCACAGTGGTTGGGATTGAACGGCGTGATAATACATTTTCGCTTATTCAAACCAGTGAACGTGGCGCACCTTTGACAGAAGGTGATAGAGAGGGTCGTAATCTTCGGTTTTTCAAAACAACACGGATTGCCAAAAGTGATACGGTGAAATCAGAAGAAATCCAAAACCGTCGTGAATTTGGCGCAGAAGATCAGTTAGAGACAGCAATGAAATATATTGCCAGAAAACAAAAGAAACTGATTTCTGAAATCGAATTGACATGGGA
>NZ_JBHIOD010000049.1:0-1277 GCF_042195355.1 Bartonella sp. CL266QHHD
TATCCGCTTTTTAGAGACAATGCGCCCCGTTTGGCTGAGATTTGTTTGCGCATGCAAAGCAATGGTATCATTGCTTTCTATTGTGCCACTATTGCTTAAATCACCGTGGCTGGTCAGTTGAAGGTCACCACGCTCAATCTCTATGTGCCCTGCTTGGATCACACTATCAGCAACAATATTAACTGCCCCTTGCGTAGAAATGAGACCATCAACATTCTCAAAACTGCCCACATCAATGCGCAAACCATCCCGGGCTAAAACATGCGCACCTTCATCATGTGTAGCGTTTTGTTGGTCTGAATTTGTCGTTTCAGCGCTTTTATTGACAAAAGACGTTGCAACAATCTTCATCTCACCGGCTAAAGCANAGCGTTTTGTTGGTCTGAATTTGTCGTTTCAGCGCTTTTATTGACAAAAGACGTTGCAACAATCTTCATCTCACCGGCTAAAGCACTGAGAAGACCAGCCTCATTGTTTATATGACCAGCACGTATCTCTTTCAGCCCACCAATGCTGAGAGCCTCTTCAGCAATAATTCTGCCCTGTGTATTGCTCAGATTACCATCACTGAATAGATCCATAGATTTTTTGGCGTAAATCAGCCCACTATTGCTGACATTTCCTGCCACATTAAGGGCAACATTCTCACCACTGGAGCCAAGCACACCGGCATTGTCTAATTGCCCTGCGATCACAACAAAAACACCACCACTTTGAAGGACCCCTTCGGATGTATTCTTCAGAAAGGCTTGTTGCGGATCGGCGCCTTCTTGTGCGCTTACCATCAAATGCAAATCATCGGTTGCAATAAACGTCCCTTGATTGGTAAATGCACCAATATGAGCATCGACACTCTCACCACGCATTGTGCCGCTATTGATAACCCCATCACGCACTTGAAGGGTTAATGCTCCCTCTTGGGCTTCCACAGTCCCTGCTTGGGTTAAAGCATCAGCACTTAAAACCACATCATAACTTAAAATCGTACTCTCTTGACCGGTTGTGAGCATGCCCCCCGCTGTCAATGCAACCTGCTGCATACTGACAATATCACCCGTGTGATTGAGGGCACCATGGGCATCTAGCGTTATCTTCCCATTAGACCAGACAGTGCCTTCTTGGATCAGGGCACCGTGATGCGCATAAAGGTCAATTTTTTGCTCTGCCACTAAGCGCGCGCGTGATGTAAGCTCTGCTGCTTCCACCAAAAGAGAGCCGCCGGCGCTATAATGTCCAGCGCCTACAGTGAGCGCATCATCGGCGCTCAAGACAATATT
>NZ_JBHIOD010000050.1:0-354 GCF_042195355.1 Bartonella sp. CL266QHHD
GTGGTCAAAATGTTCACTCACCTGTTCTTTGAGCTCTTTACGCATCGAGGCACTTTTGCCACAAAGGCGCAAGATCTCTCCATCACTGCCACCACAACTTACAACCGATTCGACAACAAAACACCCCATAAATGCACTGATGCTGTTCTCATAGCCAAAAATCACTTGCAGAGTGCTGTTGCTTGAGGGAACCTCTAAATCATTGCCACTATCGTCAAACTCTGCTTCAAATGTATCGGCTTCATTCTCGGCATGGTCCGTAATCGTTGCGGTTAAAAGACGCTGGTAAAAAACCTCATGAACAGGTTTGTCTCCCACCTTGACCACAATAAAAGGGTGTGTACGCATTAATCC
>NZ_JBHIOD010000050.1:561-8349 GCF_042195355.1 Bartonella sp. CL266QHHD
GCTCATATCCTCTAGCTCTACAATAACGCGCTTTTTGGGTATCTTCATGGGGTAGGTTCCTCTTGGTAATACCCCATTTGATATTGTCTCTCTTGGTATTGTCCTTGTGGTTTTCCGCCATTAAAAAAGGGCAAGAGCGTAATGGAATAGCGGATGCGTTGGGATTGACCAGAAAGACTGATATAGTCGTGGTCTTTATTGATCGTGGTGATTACTACGGGTCCATGGAGAAGGACACTATAGGTGGTATCATTAATCCAACGAAGCATCTGGACCGGCTTTGCTCTTCGAATAGTTGTAGTGATGGCATCTATCGCTACCCAGTCCCCTAATTCTTCTGGAAACCAAACCCCATGAATGGTTTTTGCATCATTGCCATAGCCGGTAAATTGCAAACTGGGTGCCTTGCCAAAACGCTCCATACAAACCCATGAGGCAGAAAACTCTTCTTCAAAAGATTGGAAATTCAGCCACTCCACATAAAATTGATGCGGTCCTAACATCATCAAAGGATCTCTCATAGACTCCCTCCCATTGATTGTATCCCTTCCAGCACGTAATCTCTTTCGAAACGTATCATTGCATCTCTCCTACCATTGCGCACTCCTAGCACTTCATCCCTCCCCTCATTGTGTTCTTTCCAGCACGCCGTCTTTTCCCTTATTCTGTAACCCGTATCATTCTGTCCCGCCATGCAGGGCATTAGCGCGTGCCCGTTGAATGGCATGGGCCAACCGCACGACCAGTGACAACAGGATCACGGGCGCCATTGACATGCACTGTGACATTTTGATTGTGTGTGATGGTGGAGCGCTCTTTGCCTTTTGCTTCTGTGAAAGGGGAATTTGCACGCCCCGCCCCCGCAAATTGTGCTATGGGCTGGATTGGCGTTTTGCCCCCCAAAAAACTTGGCAAAAACTCTCTTAACATCAATCGACCCAATCCACCCCTTCATGCGATGGGGCAAAGATTTACAAAAATCTGTCAGTTGTGAGATGGTGCCCATAAAACCATCGACAATCGAATTAGCCAGATCTTCGCCCGCTTGTTCCATACTTGCCTTGGCAGCATCAGAGAGCTTTTCGCGGGCAAAAAAACTCTTTCTAAACTGAAACTTCTTAAAATCCCCTTTTTACACCTCTCTCAAAGCAAAGATAAAACTGCCAAGACACGTGAGAGTCATCTAAGGATAATTGCATGAGACCATAACAGCTATAAACAGACTCCAATATTTGTATCATATTATTGTAACGATTTACTTACGTATAAAAGAAGAAGATAAAATTGTAATACAACTAAAAGTTCATACGATTAATCAAGAGAAATTATACAGCATCACAAAACATCAATTGTTTGAAGATTATAAGTAAAAAATTGATCAAAATAAAAAGCTTTTCTTATGAAAAAGAAAAGTGTTGCCCATGAGTAGATATTATAAGCTCTAATAAAGGGCATAACTTAATAATTATACCGCAACAAATTAATAAAAACAGCCTTCTTGATGATTCTGGACAACAAGTGCTAGCAAATTATGAACACACCCTTGACAAACTCCCCTTTCTTCAAAGATGAAAGCCTAAAAAGAAAAAATAGAATAACAAACCATTATTCTGCTTTGTATTAAAGCTCAGTTCACATTAAACCATTGCACTTATAGCGTATAACCTGAAATCTTAGCAGCTTTGAAAAAAATATGTCTGATTTTTCACTCTATTTCTAAGTAACATTTAGACACTCCCACTGCTCTTCAAGTCCGCACATATAATACGTTTTTTCCCTCATGCTTTAAGACAAAGAAACAAATCCTATTATAACTTACTGCAACTTGCCGAAAATTGAGTGTCTTTCCCTATAACACCAAGATCTTTAATTAAAAGCGGTTTTCCTATTTCTCCATTATAGGCTTTAACGTGAATGGTCTTGCCTTTCACATCTAAGAGGTAATAATCTCCATTAAAAAGCGCACCAGCTGTATATATAGGGATATTTCCAAAAACCTTATCATTTTTCGCACGGCAATAAGACTGATAATGCGTGTGACCCACGAAGATTGCTTTAACATTATGAGAGGTAATAATTGACTTAAAGACCGACAAATCTTTAGCATTCTTTTTACGAATAAAAAAGGATTCACCATCAATGGAAGCAGCACGCGCATCATGAAAATTAATGATTGTCACTTTACCTCTTGCATCAGCAGCAGCTAAATCGTTCCTAAGCCAATCTAAAGATTTATTGATTTGCACTTCTGTAGACTGCCCCTTCAAACCAACCGTATAGCTTGGATAATTGTGAAGCTGCACATAGTGAACATCTCCATAATCCCAAGAATAACTCAAACTCCCCCTTATCGAGCGAATATTTCCACCCGAAATGGGAACCAAGCTTTCAGTAACATCTGCATTGAAATGCGATAATTGACTACGGTATTTTTTGATTTCCGATACCATTCTTGAAACTGCACTTATAGCACAAGCATCTTTGTAAAAACTGAATTCTTGAGGATTTGTACAATTACCAACATTATTGGCATAATCGTGATTCCCTAGCCCCTCATAGACAGGTGCTCCAAGAGTTTTATAAACATTTTCATAATCATCATAGTTTTTTTGTTGTCCAAACTCCGTCAGATCACCATTGACAATATGGAATGCAGCCTTGTGCGCTTTTATCACACCAGCAACCTGCTCATTTATCTTTAACCATGGCTCTCTGTTTGATATTCCATTGGCATCACCAGAGTTTAAACGCCACGGTTGCGGATCAGCCATAATGATAGCAGTATAATTTTTTGTAAGAGACTTTTCTTTCATAGACCAATCCATGAATGCATCATGATGAAGCCTCTTGTCTCTTTTTATTTTTTCAGAATCAAGATTAAAACAACCAGAGAGAGTAAAAGCAATCACGGTGATTACCAATTCAACTTTATATCTCATAAACCTATCACCATAAAAACGTTACATATTTTTTATATTAAAAAATTCCTCAGAGACAATTTTTTTAGATTTTATTGTCAAAAATATGTCAAAAATTCGAAATAACGAAAGCAATGATCCTTCAATGAAGGTGCACTTTGATGATATAAAAGCACTGTTGATTTCAAGCCTTCAACTTCAAGAACTTTAATTGATTAAGATTTATAAGCTTGGGCTCTGGCTCTTTCAAATGTCATCGATACATCAACAGCTTATAAAAACTTAGTCGTATACTATTAAAATATCCCCAACAGGAGAAAAAATATATTCTTATACTAGAGTGCCCAACTCCTTTGGATATCAAGATCAATTATATTATAATATTATGATAAATAAGGTATAAATAATCAAAAGTGCTAGCAACAGTGTTATAGTATTACCGTCATCATTCACTTTGATAAGCTATAAAAATGCAGCAATACTACATAAAATACTATTATTACTTTATAAAAAATAATATAAATTATGTAAAGTATAATAATAATAGTTATAATTTCTATAATGTAGATTTACAATAAATTTAATTATATAATATAAATCATTACAAGCACATTGTGTGTTAAATATAAATTCATACAAATTTAATATTATTTATTTTTTAATTTTGACAAAAAATCAAAAATGTCTTACCAAATAAAGAAAATTATCGAAATTAATAACAACTATCCATTTTCACTTCTTCTTATGAAGTTTGCGGGGAAATGAATATTTGGGGGCTCTCATAAGGAGAATACTGGTGTATAAAACATCCCTTTTATCATGCACGGCTGCGGCTGCTATCATCCTATTCAACATCCAGTTCACTGCACATGCTGAAACTCTTGGCGTTGCCAACGAAGAAAAAGATATATCCGGAAAAACGTACGAGACTATTTATGTAAAAGACAAAGGAAAAATCACCGGCAGTACTGTAACTGTAACTGGAAATGAAAACACAAATACAGACACAGGTAGCGATAAATATGTTGTAACAGTTGAAGGTGCTAACAGTGCGCTTGAATTAAATGGCTTAAATATTCAAGGCACTGATTCTGATGTTCGTTTCGGTATTTCTGTAAAAGACGGCGCTAACATCAACCTGACCGGGGGGAACATTACAGCTTCTCAAACTGGCGTTTATATTGATGGTAGTAAGAATAGTAGAAGTATACTGCAAAACGTAGTGATATCAGATAATAAAAATGAAGCATCATCACTCCTTGGAATAGAAATAAACAACGAAAGTTTAATTACTTTAGAAAATGTAACAGTTAAGCAAGCAGAAACTGGTATACTTGCGGATGACGTTTCTCAAGTTATAGTATCCGGAGGTTCATTCGAGGGTAAAATGGATGGCGTATATGCTATGGGCGGCACCACCATTACTGTAGATGGCGGTGCTAACATTACCTCATCTAATGGTAACGGACTCCATGCCGATGATGAAAATACCACCATAAAAATGACTGGAGGAAGCGTAACTGGAAAAGACGCAGCATTGTATACAAACGACGGTGGTCATATTAAAGTCACGGGTGGTACTCTAACAGCAAAGGGAGATACCACAAGTGCACCTACTACAGAAGGGGATAATCCTGCATCTAATAAGGGTACTAAAATTGAGAGTGGATTCGGCGCCTTGTCTCAAGGTGAAAACAGTGTGATTGAATTGTCTGATACAAAGATCAAAGATGCTACAATCGGGTTGAAAACACAAGAAAGTGGCGCAATCGCAATGACTGGGGGAAGCATTACAGCGTCCAAAGTTGGTGCATTCTTTTTGGATAGCAAAAGCAAAGAAAACGAACTGAAAGATGTAGTGACATCAAGTGGGAAAGATGATGCGCCACTAATCAATGGAATCAAGGCAACTAACAGTAATGTCACTTTAAATAATGTAACAGTGACGCAAGCACAAACTGCCATAGATGCATATGATTCCACAGTAAAAGTTTTAGGAGGATCATTTGATGCAGAAAAAGCAGCAATATTTGCTCAAAACGGCGGCAACATCACTTTAACTGGCGGTGCAAAAATTACATCATATAATGATGCTGGACTCTATGCGGAAGGCTCAAAGTCCATAATCGAAATGACAGGAGGGAGCATCACAGCGAAAGAGGAAGCAGTAACGACAACATACGGTGGCCATATTACTGTTACAGATGTCACCCTAAAAACAAATGGTGATGGATTTGGTGTAGCTTCTGATGACCTTGGTAGCATGATTGAATTACTTGGAAAGACAACGATTAGTGATAGTGCCGTCGGGCTTCAAGCACAAAACGGTGGTGTAATCAAGATGACTGGGGGAACCATTACAGCTTCCAAAGCTGGTGCTGGATTCTTAAACAGTAACAGCCGTGAAAACAAACTAGAAAATGTGACAATATCGAGTGGTAAAGACGATGCGCCACTGAACTTTGGAATAAAAGCAGATAAAAGTACCGTCACTTTAAAAGATGTAACAGTGATTCAAGCAGCTGCCGGTATATTTGCAGATCATGATTCGACAATAACAATCTCGGGAGGATTATTTGATGCAAAAGGTGCAACAATATCTGCTCAAAACGGCAGCGCTATCACTTTAACAAATGGTGCAAAAATTACATCATCTGGTGATGTTGGATTCTATGCAAAAGGTTCAAACTCCTCCATCACAATGATAGAAGGAAACGTCACGGGAAAAGGGAATGCTTTAGCTGCTGAAGATGGTGGCCATATTACTGTTACAGATGTTACCCTAAAAACAAATGATAGCGATAAGTCATCTGGTGTATTTTCTAATGGCGCAAATAGTGTAATTGAATTGCTTGGAAAGACAACAATTAGTGGTAGTGCAATCGGGCTTGCAGTACAAAATGATGGCGCAATCAAGATGATTGGGGGAACCATTACAGCTTCTGCAGCTGGTGCTGGATTCTTAAACAGTAACAGTCGTGAAAACAAACTAGAAAATGTGACAATATCGAGTGGTAAAGACGATGCGCCACTGAACTTTGGAATAAAAGCAGATAAAAGTACCGCCACTTTAAAAGATGTAACAGTGACTCAAGCAGCAGCCGGTATATTTGCAGATCATGATTCGACAATAACAATCTCGGGAGGATCATTTCATGCACAAAATACAACAATATCTGCTCAAAACGGCAGCGCCATCACTTTAACCAACAATGCAAACATTACATCATCTGATAACGTTGGACTCTATGCAAACAGTTCAAACTCCTCCATCAGCATGACGGGAGGAACCGTCACGGGGAAAGGTAATGCATTGGTTGCTGAAAATGGTGGCCATATTACTGTTGCAGATGTAACCCTAAAAACAAATGATAGCGATAAGTCATCTGGTGTATTTTCTAATGGCAAAGGCAGTGTAGTTGAATTGCTTGAAGGGGCAACGATTAGTGATAGTGAAATTGGACTTACAACAAACGATGGTGGCGCAATAAAAATGACTGGAGGAACCATTAAAACTTCTCTAGTTGGTGCTGTCTTCTCAAGCAGCAGCAATGAAAACAGACTAGAAGGTGTGACGATATCAAGTGGTAAAGACGATGCGCCACTGAGCTTGGGAGTAATAGCAGACCAAAACAGTATCGTCACTTTAAAAGATGTAACCGTCATGCAAGCAACCAATGCCTTAGTTGCAGATGATCACTCGACAATAACAGCCTCAGGAGGATCATTTCATGCACGAAATACAACAATATCTGCTCAAAACGGCAGCGCCATCACTTTAACCAACAATGCAAACATTACATCATCTGATAACGTTGGACTCTATGCAAATAGTTCAAACTCCACCATCAGCATGACGGGAGGAACCGTCACGGGGAAAGGTAATGCATTGGTTGCTGAAAATGGTGGACATATTACGGTCACAAATGTGTCTCTAAATGTTACAGATGTATCTGTAGATGACGAAGATATATCGTCTGGTGTATTTTCTAATGGCGAAGGCAGTGTAGTTGAATTGCTTGAAGGAACAACGATTAGTAATAGTGAAATTGGACTTACAACAAACGATGGTGGCGCAATAAACATGACTGGAGGAACCATTAAAACTTCTCTAGTTGGTGCCAGCTTCTTAAACAGTAACAGCGGTGAAAACAAGCTAGAAGGTGTGAAGATATCGAATAGTAAAGACGATGCGCTACTAAACTTTGGAATAAAAGCAGACAAAAGTACCGTTGTTTTAAATAATGTAGAAGTGACTCAGGCAGCCGCCAGTATAGTTGCAAATGATCACTCAACAATAACGGTCTCAGGAGGATCATTTAGTGGACGTGATGTAGGAGGAAGCGCCGAAGCCAGCAGTACGATTATCTTAAAAAACAATGCTAACATTACATCATCTGATGGCGGAGGACTCCTTGCAGACGGTTCAGGATCTAAGATCATGATGATGGGAGGATCCGTAGCCGCGAACGAAACAGCGTTATTCGCAATCAACGGAGGGCATATTGATGCCACAGATGTTGCTCTAAAAACAGAGGGAAAAGGAAACGGTGCATTTGTAAGTGGCAATGACAGCACAATTCAATTGCATGGTGATACAATAATTAACAATACTTTGGGCGGCCTTGGAGCAGTTGACGGTGGTAAAATCACCAGCAAAGATTTAACAATAATCGGTGGTGAAGCACTTGACGGCCCCGACAACGAACGCACTGGTATATGGACATCGGACTCTGGTAGTGAAGTTAGGTTAATGGGCAAAACAACCATTCAAAATGTTGATGAAGGGTTTTATGCAGACGGTGGAAGTCAAATCATTAGCGGAGATTTAATTATAACCGGTGGTGAAAGTAAAACAATGACCGTTGGT
>NZ_JBHIOD010000051.1:0-11733 GCF_042195355.1 Bartonella sp. CL266QHHD
ATATACCCTTGCATTTTCATAAACACGACCAGATTTTACAACACAAGCATTATCATAAACCCAGCAATTGCCATCATGAGAAAGGTTATCTTCCTTTTCAATAAAGCCGCCTAAATCACCAGCTTTAACATCAGCAAAGTCTTTTAAAGCACGAATGCGGTATAAAGTAATCCCTTTAACGTGACTTTCATTTATAAGCTCATATTTTTTAGATACATTTTTAGTGGTCATAGGTAGCTCCCTAATCTAATATTCAAACAAATTTTTAAATGAAATGGTTATAAGGAGGCGCCCCCGCCGCGCCCGCGCCGTTATTTAAGCTGTTTTCCTATGAGGACGACACATAACAAAGCAAATTTCACCATAAGGAGAAAGGCGTTCTGTATAAACATTATTCATTGTGTCACCACAAATATTCTTAGTAACAATAGCCATGCCACATGCATTGGCATTTTCATAAACATGCACTTTACTTACAATTTTTGCACTATCGAAAACATGGGCATTATCATACACATGGGCATTGGCAAAAACCTTTGCTGAATCGTAGACGCGAGCATTACCATATACAAAACCACCAACACCTGCATTGCCATAAACCTGCGCATTTTCGTAAACACGACCAGGGCTCACAACAATGGCCTGATCACCAACCCAGCAATTGCCATCATGGGAAAGATTTTCTTCAGATTCAATATAGCCACCAAGTTGACCAGCTTTAACATCACCAAAATCTCTTAACGCCTTAATGCGATAAAGTTTTTTACCCTCACGAAGAATTGTTTGATTGGTGAGTTGATATTTTGGAGATGTTTTTTGATTTTTAACTGTAGCGTTCATGCTAGTAATCCTTATCGTAAAAAAGGTTTGTTATTAACACCCCATAAGGGCGTCGGGTGCTAACAAACACGGCGATAAGTCCGTCGTCACACTTTTCTCATAAAGAGTATTGTATGGTGTGACCACACCCGACATAATCATTATATGCTAATCACAACATAAAAGACAGTCAGTATTTTAAAGAATGGGAAAAACCTTATCGTGGTTTATCCGCTTATCGCTAAGTGTTGTTAAGCACTTGTCGACCTTTCTAAACGAACCTTTCCTTAATGTCAATACGTATTTTTTATTTTTTTCACTTTTTTTCATTTTGATACCTACCTAATTGAATATCAAGTGCTTTCTCTAGTTCACTGTCTATATCATCATAAGTTTTCACTGCTTTCACTGTACGTTTTTTGATTTCCCTATTCACCTCGTCTATCAACGCTTCGCAACTCAATACGCTTCTTGGCAAATCACCACCGTATATCCAAGCTTTCACTTGCGCCTTGGTACTGTAATCAACATTCTCAGGCATCTCATGATACTGACCACCGTCAAATTCTTCGTATTCTCTTGTGCCATCATCATATTCGTAAAGGTTATAAAAATACTCTGCTACCCCTAATCCCCATGGTGCATGCCCCACCGCCGTTGCAACCCACTTTTTTTGCCCTTTCTGTTTACGTTTTTTTAAAAACATCTGGTTTAATATCCCCTATCTAAATCCATAACTTTACCAATGGGTTTATTTGCCTCAAAATGGACCGTACAGAAGCGTTTTTAATTTCAATGTGGTTTTTATCACAAAATCTTTAAATCGCTCTGTACGGTGCATTTCTGTCAATTTAAACGCATCTCTATTCTCAAAATCATCAGCAAATTTCACTACTTTGCTGTTTTTTCGGATCCTTTTAAATACAATTTCATGACTGATGCTCCCGAAAAAAGCTCTATTTCTGATCCATAAGTGTCTTTAAGCGTAGATCGCTGTTGGGGGTATGCTAAATCTTTCTGAAAGCTTATTTGCGAAATTGTTTGATGATGATTTATAGCATGCGGTTGCATATAGTTTTTCCGTTTCTAATTTTTTGTGTTTCTTAATTACCAATCCATATTCTGGATGCGTAATCCAATTATCCCAAGCGCTTTGCCAATCGCGTTCATTTGCATTTCGACATGGATTGGTTTTTGAAAAGCGTACAAATTTTTCAAATTCTGATAAGGCTTCACCATGCGTTAATCCTTGTTCAGTTGCGTATTGAAAATCGGGTTTGAAATCTTCTAGTATTCTTTCAACTTCTTGTTTTTCCCTTGTTTTCTTTGTTCCTTCAAAAAAGTTTGCTTTCTCTGGAAAATAAGCAGGCATCATCGTGTCAAAGATTTCTGAAAGTTTTTTTCCAACCTTTTTAACTTTTCGTGAAGGCAATTTCGCAATCATCGCTTCGTTAATTTGCCATCGGTTGTTAACTTCGTTTGAAAGATTGATATTTTGCTCGCGAATGATTGGTTGTTTGGTTTCTATCGTTTTGATTTGCTCTGATTGGCTTTCAACATCACACTCGATTGCCTTTTCAACAAAATCGTTTGTTTCTAAATTTTCAAATTCGATTTCTTTTTTTAATAAAATAATATTTTTATTTTTTTTGTTATTGTTAATGTTAATGTTATTGTGCATTTCCAAGCATTGCTCGTGCATTGCGTATGCATTGCTTGTGCATTGCTCATGCATTGCACGTGCATCATCATTACTTTTATCTTTGTTTTTATCCCATCTAGCTTTTGCTGCTTTTGAAGCCTTTTCCGAAGCTTTATCTAAATTCTCATTAGAGTTATTGAGTTCTTCCTCAACATCTAAATTCCACAAGCGACCATCTGCTAAACGAATGAAATATCCTTCTTCAAGCAAAACATTCAGTGCCGCTTCAAACTTCTTCACTGAATAACCAGTGTAATTAGATAAAACTTTAATATTATAAAAAAGAGGTTCACCAGTATGCAACATACGTAACCGTAATCGCATATAGATATTGCCCTCTACAGCAGGCAAATAATCAACAACTATTGCCCACTTGTCTGCAAAAAGCCTCGTCCATGGTAATTTAATGGACATACCCCAATTCCCTTTCTTTAACTAAATATAAAATTGCTAAAGCATCTGCTTCGTTATCATCTTTCGGATTGTGCCCTTTTGCACGCACCGCCTTAATCATCTCTTCTTTCGACGCATTCCCCTTGCCTGTCGTCGCTTTCTTAATCGTACTTACTGGTATCCCCTCATACGGTATCTGATGCTGTTCACACCACGCCGTTAACGTTGCTAACAAACCACCGTAAACATGCGCTGCATCTGTACCTTTATGACGCCTCACCTCTTCAAAATACACCACGTCAATTTGACCTGCTGTCTGCTTTATTTCTGATAGCCATTGTTTAAAACGCAAGTAACGCATTCCACCGCCTTCAAAACGGCGTGATTGAAAATTCACGGTACCACTGAACATGTCACCACTTGCACCACGTATCGCCCACCCCGTTTTGGTACCTAGATCAAAACAAAGAATCGTGTTATTCACCACGCCACTCCATACATAATGTGTTTTATATGATTGTTTTTTTCAAAAAGCGGGGAGGGAAAGGTGTGTGAAATATGTCAATAATATCTTGGCTTACTTCTTTTATCATCAGTGTAATTTCAGCAGGCTTTGTTTTTTATAAATACCACAAAGAACAAAAAGAAAAACGTTTAGGACAAAAATTACAAAGTTATAGTGTGCGTAAAATTCTTGCGCAAACATCTCCAAATACCCTTAAAGAACTTAACGTTCGCCTAGAATTAATCATCCACAATCCAACAAAACAAATAATCAAGATAAATCACATAAAAATCCCTGAAGACAACCCGTTTGAATTTAGAAAAGCATGCTACCCAGATCCCACCAAAGGTATCTCAGACTCTAAGAAATATAAAAACGCAACGAAAATCTCCTTAAAAACCCCAAAGCACATTGATTTAATAGACCCAAAACTAAAGCCTGAGCGTACGGGTTTTTTTGACCTTTTTAGTATAGAACATGAGGATAAATTGGCCCTTTGGTTTGATATAAAACCAATAGAACCATGCTTAAGAAAACCTATAATCATTGTAGTTGAACACACTTCATGTAATGATCCAGAAGAAAAGCTGGAGACTACGTTTTGTCTTGGTTTTTTCCGGTGTACAGATGAACAGAACAATATTTTTTGGAATAAATTTTTCAAAGAAAAAACGCCTTCGTGAATAATTCTAATAGCTAAAGCCATATTCTGTACTCCCAATAATAACGGAGTCTCTCCAATGTTCTACGGTGCCAAGGTAGAGATGCCATGTATTGTTGTGGTGTTAACATAGACAATTTATAAGTCGTATTGGAAATGTAATTAAAGTTTGGAACTAGGTGATCACCACGTAATCTGCCGCCACCAAAAACAGCCCCTAAACCACTAATCCAACAATTACCTTCGTGACTGAGGTTCTCTTCACTCTCTACCCAGCCACCTAAATCACCTTTCTTTACTTTGCCAAAGCTTCTCAATGCTCGTATTCGGTGTAACTTGAAAGGACCGAGATCAACTGTATCGTCTGTAAGTTCGTATTTCTTTTTACTACTATTAACTAAATCACAACCACTAATAAAACCTGTATCAATCCATGCATCACCACACACACGGGCATTTCCACAAATTATTGCTGTACCGTATACATGTGCATTATCAAAAACTTTAGCATCAAAATAAACAATGGCATTGCCATAAACATGAGCGTTATCATAAACGTTGGCATTACCAAAAACCTTGGCTCGACCGTAAACCCTAGCACTACCATAAACCTTTGCATCGTCCCCAACCCAACAGTCTCCCTCATGACTTAAATTGCTTTCATTTTCAATAAAGCCACCTAAGTCACCTGCGTACACATCTCTAAAATTTCTTAAAGCACGTATACGATGAAGCGTAACTCCATTAACTTCGATTGTTTCATCAGTAGATTCATACTTCTTTTTAACTGTCATCTTATCCACTCCTCACTTACCCTTCTTCTTACTCTTCTTATTCTTATGAGGCGGCGCTTTTACTGCTTCATCACGCTGTTTAAGCTCTTGTGTTAGTCTTTCAACTTCCTCGTCGCGTGATTGAACATCTGCTTTTAGTGCCTGTATCTTTTCACTTTTCCGTTTAAAGTCTTCTCGGTACGCATCTATCTTTTGCTTAAGTTCTTCAATCTCTTGCTTCAGTTCTTCAATTAGCTTGTCGCATTGTTCAAGATCCGCATCACATTGATCAATTGTCTGCTTGCTTTCCTTTAAATACCTAAACTCATTCTCTCTCATTTCTTTCTTAATATCTTGAACCTGCTCTTTAAGTGCTTTAACTTGGTTGCGATAATGCAATGCAATACGAAACATCACTCCGCTTAAGAGCAAAACTGAAACCACTGCTATCCATAAAATTTCATTCGAACTCATCTTTATCTCCTTTAATTTTTATGAGGGCGGTCATCATGACCAATCTGTTGTGCTTCGCATTCCATTAAAAAAAGAATGCAACAAGCCGCATGTGCCAAGTGTGATAAATCACTCTCAGCATCCTTATGCTCTCCACCAAACCATGCTAATAAATGACGTAAAGCAGCACCGTGAAACCTGCTCCAGTGCATGCCATTACGCCAATTGTTTGCTCCGTACTTCTTTGCCCCAAACTCTAAAACTTTACCAATTTCAAGCAGTGCCAACGGCGGTATAAGCTCTACACGAGGCTTACCATCATCATTCTTATGCGCTTCATTTGCATTATGTGAACACATATAAACTCTGTCGCCACCATATTCTTCAGTGCCGCAAACATATGCATTTCCATAAATCTTGGACTTACCATAAACCACGGCATGACCGAACACCTTAGCAGCATCACAAACCTTGGCATAACCACAAACCTTGGCGTTGCCATAAACCTTGGCGTTGCCATAAACATGGATATTATCGTAAACGTAAGCATTACCAAAAACCGCAGCTTCATCACAAACCTTGGCATTGCCAAATACATGCGCATTACCACAAACCTTGGCGTTGCCATAAATCGCAGCTGCTAAAAGAACATTGGCATTCTCATAAACACGGGCATTGTCATAAACATGAGAAAAACCAAGAACCTTGGCATTGCCAAAAACACGTGCATCACCATAAACCCATGCCCTATTCCCAACCCAACAATCACCTTCATGACTTAGGTTGTCTTCTTTCTCTATATAGCCTCCTAAATCACCTGCTTTAACATCACCAAAGTCTCTCAGTGCACGAATGCGGTGAAGTGTTCTGCCATCAAACTCAATTGTTTCATCAGTAAGTTCGTATTTCTTTTCTACAGCCATCTTTATCTCCTTAATGCTGTAAAGTTTCTCCGGTGTGATCAACACCGCAGCTCTTGCTAATTTTCGACAATGGGGGGTGTTGCTCTTGCATTAATCTCTGCAAGCGCTCGGGATAAAAAAAATCTTCTGGACGCAAATCTATCCCATGGTCACGTGCATAGTTCAGAAGCATAATTTGATACTTAGCTGGTATAATTCCGCCTTTACCCTCTAGTTTTTTTAAAGGATAAGTCCATTTATAAACAGCAGACACATGGCATTGAGAAATCAATGACACACGTTTCGCACCGCCTAAATATTTTATAATCGTACCTGCTGAATTTTTGATATTCATTTTAATTTCTCTATTTATCAAACGGGCATTTATTCGATTATAGAAAAAATGTCAACATTTTTTCTAAAATAGAAATGTTGATATTTTTTAAAACAATAGGAATATTGATAAGTATGGATATTCAAAAAGAAATAAAAATTTGGGCAAATGAAAAACTTAAAACAATGGGTCATGGGTCCCGAACTGAATTAGCTAAACATATGGGACTTCATACATCTGTTGTATCTAAAATGCTTTCTGTCGATGATGATAAAGAAAGTAGAAGCATATCTGCTGATGAACTCGTTAGATTAACTTCATTTTTTAAAGCTCTCCCCCCTCATTTTATACCCGATAATTGTGATGATTATTTTTTAAAATTATATTCCTCGGCAAAGCCAGAGCATAGAAAAGCCGTCATTTCTTTTCTGCGATCTTTGCAAGAAGAAGATGGAAAATAACCACCCGTTTTTGCTCATTTGTTAATGACGAAAATATTTTTAGAGCTTTTTTAGACTGCTTCATACAGAATTTTCTCCACATTGAAATGAAAATTAAATTACTTTTTTGTGTAGACTATTTGTCTATTACTAAAAAAATTTTTTCTGTTTTAGAAAAATTATATTGACTTATTCTAAAATCGAAAATATGTTCACTCCATATCTTAGAAAATAACTTTTGCCAATAGGCAGTATGGAGGCATTTGTGAATAAACCAGTGTTTATAAATTCTGATGAAATTCTCTTAGTGATGTGCGAAAATGAAGAGCAAAATCTCGCTAAATCTGGTCCTTTCTTAGAAGAAAGTGACATGATCAAATTTATCGACCAAGCCGATAATGCTGTCCAAATTTTGCGTATTGAACCAACGACTAATCGTTGCGAAGATATCTCTGAAGATATTGCCGAATTCTATCTTAAAGAATGTGAAGAGCAGTGTTTCAACGGAAACATTCCTCACGATTTTATTCTACACAGCACAGCATACGGTTTTTTTTTAGATGATATAAAACAGCGCGAATATGATGATGCAATGTATGGTTCTTACGAAAAACAACACCGTTTGCGTCCTTGTGATGTGCTTTAAAAGCTAAAGGCGTTTTTAAAAGACGCCACCTTCTCTTATCAATATTGGTAATTCAAAGAGATTATAAAAATGGATAATCCTATCACTATTACAAATAACACCATTAACGAAGAAAGCGTTCAAACAGTCAACGCACGTGATTTGCATAGTTTTTTAGAAGTAGGTAAAAAATTTGCGGACTGGATTACTGAACGTATCAACAAATATAATTTGGTAGAAAATCAAGACTTTGTTTGCTTCCCTATTTTGGGAAGCAAAGGAAGGGGTGGTCACAATCGTAAAGACTATCATCTAACTCTAAGCGTAGCCAAAGAGCTTTCTATGCTTGAAAACAATAAGAAAGGTAAACAAGCCCGTCAATATTTTATTGAATGCGAGCGGCGTGCAAAGCAAGTTCTTACACCACAAATCGATTACTCAAGTCCACAAGTAATGTTAGGTGTATTAACTCATCTAAAAAATGAAAATGAGCGTAAAGACATCATCATTGAAGATTTAAAACCAAAAGCAATGGCTCTTGAAAGCTTACAACGCTCTGATGGGCTCTTCGGTCTTACTGAAGCCGCTAAAGTGCTCGAAATGCAACCAAAACAATTCATTCTCTTCCTACAGAAAAAAGGATGGGTGTATCGACGCACTTTCGGGGATCGCTTATTGCCTTATCAGGATAAAATCCAAAAAGGACTAATGGATTGTCCCACCATTACACTTCAAACCGCAAGTGGAATAGAAAAAGTCATTCCTTGCGCAAAAATCACAGCAAAAGGAATTGGTATGTTGTCTCAAGAGATTAAAAAACAAAACATGCATTAAGGGAAATAAACCATGGAAAAAAAATACGAACTTACTGATGAAACAATCGAAGTTGGGGGCAAAACTCTCCACCGCATTCGCGCATTACGAGACTTTGGAAACGTCGAGAAAGGTGATTTAGGTGGCTATATACAAAAAGAAGACAACCTATCGCATCATGGTAATTGCTGGGTAGGTGATGATGCAAAAGTCTATGGTTATGCCAAGGTTTTTGGTGATGCTAAGGTTTACGAAAATGCACAAGTTTACGGTTATGCACATGTTTACAACAATTCTCGTATTTATGGCAAAGCAGAAGTTTGCGATGAACCATGCATTTACGGTGATGCAGAAGTTTACGGTGATGCATATATTTGCGGTGAACCGCACGTTTTTGATAATGCAGAAGTTTATGGCAATGCACAAGTTTACGAAAAGGCATACATTTATGATAGGGCGCGTGTTTACGGCAATGCAGAAGTTTCCGGTGATGCGCATGTTTACGGTCATGCAAAAATTTACGGTGAAGCATGTGTATGTTGGGACGACTGGATTGATGGCGATAAAAGAATCTCAACTAGGTAACAAACCAGATGAAAAAATACGAATTTACTGATGAAAAAACTGTGTTTGATGGAAGAACTCTTCACCGAATTAGAGCATTAAGAGACTTTGGATATGTCAAAAAAGGTGACCTCGGCGGTTTTATAGAAAAAGAGAGCAACTTAAGCCATAAGAGAGACTGTTGGATTTTTGGCAATGCACACGTTTACGGTGATGCCAAAGTTTATGATGATGCGCGGGTTTATGGGAATGCACGCGTTTATGGCAATGCACAAGTTTCTGATTATGCCGAAGTTGGTGGTGCTTATGTTGGAGATAATGCCAAGGTTTTTGACTATGCGCGGATTTATGGGAATTCTGTTATAGGGAAAAGTGTACACGTTTACGGAAATGCTAAAATTTACAATCAAGCATATATTTGCTGTCGTGTAAACATTGCTGGAAATTGTAAAATTAGTGGCTCCACCATAATCGAAGAACGTGAGAAATAGTAATCATGGAAAAGAAATATGAACTTACTGATGAAACAATTGAGTTTGATGGATACATTACGCTTTACCGCATACGTGCATTAAAAGATTTTGGTGATGTTAAAGCAGGCGACCTTGGCGGCTTTGTAGAGTATGAAGACAATTTAAGTCAAAAAGACGATTGCTGGATTTATAATGATGCCAAGGCGTATTGTTGTGCCAAGATTTACGATAGTGCTAAGGTTTATGATAAAGCACAAATTGGTGATTGTGCCGAGATTTTTGGCAATGCAAAAATTTATAATAACGTCAAAATATATGATGGACATATTTTTGGACACACACAAATTTATGGAAATGTGATTATTTATGCCGATTCAAGAATTTATGGCAATGTAAAAATTTATGATAATTCAGAAGATTGTAAACAAACTATGACCGCCCAGAACGGCGACTCTTCAACAAAAGACGACATTCCTTTCTAGCAACACAAACCAACTTTTAACACCAGCGTGATTCACGCCACGGGTGAATTGCGCGCAATGTAGGAAATCAAGATGAGTGAACAAAACACTAACCTAATAGAAATTGAAGAAACACATCATTTAGCCGTCGAACAAACTGTCATGGAACGTATTTTAAATAAAGCCTTAGACAGTGACGTCGATATGGATCGCTTAGAGCGTCTTCTTGATTTAAGAGAACAAGAGATAAAACGACAAGAGCGCCAAAATTTTGTCCGTGATCTTTCGGCTGTGCAAATGGCATATAAAAATATCGAACAAAACGCCATTAATAAACATACAAACAGCAAATACGCTACACTTGATCAGTACATTGATGCTGTAAAAGACGGACTTGCAACATACAAATTTGCTTTGTTTTATCGTATTAAAAATCAAACAGAAAAAAACGTTACCATAGAAATAACTCTGTCTCATCCTTCAGGCAATGAAATATCAACAGAAGGAACATTTCCAATTGACAGTACAGGCTCTAAAAATAGCATACAATCACTTGGTTCCACACTTACCTACGCACGAAGATACCTATTAGGCATGCTTCTTAATTTAGCAAGTAAAGAAGACGATACAGATGGTCAAATGCAAGCCAAAGAAGACGATACAAATAATCAAAAAGTTTCCTCTAAACAGATAAAGCAAATCGAAGAATTAATCGAACAAACAGAATCGGATAAAAATAAGCTTCTCTCTTATGCAAAAGTAGAAAAGCTAACAGATATGTCTTGTGAAACAGCAGACGACGTTTTGAAAATATTAGAAAGCAAGCCAAGAATTCAAAGAGAAAGCGCTCTACAATCTCTCCCACCACAAGAGAAAACATACGTTCCTATACAAGATGCCGAATATATTCACGTCCAAGATATAGAATATGTATCACAAGAACAAAGAACGGCGGTGTGATATGGAACAAAGAACAGCAGAATGGTTTCAAGCGCGCTTGGGTAAAGTCACCGCATCAAACATTTACAGCGTACTCAGTAAAACTACAAAAGGATTGCCTACGAGCAAATATGAAGACTACAAAATCAAACTCATAACAGAACGTTTAACAAGAGAAATAAGCCCCTATTATGAAACTGAAGATATGAGATGGGGTATTGAGCATGAAGATGATGCCTTGAGAGAATATGGCTTCATTTATGATGCCGATATAACAAAATGCGGCTTTATCCAACACCCCACAATAGAAATGGCGGGGGCTAGCCCCGATGGTCTCATTGGAGAAGACGGTTTAATCGAAGTCAAATGCCCGAGATCAGTAACACATATGCGCTTTTGTATAGGTGACGAAATCAAACCAGAATATCACGCACAAATGCAATTCCAAATGGCTTGTACAGAACGAAAATGGTGTGATTTCGTAAGCTATGACCCACGTTTTACGGGGGAATTCTTTCACTTACGCATGAAAGTCAAGCGTATTCTCCGTGATGATCAACAAATTGAACAGATCAATCAAGCTGTTGAAACCTTTTTAGCAGAGATAGAACGAGAGATAAAACAACTCTCAACAAAAGCTGCTTAACCTTATGGGGGTGTTTTGTTCCCCGCATATCTACGAGCACCCCCACCCTTTCACATAAGGAAATTAAACGTGTGTAACATCGAACATATTATCATACAGCCTGCTAAAGATGAGGAATTTTGTTTTTTTACCATTGGCTATGAAGGTAGGTCCCTTGAGAATTATCTTAGTTGTCTCATAGAAAACAATATCAAAACTTTATGTGATGTTCGTAAAAATCCAATAAGTAG
>NZ_JBHIOD010000052.1:0-1030 GCF_042195355.1 Bartonella sp. CL266QHHD
TGCCAGCGCCCATAAGGGTGTACAACAGCTCGATGTAGGCAAGCTGGAACAAATCGTCCATGAAAACCGTGAAATGGCAACCCAACTTTTAGAAGAAGGATTTAAATACAGCGATGACTCCTATAAAACCATGTTTATCAAAGAGCACCCCATTGCCGTGGTCGACCGTGATAAAGACGGAAATATAATCTATAAAACAGATGCAAATGGAGAGCCTATAGAAGACGCTCGTGGACAAAAAATCCCCAAGTTCCATTATTTAACGGATGAAGAAAAGCAGCATTTACAAAAAGGTTCTGATGGCAAGGTTCATGTTTTCCTCAATGGTATTCTTACAACACCAGATGACGCAGCCCATAATGCGGTTCAGTTGGCTGATAACAAGAATGATCCGCACTATTTTCTGATGTTCCCTCATAGCGATTCGCTCTTGGTAGAGGGGTTCATTGCAGGGTATCAGTATTTTCTAGAAGGTAAGTTGGGTGCTCTGACCAATTCGACGAAGAAGTACCAGAATCTGTTGTATAGCCTTGGCAATATAGGATTGCATACTGATGCGCATAGCCGCGGCAGTATGACAGCGGGCAATGGATCGCATGATTTAGAAAAGCATGGTGTTCATGGTATAGCAAAGAAAACAACGATTAATTTCTTTGGACCAGCTTATAATACTCAAAACATGGCAGATACGTTATATATCTTAAGTGATGGAAAGCAGGATTATGTAAACTTGGAAAATCATAAATATGACTTTGTGGGTACAAAGATTGGCAAAAATCCTTACACTTTTGAACAAATACCTCCTGGAAGTGGTCCCTGGAAAGAGAGAGGGCAAATATTTAAGGGCTACCCAAGTGTTCATGCTTGTTATGGTCATGCCGGTGATGCTTGTACATGGCGCTACGGTTCACCTAATCGTACGCCAATTTATTCAAAATATTCAGGAAGAAAAAAATGAAGAAAATCTTGAAATTATTAAGTGGTCTCATTCTGTTAAATATTGCTGGATGTAACATTGATAAGCCTGCTC
>NZ_JBHIOD010000053.1:0-56793 GCF_042195355.1 Bartonella sp. CL266QHHD
CAAACGGTGCAGGCATAGGTTGCACAGCAGAAGGGTCCTCCGGAACAGTTGGTACAGAAGGACGTGCAGGTTCAACAGGGGTAGAAGGAGTGGGGACAGAATCTGGAGATGAAGTGTCCTCCGGAACAGAGAGCTCAGATGGACGAACCTCATCAGTAGAATCTTCAACTGGAACAAACGGTGCAGGCATAGGTTGCACAAAAGAATGGTCCTCCGGAACAGTTGGTACAGAAGGACGTGCAGGTTCAACAGGGGCAGAAGGAGTGGGGACAGAATCTGGAGATGAAGTGTCCTCCGGAACAGAGAGCTCAGATGGACGAACCTCATCAGTAGAATCTTCAACTGGAACAAACGGTGCAGGCATAGGTTGCACAGCAGAAGGATCCTCCGGAACAGTTGGTACAGAAGGACGTACAGGTTCAACAGGGGCAGAAGGAGGAGAAACAGAATCTGGAGATGAAGGAGATACCGGAATAGAGGGCTCAGATGGACGAACCTCATCAGTAGAATCTTCAACTGGAACAAACGGTGCAGGCATAGGTTGCACAAAAGAATGGTCCTCCGGAACAGTTGGTACAGAAGGACGTGCAGGTTCAACAGGGGCAGAAGGAGTGGGGACAGAATCTGGAGATGAAGTGTCCTCCGGAACAGAGGGCTCAGATGGACGAACCTCATCAGTAGAATCTTCAACTGGAACAAACGGTGCAGGCATAGGTTGCACAAAAGAATGGTCCTCTGGAATAGAGGGCTCAGATGGCAGAACCTCATCAGTAGAAGGAGCCTCTGGAACAGTTGGTACAAAAGGAACTCTAGGTTCAACAGGCACAGAAGGAGTGGGAACAAAATCTGGAGATGAAGGAGATACCGGAATAGAGGGCTCAGATGGCAGAACCTCATCAGTAGAAGGAGACTCTGGAACAGTTGGTACAAAAGGAACTCTAGGTTCAACAGGCGCAGAAGGAGTGGGAACAGAATCCGTAGATGAAATATCCTCTAAAACAGAGGGCTTAGATGGCAAAACCTCATCAGTAGAAGTTTCAACTGGAACAAGCGATGCAGGCATAGGTTGCACGGAAGAAGCGTCCTCTGGAACAGAGGGGACAGAGGGAAGTACAGGCGAAACAGGGGCAGAAGGAGTGAGAGTAGAATCCGTAGGAATAAATGTTTCAGACGGCTCAGATGTTTCAGGCAAAGAAGGTGTAGATGGTATAAGCGGTGGCTTAACAGAAGGAGGTTGTTCAGGCGCAATAGTCTCTGATGGCCGTTCAGAAGGTATAGTTTCTTCTTCAGATTTAGGTGGTAAAACTGTGGACGTAGGCTTAATAGACGGAACTGAAATAGATTCAGAAGGATCTAATTCAGGATTAATGTAAACACTTTCGAGACGAAAATCCCAAAAATCTCCTTCCCCTTCAACCAATCTATTTTCGGGACTTGCTTCTCCAGAAGAAGAACCAGGACCATAAGCACGAAGTTTATATTGATAAGGAAATCCATTTATCGCAACATAATCATTCAAAAGCTTAAAAGTATCTTCCTTTGCTTTTCCAAAAACCTGAATAATCGAAACACTTTGATGACTTCCGTCAATCACGTTTGTATCTGAAGCTTTTTGAAATTTTTCCATTCCAATGAGCGTGGTTCCCAAAACATCACCATAGATTAAAACGCGATCAGTTTTTTGAGGATCAAATGAACCATCATTATTCATAAATGTGCTCATCTTAATCCGAGAATTACCTTCCGCACTGTATACTTTATTGTATACGTCATCCACACCCGCTGTTTTACCAATATCATCTAATGCATAAACATCTTCTTTATTGTATATTTTCTTTCCAATATGCAATGTTTGATAATCTTGAGAGACATATTTCTCAAAAACAAGCGTACTATCAAGGAGACTCAAAGTAGAAAGCGATGAAACCGTAACATCCTTTTCTTCTAAACCTTGATATTTACTTTTAGTAAGATACCATGTTGAACCATTTTTTAACTGTAAATCTACGCGAGACCTATCTTCAATGCGCACTCCCCCTATAAGGGTTGAAGAATATGCTTGAACAAGAAGAGAAGAATCTTTTTCAGTTTTTATTAATAAGTCACCAGAGATTTTTGTATCGTCCAACAGTTCAAGGGTAGCTTTAGCCCCAAAACCATCAGTCCCAGTGCTATAAATGGCGATACCTTCTGGAACTGTAAAGTTTGTCTTTGATAACTGAACAAATGCCTTTCCTATAATGATATTTCTGCCTTGTAACAACATTTCATTAGTTGAATCAGCTATTCTAAACCCTTCCTCTGGTTCTAATCCATAAAAATACAGACCATGTACTCCTTTACCCTGCACAGAAACATTGGATTTGTTAATCTTAATATTTGTCTTCTTAAATTCATCCGATGAACTAAATGCTTTCCACAACAACTTTTCTTTATCATTCACATCAACCGAAGAATTTTTCACCAAAAAACCATGCATATCACTCAGTTCAATAGAACTATTACTCAACTGAACATTACTTCCTTGAGAGACATCGAAAGCTTCTGGTATTTTATCAAAACCTTCCTCATCGACGATAGTAGTTTTTTGTTTTCCTTTACCCTTAATGATAGTACTATCGAAATTATACCCTCCCCCATAAAATGATGAAAATCTACCTTTCCCATTAAATGTAACAGTACTGCCTGACATCCTAATCTTTGCACCAAGTCTACTCACAAACCCGATATCTTGCAGGTTGTCTGGCTCAATCTCAATCTTTACACGCACTAAAGCAATATCCGCTTCTTCACCCAATGCATACATAGCGTGAGAAGTTTCCGTAATTGACCCATCTGTCATGCTAATGACCGCATTTTCAGCATGAAGAGCACGTACATTCTTAAAATTTGAATTTTTTAGATTAAGACGCGCACCATATTTTGCATATGCACCATATGTCAATATTTGACCTGAATCATCGCCATAAACATTTATCTGAGATGCATCAACAACTGTACCTGCTTTTTCTACATATATAGCCTTAATAGGAGCAGAATCAGGAGCATGTTCTTGAGAACTTTTTAAATTATAAGTTTTATTTTCAAGTGTATGTTTTTTACCATCACTGCACGTATAAAAGCTCCCTGTTTCATCACAGGGAGCTGCAAAAGCATGAAAGCCAGCATTAATATTTACAACCCAAAAAAAAGAAAAAGCAACTGTTGTAAAAGTCAACCTATAATTTTTAAATATATTAACCATAACTCTTTTGCAAATCCTTCTCCCCCGCTTTATTTAAAAGTGAATGAGATCTGAAATAATGTTAAGTTAAACATATGAATAGTTTTAAGTATAACAAATAAATACTTGCTTTGCAATTCATAAAATACTATATATTTATGTAAATGTTATTCTATATTTCAGAATATACATAAAAGCGTAGTGTAAACCGCATGAAAAATCATCTCTGAAAAACCAGTTTTACTAAGACGATGCTGATAGGTTAAATCTCCGTGCAATAAAAATTTGAAGATAACTGAGCATTACCCCCCATTCCAGCTTCTAGAGAAGAACCAAAACCCCCTAATTGGAATTCATCTCCAAACTGTACACGTTGTTTTCCTCCAAAACTCATGGCAAGATGAAACTTGCCATTGAAAGAAACAACCAGAGCCTCTTCAGAAGCAGCAAGCGTCTTTCTTAAAGACCCGCCAACACGCATCACCCACAAATCAAGTTTTTCTATTTCAATATCAAAACCATCAATATCAAACGCCTGATCAAACCGCACATTTTGATAAACAACCTAAACCTGCGGTATCAAAATAACCCCTTTATGTCCTGTCATAAATGACTTACCCGCAATCAATAAAGCACTCAAAGGTGTTCCCTTCAATGTTGTTGTCTTGCCTCTTGCTTGCGTGAGAACATTCCCTTTAAATAAACCATAGGAAAAAAGACCCTCGATATAAAAGCCTGTATCATACTGCATGCTGCCATATGTGTAATAGACCATTTATCAAATGTACTTTTTTGTTTTCTTCAACATCTTGAGGTTGTAGAGAATTTTTTCCATCATTCCCCATTATTCCAAAGCTTAAAGTGTGATGTGTATCCTCAATCGCATTGAGCAAAACACTTGCCTCTATAGCGTTATAATTCAAATTTCTACCATAACCATATTCAAGCGCAGACAGATCAGAAACATAACGATAACTTCCACCGTAACCTCGCGCAAAAAGAGCAGGATTTTTTACCTTTTTCTCCCAAAGTCCCAGCAGCAATACGCAATGTTTCCAGCAGTTTATTGTGATTGTTCATATCCATCAAACCAACCTGAAACAAGCATGAGGCATCGATAGATATGCTGAAACTTGCGGAACAACAGCTTTAATGCCCTCTTCAGGATAAAGAACAGAAGCATCATGATCAGCTAAAACATTATTATGATGAGTATGAGTACTTAAAGAATGAGACACATCATTTTCCAACCGCATATGATGCAGATGAGAAAGTTTCTGAACATATTCAGCTTCAAGTCGGAAATCCCAAAAATCTCCATTATACTCAATATTTTTCTCTTTAACGGATCCATCCCCACCTTTACCTGTCTATGAGAAAAATTGGGACCATAAGCACGAACACTATATCGATAAGGCGCTCCTCTTAGAGCAACATAATCTGTTGTTAATTTAAAGGAATCATCCGCAGCCTTTCCATAAACCTGAACAATTGAAACACTGAGGCTGTCTTTTTTATCGTCTTTTTGCTTACCTTTGCTCTGGTTCTTTATTTTTTTTGAAGCCACTGTAACATCGACAATATGCACCTTACTTTTTCCATAAACATCACCATAGATAAGAAGTTTATCAGCTTTTATTCCCTTGCTTTTACCATTTGCAGTAAGATATGCATTAACATATAAGCGTGCGTCCTCTCCTACAACGTAAGCATGATCTAAACCATAATCATCATCCAATCTCCTAACACGAAGTGTCTGATAAAAATCATTTCTTGGTTTCTGAAAGAAAATAAAACTATCAATAAGCCTTACAAAGAAAATAGATGAACCTACACAATATGGAACTTTTTTATGATTATTTTCAAGCGCATTTTTATTTGCTCTTACAGTCCATAGAGATTGATTGAACAACTCAACACTACCATAAAAACCTTTCTCAACATGTTCCCTTCCTGCAAGAAAAGACGCATAGGCACCAAGCGCAACAAATGAATTATTTTTGACATCTAACCGATCAGCAAAAATACGCGAACTCTCTGATACCGTAATATAAGGATACCTCCTAGCATCGTTACTATAAATAGCCGTACCATCAAGAACATGAAGAGCAGTCTTTTTAAATCGAAATTCACCTAAACTTATAAGAAGCACTCCCTCTTGATATTCATGTTGAGGAGTACTTCCTCTAAAATGCAAACTATGAACCCTTTGTCCCTGAAGAATGATCTCTGAGTTTTCAAAAGAAACCAAAGACATAGAACTATCTCGAAACTCAAATGACCTTTCCTTAAAAACCGGTTTTGCACTTTCAATCGCTATGTCATGAACATCAGAAACCTGAATCTTACCTTCATCAAAGAAAAAAACCGCTCTGCTTCACACCAAACACAGATTGAGATAACTTGGCATTTCTACCACTTTTCTTTTCGCTATTTCCTATAATAGAACTCTTTTTAAAAGAAGTTTTATTGTCTTTTGACACAACCACTGCTGATGTAATCTTCTCAGATCTATTTAATTCTAAAATTCCACCAATTCCTGAAACGCCTTTTCCCCTTTACTTTTTTCCGGCTTAATAACTATGTTATGAGATTGTATTGTAAAAATAACACCTGTAGTCCTTCCTATCCAATCCACTCATATATAACTTATTACGACTTCCAAAAGTACAAGCAGCACCAACTGTATCACACGAATACGATTTAAAAAGAGAATTACATGAGGGTTTATAACCTTCTGCACTCACATCTATATTGTGCGCGAAGAAAAAATAGAGGTCGTAAGAAAACACACACATGGCGTTTTAATACTTTAATCATAATTTAGTCTAAACTTTCTTTATTTTATCTTCATAAAAAATCGAAAAGACACCTCTGGTTCATCTACTTATTATTCTTATTATGTGCCGTCATAATAATTTGTTTTGTATTATACATAAAGTCAAAAATCAGAAAATAACACTATAAAACCATGCTTTATACTTATATTTTCCACAAAGGATATATTAAAGGAAAATACAATTAAAAGTGATAGCTTAATCCACCAGAAAAATGCGTTCCAGAAAATCCGGCATTCGTAAATTTATGCTGATAAATCAGGTCGCTATGAAAAATAATTTTTGGAGATAATTGCGAAAAAACACCAAATCCAGCTTCTAAAGAAGACCCAAAGGAACCAAGCTGGAAGGCATCTTTAAAATATACAAATTGTTTATCATCAAAACTACGAATGAAATGAAGCTTACCATAGAATGAAAGAACATGTGCATCTTTAGTAAATGTAAGTGTCTTCGTTAAATACCCACCAATACGCATCCCCCAATGATCTGGGCTTCGCATATCAATATTAAAATTATCAATATCACGAGTCTTATGAAACTGGAGATTTTGATAAACAAACTGAACTTGTGGTTCAAAAATAAAATATCGGCTGCCGATCATAAACGTTTTACCAGCAGTTAAGGAAACACTCAGCGGCTTACCTCTCAATGTAGCTGTTTTACCTCGCTCAAGTGTGAGAACATTTCCATTAAACAAACCATAAGAAAAGAGACCATCCATATAAAGACCCGTATCATGCTGCATGCTTCCATATGCCGTGATTGTCCATTTATCAAATATACTTTCTTGACTTTGTTTAACCTTTCGAGGCTGCAAAGAAAGCTTGCCATAATTCCCCATAATCCCAAAAGATGTCGTACTGTATGCACTTTCGATTTTCTTGAGTAAAATATTTGCCTCTAGTGCATTATAATCAAGCTCACCGCCATAATCACCATATTTAAGTACAGATAAATTTGAAGTATAACGATGATGTCCACCGTAACCGCGTAAAAACAAAGCGGGATTTCCATCATTTTTCAATAACCGACCAGAAACAGTTCGCAGCGATTGCAACTGCTTGTTTTGATTACTGATATCCATCAATCCAGCATAAAATAAGGTATTTGGCACAAGAATATAAGTCAGAACCTGGGGAACAACGACTCTCACATTTGGCTCAAAATGAGAAGAAGGCTCAAAAACAGATGCCGGAACAGAAAAACTAGACGCAGGTGGTGCAACAACAGAAGGAGCGGGTGAAACATGCGGCGGAACAAGTGAACCAGATGCAACTGGAGTAACAACAGAAGGAGTGGGTGAAACATGCGGCGGAACAGGTGAAACCGATGCAACTGGAGTAACAACAGAAGGGGTGGGTGAAACATGCGGCGGAACAAGTGAACCAGATGCAACTGGAGTAACAACAGAAGGGGTGGGTGAAACATGCGGCGGAACAAGTGAACCAGATGCAGGTGGTGCAACTGGATTAGATTCAGCAATAGCGGGAATAACAGGTGCAAGAGAGGAAGGAGGATGGGGGATCTCAAGCACAAAAACATCAGATACATTAGGTGTGGTCGTAAGATGGAAATCCCGATCAGGAGAATCTACAGGAGAAGAAAGACTTGGCTCCTGAGGTTTTTGCTGAGAGTTAGAATCAATAGAACCATCCTCTCCTCCAGTAATATTAGGATGAATTTTAGGAAAAGAAGGAATATCATCAGAAGAAGGAGGGACAACCAAATCAAGAACGGGAAAAACTTTAGTGGAATCAACAAATTTACTTTCAAGGCGGAAATCCCAAAATGTTCCAGAGTTTTTAAGCACTCTTTGATTTGAATCTGCTGCCCCTAAAGTAGAGCCTGGACCATAACTCTTAAGATGATACTGATAGGGGGAGGCTTCAAGTGTGACATACCCCCCCTTTAACTGAAAAGAATCTTCAGCAGCTTGTCCATAAACCTGAATAATGGAAATCCCCTGATTATTACCACCATCTCCCGTCAATGCCCCTGAGCTTCCAGGAACACTATACACATGGACTGTCGTCTTTCCTTCAAGATCACCATTGATTAAAAGCCGGTCAGTTTTTTGCTCTTGCAGAGCTCCCCCTTTATCCAAATATGCATTAAGATAAAGAAGCGCATCGCCTTGTGCACGGTAAACAGTCCCCGATCCTTTTCCGATAAGAAGTGTCTGATAACCATCAGTCGTTTTGGATTTTAGTTCTTTAAAAATAAGAGAACTACCCATAAGATTGACCGATGAAATGAAGGAATAGTCCCCTAAATTAGAACCAGACGCATCAGAATTTTGCAATTTGTCATATTTTGGTCGCGATAAAATCCATTTTGAACCATTTTTTAACTCTATCTTAGCCGTAGAACTTCCATCAACATGTGCGCCTCCTACAAGGGTAGAAGCATCAGCCTCAATCTTTACATTGGAATGCTCAACAGCTTTCAGGAGTGAATCTCCAGAAACTGTTGAATGTTGTGAGAGTTTAACAAAACTTTCGAATTGGCGGCTGTAAATAGCCGTACTTTCTGGAGCCATAACGGTTGTCTTTGTCAAATAGACAGTCCCTTTTCCAGGCATAATTGTTTTTTTATCATTTAAGACAGCTTCCCAAAAAAAGCGCATGCCATTAAATGCATTCCCTCTCACAAAAACATTGGAATATTTGATATGAGCAGTATTATTATCATTCCCCTCCAAGGCAATACCATGCGCTCTAATGACATTAACGTTTCCCTTCTGGAAATTAAGAGAGCCTTTCCCCTGCAGCATACTAAAAGCAGAAGCTTCACGATGATTACCTGTATTTGTCCCCTGTTTTCCCCTCCCCGTAATAGAAACACCATCTAAATTAATTTCTCCATCTCCTCCTGTTTGGACACCAATACCACTGGTAAAATCAATTTTTCCTTCTTTCATATAAATTTTTGCACCATTATGACTCAAAAGACCTATCGCATCAGAAGATGTCTTAATCTCTGTCTTGGTCAAAGAAACAAACGACCCTTTACCCGCAACACTGATCCCCATTCTGGTTGCTTTAATCACCCCATCCTGCATCTCAAAAGCCCCCTCCTCATTAACATCGCCCCCTATCGACACGTTATTTAACATGGAATCAAATAGAACAACGCCTCCCCCATTTGAGGACTTTACAGCTGTTGTCCAAGCGTTTGTTTCTGAATGGACATTTGCATTCGAAACACCGTTAATGATTATAGCCTCTCCCTCAATGACTGTATCTTTCCCTGATGCCTCTATGGCAGCATCAGAACTTTCACCCGTAAGTTGATAAGTTTTCTTGGAAATTTCATGCGTTTTACCATCATTACAGCGATAAAATGAAGCACTTTCGTTACATGAATATTGCTTCTTCTCAGAAGAAGTCTCACCTGCATCAGTATTGTATACAAAGAAAAAAATAACCGTTGTAAAATGACATAAAGAGAGATGATTTTTAAACATAATTTTCTACAAACTTTCTTCCCCTTCCCTAAAAACAAAAAAAACGCGTTCTGTTTAATAACTTTGGTTACGCGTAATAATTTAAAATACGTTTTGTATTTTATATATCGACCACATGTTTTATGTAAAGCCAGAATCTCAAAATATCACAATTTAAAATTGTATTATTTATAAATACGCGTAAAAATATAAATAGAAATAAAAATTCTACCCCAAAGCGATGGTTTCAAGAGAATTTAATAAAAATACACTCAAAGAAGAAAAACAGCATAAAAAGCGAAAACTGCAAACCAGAAAGCCTTATCTTGTTTCTAAAAAGAAACAAACTCGCTCATGCAAAAAAAAACATTTTTTTAAAAAGCTTATTTAAAAAGTTGCAAACAAATAATAAAAAGCCACAAGCTATGCTTGTGGCTTTTTAAACAACTTACCCCAAGATGATCACCTAAAAACGATAGCGCAATCCACCAGAAAAACTGATTCCAGAAAAACCACCTTTGCTCAACTTATGCTGATAAACAAAATCACCATGAAGCGCAAATTTTTGAGACAAGCGAGCATTAAGACCTAATCCAGCCTCTAGAGAAGAACCAAAAGCCCCTAATTGGAAAGAATCTTTAAAGCGCACAGCTCTTTCTTTGCCAAAATCATGGGCAAAATGAATCTTTCCATAGAAAGAAACATCACGATCTTTTTCAGGTGCAGTAAGAGTCTTCATCAAACGACCACCCACACGCACCATCAATTGATCAAGTTTATCCATCTCAATATTAAAATTATCAATATCGCGGGCCTCATTAAATTGAAGATGTTGATAAACAACCTGAACCTGTGGATCAAAAACAACACCTTCATATCCTGTGGCAATTTTCTGACCACTCATCAAGGAAACACTTAAAGGGTTACCCTTCAATGTTGCAGTCTTACCCCGTACAGTTGTCAGAACATCTCCCTTAAACAGACCATAGGATAAAAGACCATCAACATAGAATCCTGCATCATGCTGCATACTGCCATAGACTGTAGCAGTCCATTTATCAAATGTACTTTTTTGGCTTTGTGCAACATCTCGAGGCTGTAGAGAAAGCTTTCCATAAGACCCCATAACCCCAAAGGATATAGCACTGTCAACATTTTCAATTTTTTGTAGCAAAACACCTGTCTCTAGCGCATAGTACCCTAGATCTCCCCCATAACCATATTTAAGCGCAGATAAATCTGAGACATAACGATAACTCCCACCATAGCCACGCAAAAATGAAGCAGAATTTTCACGAATTTCCAACATTCCACTAGGATTAGTCCGTACTATCTCCAACTGCTTGTTTTGATTGCTGATATCCATTAAACCAGCATGGAATAAACTATTTGGCAAAAGCAGATAAGTTGGTACCTGAGGAACAACAGATCTCACACCTCGTCCAGATGGAAAAACATTTTCAATCTTAGAAAGACTATCCGCAAAAGACGCCGGAACAACATCACCAGAAGACGCTGGAACAACACCACCAGAAGACACCGGAACAACACCACCAGAAGACACCGGAACAACATCACCAGAAGATTCGGGAACAACATCACCAGAAGATTCGGGAATAATATCCTCAACAGAAACATGTACAGGAGGTGTACGTTTAGAAACCGTAAGAATGTCGTTATCATCAGCAGATGTTTGAACATATTCATTTTCTAAACGAAAATTCCAAAATTTCCCCCCATTCAAAGCAAATTTTTGTTTAACATGCTCATCCCCTCTAGTAGCACTTGGATCATAAGAACGAAGTACATATTTATAAGGCGCCCCCTCTAAGGCAACATACTGTCCATTCAATTGAAAAGAGTCAGGCAATGCATCTCCATAAACTTGAATAATTGAAACACTATGCGCTTTTTCGTTTTTTTCTTCTAAGCCTCCTGCAACCCCTTGTATATGGACTATAGTTCTTCCCTTAACGTCACCATGAATGAGAAGCCTATCCGTTACTTGATGACCACTTGTATCATTAGGATTTAAACGTGCATTCAAATGAATCCAAGCATCACCAAAAGCCTGATAAACAATACCTGTTCCTTTTCCAATATAAAGCGTCTGATAGGCATGAGCAGTGCCGGATTTCGGTTTTTCAAAAGTAATAGAACTATTAGAAAGGTGTACCGATGAAATAAACGAAACACCTCTATAATTAGGATCTTCTAATTTTTTATGTCTTGGTTGCAATAAAGCCCACTGTGAATTATTTTTCAAGTCAAGGTCAACTGTAGAACTATTATCAACCTGAGTTTGACCGACAAGTGCAGAAGCATCAGCAACAACCTTTATAGAAGAGTTACGATCAGCCTTCAGCAACAAATCTCCAAAAAGCTTTGTTTCCTTTAAAGATATTTTAGACTTTCCAGATTGACTGCTATAAACAGCTATACTATCTGGAACTACAAAACGCGTCTTTTTCAAATTAATGAACGATGTTTTTCCCTCTGACAAACCCTCTAATGTTGCCTCATTTTCAAAGCGCATACCATAAAATGCATTACCTTTCACTGTAATATTGGAATCCCCAATATCAATCTGAGAACCTTTATTTCCCTGCAATAAAAGCCCATGAGCATCAGTAACATCAACAGCCCCTTTCATAAACTCAACATAACCATCTTTAAATATATGAAAAGCAGCATTATCATTCTGACGATCTGCATTCAGCCCTTGACCATCCTTGCCAGTACTACCTTTTCCGGTAATAGAGACACCCTCTAAAATAAAATATCCTTTTTCTCCTGCTTTAACCCCAACACTCCCTAAGCTAATTTTCGTATTCGTTAAATAAACTCCACTTTGAGATTCTCCTCCAGCAAAAGCCCCCACTTTGATTGCATCAATCGATCCACCGGATATTGTGAAGGACGCACTATGAGCTTCCACCCCCACTAAAACACCACTCAACGTGGAATCGCTCAGAAAGACGCCCGCTTTTTCTGATGCCTTTACTCCATATTTCCAAAAATTGTTTTCCGAGTTATTCTTTTTATCCAAAATACCCTTAACAGTTATATTCTTGCCACGAATAAATGTACCACTTTTAGACGCCTCTATGGCTCCATGAACACCATTAACATTTTTATCCATTAGCGAATAAACTTTATTATTAATTTCATGCTCTCCACCATCACCACACCGATAAAATTCTGCATTCTGATCACATGAAGATTGCGTTTTTCCAGAGGAAACTTGAGATGCAGCATTGTGTGCAAAAACATCAACATTGTGTGTAAAAAAAAGAAGTGCTGTTGTAAAAGTACATAAGGAGAAGCGATTTTTAAATAAACTGACCATAATTCCACCATAATCCCCCCCTCTTCTTACCAAAGATATACATAACGTATTAAAAATTTAACTAATAGAAAAATGTTTAACACGTTTAGGTTTTAATATGTGAGGCTTATTAATATTTTTTGTGTTTTATGTAAATATGAAATTAAAAAATTACTCGAAAATACAATCTAAATCTGTTGCTTTTACAAATAATTTGCAAAATATAACTGAAAAACGACAGAAAAATCACCTTTAAAGTTGTTATTCAAAAACACCCTTAATCAGTTGACATGCATTAAAAACACCTACTTTAACTGCTGTCTAATCACCCCCCAGAGCTGACATAATCAACATCCTCACGATAGATCTTATATTGAAACAATATGTACTTTGTAAGCAGACAAAACATATGCCAAAATTGAGAAACAAGAGTTTACATATGCATTTTTAGGCAATATTCATGGCAAGATAGCCTAATAAAGGGTAAGAACATGTAAAAATCAGTTCCGATTTTACTATCTCCTTTTAATTCAACTTTACAACAGTCGAAAGCATTCAGAGCCGTACTTTTAAAAAGTGAAGATGACACATGACTTCATCCTGTTATTTATCGAATTCCTTTGAAGAAAACATATTTTCCAAAACAATATATCATTGTGTTTCTCATTCACCAATTTTCTCAGATATATCTCATTATTTCCATCCCCATTTCACAACGACAGCGGATATAATATAAAGTTCATCAGATACAGCCCTCATTGCGCCTGAGTAGCATTTTTGTCTTTGCCAATTTCTAATATTGTAAATCCTCTCCTCTTAACATAATTCCCAAAATTATATTGACCCTTTCTTAAATGATTATCCACTTGCCAATCTTACATATAATAGACAAAGGAATGCTTTTTATGGATTCATCATAAGAGCATTGAAAATATTTCAGCGCCCTAAATTAAAAAATATCTTTATAAATCAAAATATTATAAATAATATAATAATCACTCTGAAATACGCATTTTGAAACAATAACGTACAAACTCTTCAGACTTTTCAAAAAAATGAAAGAAGTCCAACCTAAAAGCATATTAAAGATATGCAAAGTCACACTCTCGTAAAAATGCTATAACACAAGATGAATAGAGAATGAGAAAAGCCACAAGTACAACTTGTGGCTTTTTGAAAGATTAATCAAAAACAGGAACAACACTAGAAATGATAACGCAATCCACCTGAAAAACTCGTTCCAGAAAAACCAGCTTTCGTTAGTTTGTGCTGATAAACCAAATCGCCGTAAAGCGCAAATTTTTGAGACAATTGGGCATTAAAACCTAACCCAGTTTCTAATGAAGAACCAAAAGCACCTAGCTGAAAAGCATCTTTAAAATGCACAAATTGTTTTCCTTCAAAACCATGAGCAAGATGAAGCTTGCCATAGAAAGAAATAACTTGAGCCTCATCAGTAGCAACCAGCCTCTTTGTTAAACGCCCCCCAACACGCCCTATCCATTGATGAAGCTTTCCTAAATCAATATCAAAGCCGTCCACATCACGCACCTTATTAAATTGAAGATATTGATAAACAACCTGAACTTGAGGATCAAAAACAAAACCGTCCTCTCCTACCATAAATGTTTTACCAGCAGTCAATGAAGCACTTAAAGGATTTCCCTTTAATGTTGCCGTCTTGCCCCGTGCGGTTGTTAGAACATCACCCTTAAAAAACCCATAAGACACAAGACCATCAACGTAAAAACCCGCATCATGCTGCATACCACCATATGCTGTAACTGACCATTTATCAAATGTACTTTTTTGACTCTGCTCAACATTCAAAGGTTGCAAAGAAAATCTCTCGTAAGCCCCGATAATTCCAAAAGAAGTGGAACCATACGTATTTTCGATTGCTTTCAGTAAAACACCAGCCTCTAGTGCATTATAATCAAACTCGCCGCCATAACCATATTCAAGCGCAGAAAGATTTGAAGTATAACGATGATTGCCGCCATAACCGCTCACAAAAAAGAGAGGTTTTTCACGACTTTCTAATAAGCCCCCAGAAGCAATTCGCAAAGCTTCTAATCGCTTATTTTGATTGTTAACATTCATCAAACCAATATGACGTAAGGCATTTGGCAAAAGGAGATAAGTCGGAACCTGCGGAACAACAGCCTTAACGCCCGGCTTAGGACGAGGATGAGGCTCCGGAGCTGGTGCTGGAGAAGGTTCTGGTCCTGGAATTGGGTCAGGATCTGGTTTAGGTTTAACATCAGAATCTATCGATCTACTTTCAAGGCGAAAATCCCAAAATTCTCCGTTCCCTTCAACTAATCTCTGATCCATACTTGCTTTTCCAAACTCAGATTCTGGACCATAACTATAAAGCTTATATTGATAAGGTAATGCGTTTAACGCTACATAACCACCTTCCAACTGAAAAGAATCTTGCTTTGCTTGTCCAGAAACCTGAATGATTGAAATACCTTCAGCATTCCCCCCCTTTCCCGTATATCCTCCTGGACTTCCTGCAACACCATGCACTTGGAGCTTTGTTTTTCCCGAAACATCACCATGAATTAAAACACGATCAGTCTTTTGATGATCAAGATCACCGCCCTTATTCAGGTATGTATTAAGAGAAATAGAGGCACCGCCCTGTGCTTTATAAACTTCACCCTTTCCCTTTCCCACACGAAGGGTTTGATAATCATCAACAGAAGAAGATTCGTGTCTTTTAAAATTAATAGAGCTCTCATCCATAAGACTCACGAGTGAAATAGAAGAATCATGTGCAGCCTCGTGTTGATCTTTTTGCAACGGTTGTTGTAAAATCCATTGAGAATGACCTCCCAAATAAAGCTCAGCATTAGAATTTTTATCAACGTGTGTGCGACCCTCAAGAGTAGAAGCATCCGCCAAAACTGTTATAGAAGCACCTTCCTCAGCTTTTAATAAAAAATTCCCTGAACGAAGAGTGCTGTGTACCAACCCCACCGCACCAGAAATCATGTTTTTACCATAAAGAGCCGCATCGTCTAAAACAGAAAATTCTGTTCTATCCAAATTAACAACTTCTAATCGTGGTGGAACTTTTTCTTCCTCTGATGAAATTTCTTCTTTTTTATCCCCACCTTCACTCCATGGCTTCTCTCCCCGAAAATAGATACCATAAGATCCCTTACCCTTTACGGTAACAGAAGAGGATTTCATATTAACTTCAGTCACAGGAATCTTTGAATCAGAATCCTCATTTGATAAATTTTTAACTTCCTGAAGAGGAATAGAATTAACTTTATTTTCTAATAATATGCCATGGACACCCCCACCAGTACTAACAATAGTACCCTCTAAATTAACAGCCCCCCCTAAATCCGTACGCAAAACCGCATGATTATCCGAATTTTTTTCTTTACCTTTCCCAGTAATTTTAACATTCTCGAGATTTACTTTTCCACCTAACATCGAAGAAATCCCATGGCTGTTCATAAAATCAACTGATCCACCTGACATCCAAATTTCTGAATGATCATAACTTAAAAGACTTGCATTCCCATTAGCGGTCTTAACTTTTGTATCTTCTAAAAGAACAAACGATTTCTCTGCTGCATCAACACCCTCATGGTTCTCCACAATCTTTCCATTTTTTACCTCAATCACGCCATTACTCGCACGAAGGGCTATAATTGTGCCTTTGATAATCGGATCTTCCAAAACAATCTTACCGTTCTCTAATACATGCACCCCCATTAGAAAAGTTTTATCAGCAACTTGACTACTAACCGTTACACCCTTCCCGCAAACTTCTGTACCTATTCCTTTCACCGTTATAGCAGTAACGCTCGACGGTTTCCCCCCACGTACAGCTTTATAAGACCGATTATCAATTTTGTCTTTTTCACAATTATCGCATATATAATATGCACCATCATGTAATATAAGCTTATTATTTTCATATATTTCACGGCCGTATACACCTTCTTTTTCCTCACTGTATCCACTGAAAAAGTTAGAAAAATTATCCCTAATAGGATATCCATCAACACTACTGATAAAATAACTGCTGTTTGGAACAGTGGGGGCAATTGGGACGACATAAACATCGGTCTCGATATTGCTAATACCATAAGAAGACGTACTATAATGCCCTTTAACACTTGCTTCAACCATTGCTCCATTTTGAAGCAAAGAGAGGATAGCGGTTGTACAAGCACATAAACATACATGATTTCTAAAAACTTTAATCATAGTTCCCTCGAAACTTTCCTTCCCCTCTCATTAAAAACAAAAGCACTTACAAAACACCCCATTGCACACCTCAAAAATACGAAAAGTGTAACAAAAGAACATGCCTCATGCTCATCTGAACTGTGCAATGAATTATCCCAATAAATTTGGCAAAAGCTCTACGCCAAAACCACCTATAAGAGAATAGTTACAAAACACACTTTATGAGTGTATAATGCATTCTGTATTTCGTGTAAAGAAAAAATAAAACCAGTGCGTGCAATTAATTAAAAACACAATCAAACCTTGTGAACTTTAAAAATTAATCCACAAGGAAATGAATGAAACAATGACTTAAATCAGTAGAAAACAAACGCTCAAAAACGAGCTTTAGAAAACATCAAATATTATATTAGATATCAATACAGTACCAAAAAGGATAACGTAACGCATACCGGTCTGCTGAACGCTTAAAAAGCCGATAAAAGCGAAGCACTCTATCGCATCAGTAGCAGCATAAATTTTAAGAAAATTCGCTTTAGCGGAGAAAAGTGCTCTCATGCATAAAACAAACTATGTCTTTTTTGCTTAATAAAGAAGACGAGATTTTTTAAGAACAACACAAGTTGTTATAAAGAAAAAAGGCAGCACAATGTGCTGCCTTTTCTAAAAAAGTACATAGTGTACCTTATATTAAAACTGATAACGTACTCCTCCGGAAAAACTTGTTCCCGAAAAACCAGCCTTATTAAGCTTATGTTGATAGAGAATATCAGCATGCAGAGAGAACTGTGGCAACAATTTTGCATTAAAACCTAATCCAGCCTCTATAGAGGAACCAAAAGCTCCTAACTTGAAAGCATCATTGAAATGCACAGACTGTTTTCCTTCAAAACCATGAGCAAGATAAAGCTTACCATAGAAAGCAATAGCATTCACGCCTTCAGAACCTGTAGGAATCTTGGTTAAGCGTCCACCAACACGTGCTACCCACTGATTAAGGTTACCCATTTCAATATCAAAATTGTCAATATCACGAGCTTTATTAAACTGGAGATGTTGATACACAACCTGAACCTGCGGATCAAAGACAAAACCCTTATATCCTGTCGCAATTGTCTGACCACCAGCTAAAGAAACACTCAAAGGATTACCTTTTAATGTTGCTGTTTTACCCCGTGCAAGGGTGAGAACATCACCTTTGAACAGACCATAGGATAAAAGACCGTCGACATAGAAGCCAGCATTATGCTGCATGCTACCATATACCGTAGCAGTCCATTTATCAAATGCACTCTTCTGGCTTTGCTCAACATTCAAAGGCTGCAGAGAAAGTTTTCCATAAGTTCCCATAACGCCAAAGGATATAGCACTGTCAGCATTTTCAATAGTTTGCAGCAGAACACCTGCCTCTACACCATTATAACTAAGATCGCCGTCATAACCATATTCAAGTGCGGAAAGATCTGAAGCATAACGGTAACTTCCACCATAGCCGCGCAAGTATAAAGCGGGATTTTCACGAACCTCTACCATTCCTGTAGAAGTCATCCGCAACGTCTCCAATTGCTTATTTTGATTGCTAATATCCATCAAACCAGCGTGGAATACGCTATTAGGCAAGACAAGATAAGTTGGAACCTGTGGAACAACAGACCTTACAAATTGTTCAGGAAGGGCAGCAGATCCAACAGACTTAACATACTGATTTTCTAAACGGAAGTTCCAAAATTCTCCACCATCCTTAACAAATTTCTGCTGAACATGCTCCTGTTTCGAAGTCGCTTCTGGACCATAAGCACGAAGAGTATATTTGTAAGGTGAGTTTCTCAGTGCAACATAATTGCCATCGAGTTGGAAAGAGTCTTTCTTTGCTTGACCATAGACCTGAATAATTGAAACAGTATGAGCAATCTTGGCATTCGCTTTACCATCTCCTACATTGCCCGCATCACCTCGTACATGTATTTTTGTTTTTCCAGAAACATCACCATGAATTACAAGCCGATCAGTGACTTGCTGATTACTCGGATCATGAGGATTTAAACGTGCATTGAGATGAATTGCAGCATTACCCTGTGCCGCATAAACTGTTCCTTTCCCATTTCCAATATGGAGAGTCTGATATTTTCCTTCAGATTCCGAAGATGCAAAATCAATAGTACTATTTACAAGACTTACAGAAGAAACGCATGAATCCACACATCCTAAATCTGGAGTACCCAAATTCCTCTGTGCACTTCTTTTTAGAATCCACTCTGATTGATTAATTAAATCTAATTTTGCATAAGAACTTTTATCAACGCGAACATCGCCTTTAACAATAGAACTATCAACCGATACCGATATATTGGAATTATTCTCAGCCTTCAACAACAAATCACCAGCAAGAGTTGTCTTATTTTCTAATGAAACATGACCACCAGAATTATTACCATAGATCGCTATACCCTTTGCAACTTCAAAACCAGTTTTCTTCAACGAAACTGTCCCTGTTATGCCTACAAGCGTTTTTTCCTGTTTGGATACAGTACTCCGCTTAACAACAATTACTTTCTCAGTTGCTAAATCCTCACTCCGATTTTGTTGACTCGCTTCTTTCTGTATTCCCCCATCAAAATATATACCATAGGTTCCATCACCTTCCACTGTAACAATAGAAGACTCGATATTTGCATGATTCGTAGTAGGACGAACCTCAGAAGATCTCCTTCTCCTAGAAGAGCCGGTCTCAACCACATTATCATCAGACTTCATAATCCACAAAGCATGAGCATCAGTCACAACATTCCCATTCTTAAAATCAACAGAAGCATTATCACTCAACAGAAAAGCTGCACGCCCAAAGTTATCTGCGGAATCTAACTTACCCTGTCCTTTTTTCGCAGTAATATTAACTTTGTCTAACTCAACGCTTCCCCCAGCTTCTGACCTCACAGCCACTCCCTTTTCCAAAGTAATAGCCCCAGAGTCCATAGACACCTTACCAGCCAGACTTACCAAACCAGCCGCAGCCAAATCCCCCGTCACGTTAATTTTCGTATCCTTTAAATTAACAGATGATCCAGAACCCGCCAAAGCGCCTACATAAAGCGCATCGACTGTCCCATCATTCATCGTAACCTTCCCACCACTTTGCGCTTCAAGCCCAATCACAGAAGATTGGATTTTTGATTTTTTATCCAAAATAACTTCTGCTTTATCTTCTGCAAGCACAGCACTCACGAGCTTTGATATAGTAAAATCAACATTATTTTTACTATTAGAAGAATCCGCACCACTAACAGTAGTACCCTCTAACTTGATAACTGTATTCGGATTTCCTGCATGCATAGAATGTTGAGTTGCCTCACTTGCCTTCAGTGTCTTCCCTGTTATTGTCCGCGATTTACCATCTCTACACAAATAAGAAGTCTGTGATCCCCTCTCACTATTATTATTCTCCGTATCACCACATGTAGAAGAAATCGTTTCCTTACCAGAATTATTAAGCACAAGAACACGTCCAACAGCTCCACTAGAAGATGCAACAGGCTTTACAGAAACCTTAGAAGAAGGCTTTATGGAAGCAGTTGAATTTAGACTAGAAGATGCAACAGGCTTTACAGAAACCTCAGAAGAAGGCTTTATGGAAGCTGCTGATTTTATAGATGGAATCTTATTCGATATAGTGTGCCCAGATGATAGAGAAATCCCATCTGTCGATATCACAGAAATCCCACCTCGATCAGATCTCGCTGCTGAATCAGCTCCTAAAGATATTAAATTTAACGAACTTCTACCTCTAGATGAAGGAGATAAATTGGATGAAACAGTATATACGCTATGCCCAGATGTCCCCGATCTTGCAAGATTATTAGATGCGCCCCTCTCAGATACAGCAGAAGCAACAGGAGACGTAGTAGGAGAAGGACGAGACGTTACAGTTTCAGATGTTCCAGCCCTCCCCTGATCAGTAGATGCTCCCCCCTCAGATACAGCAGAAGCAACAGAAGGCGTAGTAGAAGAAGGAACAGACGTTACAGTTTCAGATGTTCCAGCCCCACCCTGATCAGTAGATTCCCTCCCCTCAGATACAGTAGAAGGAACAGAAGACGTAGTAGAAGAAGGAACAGACGTCACAGCTTCGGATGTTCTAGCCCTCCCCTGATCAGTAGATGCGCCCCCCTCAGATACAGCAGAAGCAACAGAAGGCGTAGTAGAAGAAGGAACAGACGTTACAGTTTCAGATGTTCCAGCCCCACCCTGATCAGTAGATTCCCTCCCCTCAGATACAGTAGAAGGAACAGAAGACGTAGTAGAAGAAGGAACAGACGTCACAGCTTCGGATGTTCTAGCCCTCCCCTGATCAGTAGATGCGCCCCCCTCAGATACAGCAGAAGCAACAGAAGGCGTAGTAGAAGAAGGAACAGACGTTACAGTTTCAGATGTTCCAGCCCCACCCTGATCAGTAGATTCCCTCCCCTCAGATACAGTAGAAGGAACAGAAGACGTAGTAGAAGAAGGAACAGACGTCACAGCTTCGGATGTTCTAGCCCTCCCCTGATCAGTAGATGCGCCCCCCTCAGATACAGCAGAAGCAACAGAAGGCGTAGTAGAAGAAGGAACAGACGTTACAGTTTCAGATGTTCCAGCCCCACCCTGATCAGTAGATTCCCTCCCCTCAGATACAGTAGAAGGAACAGAAGACGTAGTAGAAGAAGGAACAGACGTCACAGCTTCGGATGTTCTAGCCCTCCCCTGATCAGTAGATGCGCCCCCCTCAGATACAGCAGAAGCAACAGAAGGCGTAGTAGAAGAAGGAACAGACGTTACAGTTTCAGATGTTCCAGCCCCACCCTGATCAGTAGATTCCCTCCCCTCAGATACAGTAGAAGGAACAGAAGACGTAGTAGAAGAAGGAACAGACGTCACAGCTTCGGATGTTCTAGCCCCCCTCGGATCAGTAGATGCGCCCCCCTCAGATACAGTAGAAGCAACAGGAGACGTAGTAGTAGAAGGAACAGACGTCACAGCTTCAGATGCTTCACTCTCTACGTATCCATCATATCCACCTTCTGTATGGTCTTCATTACCTGTCTCAGTTTGATGAACTACAGAATTCACACCAACCGTATCAGAAGTACTATAGCCTACTATATCATATTCTGCTTCATTCTGACTAACCGTTTGACTCGGATCAACATTAAGAAGGGAAATACCCACATTTCCATCTGTTGTATACAATTCTTCATGATATCCCAAATTTCCCCCCAACATATAAGGATCCGTTCCCCTATTACTACTTCCATCAACAGTCCCCCCAATTGTCGAAATATGTAGAGAAGGAGATAAAGGATCTGATATTGTAGAAGGCTCATTTCCAACCTCTTCATGATTTATATCACCTGTATCAGATCTCCTAAGTAATGCGGGGTCCCCATTCGTACTAGAAGTAATAACTCGATTAGGTGGTGTAGATTCAGAAATTCCAGATGGAAGAGTTGATCCTACAGAAGAATTATCTACCTCACTTCCCACAGTTTCACGAGGTTGCACGGAAGGAATATTTACTCCCGCCCTCTCCCTATTGCCACCTACGAAAGAAATAGAATTACGCTCATAGAGCAAATTTCTATCTTCTAAACGAAAATCCCAAACATCTTTACTGCCCTTAACCAAAGCCTTATCGAAATACTGCATTTTCGAAGGAATAGTTGGACCATAAGCACGAAGAACATACTGATAAGGAGTTCCGAGCGTAACATAATTACCATCTAAACTAAAAGAGCTTTCTTCTGCCCTTCCAAAAACTTGAATAAGTGAAATACTATATCCCTTACTATTCTTGTTATCGCTGCTACCCCAACCTGCTCCTTGTGCCCTCACCTTTACTTTAGTTTGCCCAGAAACATCACCATGAATCAACAGTCTATCAGAATTTCGACCAATGACCTTACCAGATACATCTACGGCCTTACCAGTTACATCTACATTGAACTGAATTGAAGAAGTTCCCTTAGCACTGTAAACAGTGCCCTTTCCTTTTCCGATGCGAAGAGTTTGATATACAGTAACAGCCTTTCCACCGTTAGAACCCTCACTATTTCTCTTTTGTGAAGTAAAAAATTCAATAGCACTATCTTGAAGACTCACAGATGAAATACATGAATCTATACAATGCCGATCGACATCTTCTGAATCTTCATAGGAACTTTTTGTTACCTGCCATTCTGCTCCATTGGATAAAAAAAGCCTAGCATGAGATTTATCATCAAAACGTGTAGCACCTGCAATGGTAGATTTGTTAGCAAAAACAGATAAATCAGAATTTTTAGCTTTCAACAAAAGAGCACCCGAAACTTCCGATTCATTTTGCAAAAAAACGTAACCATTCAAACCATCACCGTAAATAGCGATACCCTCTGGAACTTTGAGAGAAGTCTTTTCTAAAAGAACCTCATGTGGCACCGGATCCACAGACTGTGTCCCATTACCCCGACGATCAAAGTCTATACCATAAGACTTTTTACCTGGAACCTCAATAGATGAAGATTTTATAACAGCATTTAAATTCAAGAAATTAGAGAATGGATCAATGCCAAGGGCACTCTCTTTCTGTATTCTAGCCTTATAAATAGAAGAAGAAATATCACTAAAAGCTTTGGGGAAACTATTGGAAGAACTATGGGAAGAACGAAAATAAACAGGAAGATCTTCCTCACCATTTTCATCTTCAAACTCAACAAAATAAGTGGCTATATCTTCTTGCATATTTCGTACAATATTGCTTGGAACATTTGGACCAATCTGCAAAAAAACAGTATTTGGAACATCAAAACTCCCATTGTTAAACGAAATATAACCATCACGTGATAGAAAAGCAATGCGCCCAACATCTTGAGAAGAATCATCTCTATCAGAATCTTCCGGACCCACCCGCTCTCTACTTCTCCCCCCTGCCTGTATCTGTGCAGCATCATTTATTTTAGAAACATTTTCTTGAATTGTAACATTATCCAATAGAACAATTCCCATTTCTGAAGCGATAACCCCTACCGTTGTACTTCCTAAAGAAAGTGTTCCTCCTTTCATCTCTATTACAGATTTATCATCACTCCACAGACCAATTATATCTGCTTTAACATTTGCATTTTCCAAAAGAATCACACCTTGTTTTGAAGCCATAGCATTCACATAACTGCTGTGAAGGGAACCACTATTCATAGTAACCTTTCCATAACTAGAAGCTCCAATCCCATAAGCAAATCCCTCAACCACTGTATCTTTCAAATTAATCTCAGCGCCAAATTGAGACTTACCATCCGCAAATACAGAGCCCCTACCTTCACCCTGAAACAGAATTTTATTGTCAACCACCTTAATATCTGCACCTTCTTCAGCAACCACGGATATCCCAGATACATTAATCACTGTAGGCGAAGGACCTGTTACATATATAGCACGCTCATACCTTCCTGCTTTAAGCTGAGTTTTACTACTACCTGCACCTTGTCCAAGTGTATGTGTAGCACCATCATCACAGAAAATAGACGCTCTAGACGGAGATTCTTTGGCTGAAGAACAAGGCGGTAACAATGCTGGTACTGATTCTACTAAAGGACTCGGTTGCCCAGAACCAGAGACACCGCCAGTGCCAGCGCCGCCAGGAACACCGCCAGTGCCAACGCCGCCAAGAACACCGCCAGTGCCAGCGCCGCCAGGAACACCGCCAACGCCAACGCCGCCAGAAACACCGCCAACGCCAACGCCGCCAGAAACACCGCCAACGCCAACACCGCCAGGAACACCGCCAACGCCAACACCGCCAGGAACACCGCCAACGCCAACACCGCCAGGAACACCGCCAACGCCACCAGCACCACCAAGTCCACCAGCACCACCAAGTCCACCAGCGCCACCAAGTCCACCAGCACCAACGCCGTCAAGGGCACTACTAGTTACTCGTGGTGCGGGAGGTGCGGGGTCTTCTGCTACTTTAGGTGCAGAAGATTTCGATGAACTTCCCCAAATTGATTCTGTCAGATATGAGAATCCAGTTGACAACCACATTTGCCCCATAGAAGCATCTACACCTTGTAAAAAGAAGAAAGCACTTGTTGTCAGTGCGTACAAACGTGTACGCTTTTTAAATACATTGATCATATGTCAAACTTTCTAAATAATGTTGCAAAAACACTAGAATTAAGTGAAAATGAGGTAAGTGAACAATTTGTAACATATGTAAGTCAACTTTACAACATAGTGTTATTTATTTACGCTTCATTTTGTGCATAAAAATACCAAAGTTAAGTTTTTAATTGCACAACCCCTTGTAGTATCAGATAAAAGGATAAAATCACGATGATAAAATATATGAAATGGATGACTTCTGTTTTACTGGTTGCCATCAGCTTTGCAACGGTTTTGTGGACTCATACGAGTATTGCAAATACCAGTACCCAGACAAATGTAACGATTGATCATGTTTCAGGCACGACTTCTGTTCCCGCTTCTCCGCAAAAGGTTGTTGTGTTTGATCTTGCTTCGCTAGATAATATGAATCGCCTTGGTATCAAAGCCGTTATCGGCCTTCCAGAAGGAAAAAAACCTTCCTATCTGCAACAATTTAATGATGAAAAATATGAAAGAATTGGAACCGTTTTTGAACCAGATTATGAAAAAATTGCCACTCTTCAACCCGATTTGATTATTATTTCCTCCAGAACTCAAGCAAAATATAAAGATTTATCCAAAATAGCTCCAACAATTGATCTAACAGTAGAAAACGAAAATTCTCTTGAAGATATTAAACGAAATGTGTCTATCCTTGGAAAAATTTTTGGCAAAACACAAGAAGCAGAACAGGAAATTGCAAAACTCAATGAAGCTTTTGCTGAAGTCCGTAAAAATACCCAAGGAAAAGGCACTGGGCTCATACTCATGACTTCTGGTGGAAAAATCAGTGCTTTCGGACCAAAATCACGTTTCGATATTTTTCACTCCGCTTTTGGAATTGCCCCTGCAACCGATAAACTTACCGTGCAAAAACATGGACAACTCATTTCTCCTGAATTCATTCTTGAAACCAATCCTGATTGGTTGTTAGTGATTGATCGCGATGCAGCCATTGGACGGGAAGGACAATCCGCAGCACAATTGCTCAACAATGAGCTTGTTCACCGCACAACAGCAAGCAAACAAAACCAAATTATTTATTTGGACTCTTGGAGCTGGTATCGTGCAAATGGTGGTTTAACGGCACTCATTGAAACCGCACAGCAGATCAATGAAGCCTTTACAAAGAGCAAATAAGCGTACAAAAGAGCTTGCTTGCTATATAAATAAAATTTAAAAGCAGAGGTTGTTTATTAAGCAGTCTTTGCTTTTTTTAGATTTTGTTAGAAAATGATTTAACGTGAAGAATTACTGGATAACCATAACACTTCTAATTTTCCTGTCGATCCTCAGCATTTTTGTTGGTTATTCTGATGTCACACCTTCTGACCTTTTCGCAGCCGATCCCCATGCGTGGCTTATCTTTTGGCAAACACGTCTTCCTCGTACCATTGCAATCCTTTTAGTAGGCGCAGCACTTGCACTTTCAGGCATGATTATGCAACTATTGACACGCAATCGCTTTGTCGAGCCATCAACCACTGGAACCATTGAATCTGCTTCCCTTGGCATTCTTTTTATTATGATTTTTTTACCCGATATTCCTGTTTTAGGAAAAATGGTCGTTGCGACAATTTTTGCCATGGCAGGCACTTTACTTTTTATGTTTTTATTGCGACGCATTCCTCTAAAATCTGCTCTCATTGTACCCCTTACAGGGATTATGCTAAGCTATATTATTGGCTCTTTAACCAATGCCATTGCAGATTATGAAATGTTACTCCCTTCTCTTCAAGCTTACTTATTTGGCAGTTTTGCGATGGTTCTTGAAGGAAAATATGAGCTCTTATGGTTATCCCTTCCCCTTTGTATTCTAGCCTATTGTACTGCTGATCGCTTTACGGTTGCAAGTTTGGGAGAAGATTTAACCAACAACCTTGGATTGAATTATCGTGTTGTCATGTTTTTTGGTCTTTTTATTGTCGCCTCAATCACTGCTGTTGTTGTCTGTACCATTGGCCGTATTCCTTTTGTTGGGTTGATTATTCCAAATATTGTTTCAAGTTTCATGGGAGATAATATGCGCTATACCGCTCCTTGGGTGGCCATCAGCGGTGCAGGATTGGTCTTGATTTGTGATCTTTTAGGACGAATAATTCATCCCTCTCTTGAAATTCCCATCAGCACCATAATGGGTGTAATCGGTAGTTTTATTTTTATGATACTGCTTTTACGCTGGAGAAAGCGTCTTGGATAAAAGAAGAAAAACAATATGTGTACTAACAACACTTATCATCATAGCATGTACTATCATTAGTCTTTACATGACATGGAATATCAATGTTTATACATGGAAATTTCGTCTTACAAAACTTTCCTCTCTGCTTCTTATTGCCTACGCAATAAGCGTTTCTACGGTTTTATTTCAAACAATCGTTAATAACCGTCTTCTTACCCCTTCAATTATGGGATTTGATCAGCTTTATATTTTAATAAAGACTGCCCTAATGTATTTTGTAGGCTCTCTTTCTTTACCCTTTTTGAATGAAGAAGGACAGCTTGTTCTTGAAGCCCTCATTCTTATTCTTTTTTCAATAAGCCTTTTTCGCTGGCTCTTTTCAGGAAGCCTAAAAGGGCTTCACTTGACGCTTTTAATCGGTGTTGTTTTAGGCGGCTTTTTTTTCAGTTTACGGATGTTTATGCAATTGCAACTAAATCCAGACCAAATGATGAATTTAACGGATATTATGTTTGCAAATTTTAATAAATTCAATACACCATTAATAAGCTTTGCCACAATCATTGTCTTCATTGTGAGTCTGATTGGATGGCATTCCCGTCATCTTCTTGATATTTTGGCTTTGGGACGTGAAAATGCCCTCAATCTTGGCGTTAATTACCACAAAAGTGCGACAGCTGTCCTTATTTTTGTTTCCATTCTTGTATCCATTTCCACCGCATTAGTAGGCCCCGTCACCTTTTTTGGACTGTTAGTTGCCAACCTTTCCTATGAACTTTCTCCTCAAGCAAAACACAGTGTTGTTGTGCCGATTGCAATATTGTTAGCGATTATTTGTTTGGTGGGGGGACAATTTATTTTAGAACAAATTTTTCATATGGCAGGGCGTTTAAGTTTTATCATTGAGTTTTGTGGGGGTATTGTTTTCTTAATGTTACTGATGAAGGGAAAACTAAAATGATTGAGATCAATCATCTTTCCAAGGCTTACGGAGCACGATTGATTATCGATAATTTATGCCTTCATCTTCCAAAAGGGGGGATTATTTCTCTCATTGGGCCCAATGGTTCCGGAAAATCAACTCTTTTAATGCTGATAAGACGTCTTTTGCCACACCATAATGGTACAATTCATATCGACGGCTTTGATATTGATAAAATGCCCCACGATATTTTGGCTCAAAAACTCTCAATTCTGCGTCAAGAAAATCCTTTGTCTTTTCGCTTAACCGTGTACGATTTAGTAAGTTTCGGACGCTATCCTTATTCAAAAGGCTGGTATACACATGAAGATAAACAATTTATCGACAGTGCGCTACGCTATCTCGGCTTACAAGATTTAAAAGACCGTTTTTTAGATGAGCTTTCTGGCGGTCAGCGTCAACGCGCTTTTATAGCCATGGTTATCTGCCAAGACACTGATTATCTTCTTTTAGATGAACCATTAAACAATCTGGATATGAAACATGCCGTTTCTATGATGAAGCAGTTACGCCGCACAGCTGATGAACTGAAAAAAACCATTCTTATTGTTATGCACGATATTAATTTTGCCTCATCTTACTCAGATATGATTGTTGCATTGAAAAATGGGAAAGCGGCCTATTGTGGGACTCCAAAAGAAATTATGCAACCAAAAATTCTTAAAGACATTTATGATGTCGATATTCAAATCAAAACAATTAATGACATCCCTATCGCTCTTTATTATCGATAATCATAAAGATTTTTTGCGCTTGCATGCACTATAGAATCTGCTAGGGATAGTAAAATTGGCTTATTGGGGAATAGTTTAATGGTAGAACAGCGGACTTTGACTTCGTCAATCTTGGTTCGAATCCAAGTTCCCCAGCCAGTATTTAATGCCAGCCAGTATTTAATGCCAGCCAGTATTTAATGCCAGCCAGTATTTAATGCCAGCCAGTATTTAATGATTGTAGCTTGTCATCGGGTTTTGTATAATTTGAAAGCAGGTTTTGCATCAATTTATTTTTTTCAAAGGATCTTCAAAAACGTTCAAGGGTTATTTAAAATCCCTTTAATGCATATTTTTCTCTTCCTCTAAAAATTGCAATTTGAGATGATAAGCTCTTGAGCCGGTGTGGATTCTTTGAACCACATGTATAAGATGTGCCAACCTCTTTTATCTTAAATTGGCTAAAGATTTTTCGGATCTGAGGCACATCATTGACTTTCCCTTTAATTGCACAAGCAAAGCAAACATCGTTTGGTAATCCTCTCGCAAATAAATCCTTTCCATAGTAATACACGTATATCTGGCTATGTTTATGGGAACGCCTTATCTAATAGCTATAAACCTATCTAAAGAGAATTCAAAAAAGAAAGCCGTGCCAAATGATATGACGCGGCTTTCAGATATTGATTATAAGATTCGAATGAATCATCCACAATGGAGTAATGAATGCATATATACAAAACGTATCATATTGCAAGTGCTCTATTAGAAATATGAAAACTTATCAAAAGAAACGTAAATGATAGCTATGATTTTGATATCATTCATTAGCATTATAGAGCCTATAAAAGCTTGGTAACTTTATCAATCCAATCAAAAGAAAATGCATCTTAAATGAATGTCTTCTCAATAAAGCTTTCATAAGTATCTTTTCATTTTGCACTCAAATGTAACTTCTTTGCAAATTAACCAGCTCAAATTTGAGTTGGCAAAATCAACCAATCCAATTTTGGAGGCATTATCTTTAGAATAGAGCCATCTTTAAACATTATAGCTTTTGACTCAAAATTAAATAAAATCCCATGCCTTAGATGTTACAATGGTTTTGAATTTTGCTGCCTCATCTTTTTTTCAATAGGTGCCCCCCAAATTTGGGGGGAGCTCATTTGGTTTCGTATTTTTAAACTGTAACTTTTAAAACGTTTTTTGCTCGCTTGCTTGCGTTATATCATTAAAAGGTTTTCAGTTTCATAAGACATAACATTGTGATTTTCATTCTATATTGTGATGATAGTATCTATATAATGCCTGCCTATCATTTACTAACTTTTTAGTAAGCGTTTTTAAAAACGATCTTGTCTTTAAATTCTTTTATGCAATCTTTATGAACTCAATCCATAAGCTTATGATAGTTTCAAACGATTATTCCTTTTAAGGTTGCACTCAAATAAAGAGCAAAACACATCCCATTCTTAAATGTATACAATTTATGTTATCGATAATTCCAAACGACTGAAATTTAAAACAATGTGATTTGTGCTGTGATAAAAACGTATCATAAAATTTATGACCTGTTATGAATGATAACCGCTTTTCATTTCATTTGAATGCACCCATGCGTTATAATATTTACATCATGATTTGCTTTTTATGGTCTATTCATCCATGGCAATCTTATATAAAAAATGATCAATTCAAACATGCATAAAAGTATGGATTCTTAAGTGGGTTCATACAAAATAACTGCACTTAATGTATTGATTTTATTAGTTTTTATGTACAATACCTTTTTAACTTCATAAAGATATCAATTTCCTTGTAAAGAATATTCCTCCCATTCCAACAAAAAACTCCACATAAGGCGATGAGGGATAGCTTCTATGATTTACAGGTACTGATCACTGGCCATGCAATAACGCCGACTGATGTCCAAGCCAATGAGGCCGCCTGTGGGAACAGGCAAGTTGTGGGGCTGAATATAATGGAACAGCACCGAACGGATAAGCCACGCGTCGTAAGTAAGCCTCTTAGCGTGCATAGCTTATAGGTTTTGGAAACAGACAATTATTATAATTCAGGTATTATAATTCAGACGATTAAACATCGGATCTCAGGCTTTTTAATCTAGTGGACAAACACGAATAATGTGTCCGTCTGGATCTTTGATTAGGAAGGTACGTCCAAATACATCAGTATACGGTTCCTTCAAAACATTTATCTCAACAGTGGTTTGCTCTTTCCATTCCGCATAGAGCTTATCTACATCCTCTCCCTTAGGCAACATAATGCCGATTTCTGAAAAACGAGGCACATTTTCCTCAGGCGCATCGCCCCCAGATCAGAGAGTGCGTCACCTGAAGAAGCAAATGCAACATAACGTGGCGAGATGAATACAGGTTCTTTCTTGAAGATGAATTTGTAAAAAGCAGTAGAATATTCTACATTTGAGACATATACTAACTGTAGGTTTGGGGGAACAGGATAAGTGGAAATATTACTCATTAATTCTCCATGATTTAGTAGCTGTCTTTTAACAAAGTATGCCTATATAGAGAATATTTCAACAAGAGTTTGTGATGCTTCCGTTCACGGTGTGCTCTATTTATATGTGTTTATTCGCTTATTGCTATATGCTAAAACATTGAGACCGCCACTACTGGGATTATAATGATATCCCTATCGCTCTTTATTATTGATAATCTAAAGATTTTTTGCACTTGCCTACACTATAGAATCTGCTAGAAATGGTAAAATTGGCTTATTGGGGAATAGTTTAATGGTAGAACAGCGGACTCTGACTCCGTCAATCTTGGTTCGAATCCAAGTTCCCCAGCCAGTTGTATGTATGTAGCTTGTGTAGTGTAGCTTGCCAGTGTAGCTTGCCAGCAGGTTTTGTATATTTTGACACTAGGTTTTGTACCAATTTATTTTTTTCAAAGAGTTTTTAAGGGGTTCTCAAAGGGTCTTCAAAGGCCTTTCAAAGATCATTTAAAGCCTCTTTTTCTTTTCTGCTCAAAATCGCAATTTGAGATGATCAATCATTGAGTTGGAATCGTATTATTTGAGAAGCAGCGTATATAAAGCGTATATAAGATGTGTTCACCTCTTTTAGCATAAATTGACTGATGATTTTTCTGTATCCTAAGCACATTATTCAGGACATTATTAAATAAGAGAAGCGTTTAAGGAATTCGGTCAACTTGACCAAATTGCTCTTCAGTCTGCAATTGTGCAATGTTTGCACCATTGCTCCTTTAAGGAATTGGGTAAACATTACCCTATTTCTGTACTCATGCAATTGGATCAACTTGATCCTATTTCTCGTTTTAGCAATTGGGACAAGTTGTCCCTATTCCTCTAAATGCCCTTCATCACCAATCAAAGGGTAAACATTACCCTTTGATTTTCTGTCACTCAGAGGTTTCCTTTTCTCCTGCCTCTTTTCCCTTGTTTGGTGCTTCAAGTGTAATTTCTGTGGTGTATCCGCTTTGTTTTTCATAGCAGTGGGTGACAGTGGAAGCTTTCCATAGTCCATTGATTTGCCCACGAAACCCTTGAAGGATGAGAGGTTGATCCGCCATGATTTCAGGGCGTCCCTCAAGGGTCAAAGAACCACTGCCTACAGCACGACACAACCTGTCCGACTCGGAAGCAGCAGCAGCTCGTGCTTCCTCCTCACAAGTATAACAAGTCCGCAAACGCCGCACGGGACCGCTAAACCCTGTCTGATGTTTGACTTGGCATTGCTGCCCTTTTGAGCGATCAAAATAAGAAGCTTCAATGGTGCCATATTGCGTACGTGGCTCTAACGTAAATTCCCAGTTGGAACAGTCGTGCTTATGGATGTCGAGTGCTGGTAAATTATCTCCGCTTAAAAACAAAAACTTATTGTCTTTGATTAAAAAACGTGCCCGCATGCGATCGGCAAGGCGGGTTAAAAAATCAACCGCCGATTGATCTGTACGAATCACATAAGGCAAAGTTTGTGTGGTGAACTGAGGACTGACCTTTGCTTGATAGCCATGGCGTTTGGCAAGTGTCTCAACAATCTCACCAATGGTTTGGTGGTCAAAATGTTCACTCACCTGTTCTTTGAGCTCTTTACGCATCGAGGCACTTTTGCCACAAAGGCGCAAAATCTCTCCATCACTGCCACCACAACTTACAACCGATTCGACAACAAAACACCCCATAAAGGCACTGATGCTGTTCTCATAGCCAAAAATCACTTGCAGAGTGCTGTTGCTTGAGGGAACCTCTAAATCATTGCCACTATCATCAAACTCTGCTTCAAATGTATCGGCTTTATTATACAACACATTGATTTATAATGATAATTTACTGTTTTGTATATTGAATGAGAGACCCGAATATTGTAAGATTCTCTCATTTCAAATCTGTTTATATTGCTGAAGTATTTTTTTCAATTTTTTCCTCAATCGTATTGTGTAAAATTAAAATAATCGGGATAGCCATAAAACAACAGATCAAAATAAATAAGCTAAAAATACATATAAAAGTAAAGATATCAAACTCTCTGCCCCCATCCAATACTTGGATAATGACCTTATCCAACATCTGGATAACAAAGTCCACTGCCAAAATGATAACAAATATGCAGATGATTATTTTATAGTCCTTCGATGAAAGGACCATAACTTCTTTAAACGCTAAAACTTCAGATTCTTTATCAAATGCTGAAGAGACTCCCAAAACCTTATTATCTGGATTTTAAAGTGTCTCATGAAATGGTTATGTTTCTTGTATTGTCATACTGGTCTCATTTTTTTCTTTCATTTTCGGAGCGTGTTTCTGGTGATTCTCCATATCTTTTCCATCTATCTCTTTCCGCTCTTTGACAGTTTCTGTTACACAAAAAACAAAGAGTCCCTATAATAACCATAACGGATATGATGAGTACTATTGCAAATCCCACCGTTCATTCCTTTTTCAATGAAATCGTTGTTCATCATCTCATGCATTTTTCCTCATTTGCATTAATGAACAACTTTGCTGTTTTCTTATCGAGATATTTTCTTCAAATTTTGAAGCCTATTGTTTAAACTATCAACTTCGTGATTGAGCCTTTCAAGTTCTTTATTGAGTCCATCAACATGTCCATGATGTTCAGAAATCACTTCTAAGTAATGTAACATTTGAGACTGATTTTTATGCTTATTTGCTTCACCTAGCCCTCGAAAGGCTTCTGTCCTTTTCTCAACATGCTCAAATAAAGTAAAAGCCTTCTCGATCCGCTCAAAAACCGCAGCATTGCGTTTTAGAGTTGTTTGATATTTATAAGAAAATTGTTTGTTGTTTGGCATATTTTTCAGCAATGCCAAATAGAGTTCCTGCTGTTCAAGAGCTATTCTCTTCAAGTCGTCTATCATCATATTCAATATTTTCATGGTATCGTTCCATCCCCGTTCAGCATTTTCTTTTTCAAACTCGACTGAATCCAACTTTTGAACAGCATCATCGCGCTCCCTAACCACTTTGGAACAAAATAATTTATCTATACCCGTATAGCCATGCGAGGTAGACAAAAAATATGGTAGCAAAAATATGATAAGCAATAAGCCTTCTCTAAACAGAACTTTTTTTGTAAACATTTTTTTATTTTTCTCTGAACACAACAATTTAAATAGACATATAAATTCATATCAAAATATTCATAATGAAATTTATTAAATCTATTTTAAATAATCTACAATAAAAATAAAAAATGATAAGTTGTACAACAATTAAATACGCTACACATAGAGTAAATCTATAAAAACTAATTTATTCAACAGAGTAGCCATGGAATTTTCTATCTAGTTTTATATCTCTAGAGGAGTAATTTAATCTTTTATCCATGACTTTAAAAGAGTTTAATACGATGCTATAAATAATTCAAAAATGATATTTTGATTAACAATCATATTAACAATGGTGAAATAATGAGTAGACAAAACAGATAAACACAACCAATGATATTGAAGGGTATAAAGGCTACTTTTAATATAGCTTTGCTTTTTATCAGCAGCAGTAAAAAGTTTGTGTTTTTTACAAAGATTGAAATTTATTCATTTTTTATCGTATATTTTATGCTATCTTCCTTACATTAATTAAAAGATCATAGAGTATTAAACTGATAGGATGCATTTTTCTCAAGCGGCATTTTTAGAGAAATGTTGATTTAATCAGTGAAGACAAACAATGAGCAAAGTTATAATTTGAAAAGACAGTATATAATGTTTATGATCAATGATCTAAATTAGAGACATGAATTGGGGGAGTTTGATCTTTCTTACAGCACAGTAGCTCAAAAAAACAGTAGATGAAGTTTAAAATTCACCATTACCCATCATAAGATGAAAGCTTTCATCCCACGTTTGATTTTTTTAAACTATTTTCTTATCCTGTCTGTAATATCTAAAGAATATCTTCAAGCACTCATAAGCACTCTTTTAGGTTATCATTTCCATGATCAAAGTAACGGTTATCGAGCTTCCATTCAAGATACTGTTTTGCAAAAGGAAATCGTCATTTCAGGATACGGAGGGATTTATGTATTTAGTCACAATGTATCATGCACCCTTCCTCTTATATCAGAAATTTAATTCTTAATTGTAATGACGTGATTAAAAAGCACCTTGCGAGACAATCTTTTTAATAAATTTTTAATAAATAAAGTAAAGATGAATTCTGAAAAAAACTTTTTTAGACGTAAAGTGATACGGAGAAACAGTCAGAAAGAAAGGGGGGGGGATTACAAATGTTGATGATTATAAAAAAAGATATCAAAAAATTACCAAAAACCGATTTATGGATCATTTGTGCTATTTCACCTAATCAGCAAAGAGAATGGATCCGTAAATGGTATATAAAAAATAAACAAGCCTCTATAAGTTCTAATTATGTCAATGATCTTGCCGTCCTAGGGTCATTTTACAGATCTAGACAAAATGATTGCTATGAAAGCAACAGCCCCACAAGCAACTCCCCTCAAAAGATGACAATCTCATTTATGAGGCTTATGTTGCTCCTCATAATCACTTTAAAATTGCATCATTTCCTTTCATTAATACGCTTTGAAGTCTCATATAGACTAAGGGACCTTTTTAATTTTGGGGTGGTTATGGAAGCCTTCTTTCCACTGATCCCTGAATGGGGATATGAAACCGCTACCTTTTCACAGAAAAATATTCTTTTCAGTGGAAATTCTTATTGTACAATCTATGGAACAACACAATGAACAGACCACGCGCCCTTGCTCTCAACTATGGCTCCTATAATGCTGTCCGCATGCTGATCGGCGTTTACCATGCTATTTTTTTAATGTCCATGGGAGTTAGTCTGGCGCAATTAGCTCTGCTTCAGGTTGTCTTTTCCACCACTATTCTGCTGCTTGATTTTCCCTGCGCTGTTTTATCTGACAGATATCGACGTAAATATTCCGTTATGGCTGGGGTCTTTATGACAGGAGTATTTTATCTTTTATGCCTTCAAGCTCCCAATATGACAGCACTTATTATTGCGCAAATTCTCTATGCAGCGGGCATTTGCATCATTGTCAGCGCCATTGACGGATGGATTTACCATTCTCTAGGCGATAAACAGGATCACTTTTCGCATTATGCTCATCTCTACCACCAGGTTAACTCTTTTGGAAGTATTCTCAGTGGGATTATAGGAATTGGAACGATCTATTACTCTGGACAATATTTTATGGGATATATTATCTCATGCCTCATGATGGGATTTATTTTTTTGATATTCCTTATTGTTCCTGAAGAAAAGAAAACGACAATTGAAACGTCCAAAACAAAAACAATCTTGCATAATGCCAAGGAAACGCTCTGGATATTTCAAAATACAGTAGGAGGAGCATGGTTTATTTTCCTCATGTGCCTTTTTAGCGCTGGGATTCAGATTATTTATCATTTCTGGCAACCGATAATACTTTCAGGGGGAAAAATTCATCACCTCAACGGTTCGCAAATGCTCGTCTTGATGTGCTGCCATATTGGAGCCTTTTCAGCACAATATTTTTCAAATTTACTGATGTCTAAGTATCATGTTCTTGATAAAAAATATAAGAATTCTATAAAATATTTTTCCTTCTTTTCTGCTCTGATGTGCATAGCGCTCTATTTTTTAGTTCATAGCCATCAAACCGCTGCATCAGTCATTGCCTTCTCTTTAATCCATGGATTTATTTGCACTGTACCGATCGGGGCAAAAAGCTTATTTTTCTCAGAACTTAACCAAAAACAAACGCAACATATTTCTGGTATTGTTGGTGCTGTCTCTTTTAGCGGAAGAATATTTTCAATTACAGTATTGAGTATTATTTCTTTTCTTCCTGCAAAAGTTTCTCCGTCTTACTACCTAATATTACCGACCATTACTTTTTTCATGTGTGGTTTGGTTGTCATGAGATGGATGAAACACTCTCAAAAGTCTCTATGAGAGGAAAACCATAACATTTCACCCACAATGTTTTCTTCTAAAAGAAATCGATACTTTTTTGAGAGCATTGCCACATCCAACTTTCAATATACAATGCAAATATAAAGCAACACATTGATTTATAATCATAATATACCAAACTTGAATATTGTAAGATTCTTTCTTTTCAAATCTATTTTTATGGTTGAAACAATCAAAATCATTTGCTTGCACATCATAAGTGGAGAAAGCCGTATAGATAAAAACAATTTAGAAAAGAAAAAATGCCTTTTATGAACTCTCATAGTTAAAATCTATAACAACAGGAAGGCAGATATATAATATGCCTCTTTGCATCTTCATAAGGATACAAATGGTGTGGCTTTATAAGGCTTTATATGTCTCACAGAAACTTTTGTGTTTTATACCATTTACGAGGTTGCGTCGCAAAATGGGCTTATACACATTGCAAAGATATCTCTTTAAAACAAGTGCATAAATTGGCAACACAAGTATATTTGTGTTTAGAACATGCTTTTTATATGAGAGGCATAATCCCAACGGGATAAACAAAAGCGTGAGATACGCAATCTTCATTATTTAAAAGACACGACCATAGAGATTCATGAAATTTGGAAAACTGAATTAATAAGATGATGATAAAAATGGGAGCTCATTTCCATCTTTTCCGCTTTCATATTTTTTTCAAAATTAAAAGATCCTTCCGTTTTTAGAAATAACTCGCTAACAGATATATACAATATTTTCTCCCCTATTTGATATATAAAAGCTGACATAACCGATAAAGCAGTAAACCATCTTAAATATTGATCTCAAATATGCCGTTGTATAAGGAATAGGTGTTGATTGACACGCAAAAGCAAAAGCTTAGTAAAACAACGTCATAAAATAATAAATATGCCACCAAACGATTGAAACGACATAGGGAGATCAAAAACACTTTGTAGAACCAAATCCGTAACATATCTAGCTTTACGGCCGCTTATTCTTACAAACGTTCATGCTGCTCCCTATATCCATAAAATAAATAAGCAATCCTTAGCTAAAAAATATGCAACGTCAATGTGATTGCTATAACAGAGCTTCGCTTTCTCCTTTATCAACAATAGCAATTTACATGAAACATCTTGCGCTTAAAATATCCCCCATTGGTTTTGCTTTAGTTTACACCATTAGAAAAGAAATTTTTGTAACTTGTTTCATGAAACATAAAATTAAAAATCAACACAGGAATTAAGAAAATGAGCAACCACACGCGCTGCTAATACAGGTATTACAATTTCGCACATAAATTTAGATGGAAGGAAGATAAAATAGCACCACTCTATAGCAGAGTAGCTGATAGAAAACGCCTAGCAAGAAAAGAAATCAAAAAACTTCACAAAATTGAGATTGGTAGAAAAGCAAATGAGCACAAATCACTGAAAACAAAATTCCTATACACAATCAACTGCTTTTATAACAATAGATGGCGGAGAGGAAGAGATTCGAACTCTCGAGAGCCTTTTGAGCCCTACTCCCTTAGCAGGGGAGCGCCTTCGACCACTCGGCCACCTCTCCAACAGAGAGGCATAAATGGTATCAACAGAAAGTTCAAGACATTTTCGATTTTTTTCCCAAATATCTGAAAATTTTTCTCCTATTGATCCCATAGGGAGCAAAAGTTAATAAAACAAGAATTGTGTCTTTTTTACCACAGCATCTCGAATAGTACATATATATATTACAAAAAGGTAATTTCATATTTGAAACTCTAAAAAGATTAGTTATAGCTAAGATAACAAGTGCTGCGTATTTTACTTATGTCTTTGTCCTTAATGCGTTAGGCAAATGGTACTCTTTAGAAGAAATTTAACCGGACCGCGGAGATCCCATATGAATATTAAATCCCTCTTTTTAAGCTCTACAGCAGCTTTTTTAGCAATTTCTGGAGCACATGCCGCTTCAACAGTTATCGCCGAACCCGAACCTGTAGAATATGTTCGCGTTTGTGATGCCTACGGAAAAGGATATTTCTATATCCCTGGAACAGAAACCTGCATGCGTTTATCAGGAAATGTTCGTACTGATTTTATAGGCGGTAATAATATCGATGCAACAACCGAAACTGAACTAAGAAACAAAAGAAAAACCTACGGCGCAGCATCACGGCTCACCCTTGTTTTTCAAGCAGCTTCTGAAACAGAAATGGGAACACTTCGTTCATATGCAAGAATTTATTCAAACTGGGGTGATGGTAGAGACAACGCTGCTGCAAGGCTTGCCGCGGCTTACATTGAACTGGGTGGTTTTCGCGTAGGTCTTGATGACACAATTTTCAACAGCTGGACTGGTGATTATGGAGATGTTCTCAATGATGACAGCATAGCGCCTGCCGGCACAACACGCACCAATTTTATTTCCTACACCTTTAATGGTGATTCCGGCTTTTCTGCTATTATCGGCGCTGAATTAGGCAATAATGCAGATTCTCTTCCAGGAATAACAGGATACTACATTGATAAAGATGATAAGCTTGTTTCTATCACTGAGGGTACTCTTCCAAGTAAAGCAATTAAAAATTACACCCCGAATGTGATTTTGGGTATAAAGTTCATGCAAAAATGGGGTGGTTTTTCAGCAGTTGCAGCATATGATGCTTACTACAAAAAGTGGGCTGGAAAAGTACGTGCAGATTTCAATGTCAACGATCGTTTCAATCTATGGGTAATGGCTGGCTATAAAAATGGCCTTGATTACTACACAGTAAATGAAAATGATGAATTATCACGACAAAGCACAACGATTTATGCAAACTGGGGTGGTAAATGGGCAGCTTGGGCGGGTGCCACTTACAAGCTTACTCCAAAAGCAAATTTGAATGCTCAAGTTTCTTATAGTGCTGTAAAAACCTTTGCAACTTCTGTAAATATTACATACACGCTGGTTCCAGGATTTGTGATTACACCTGAATTAACCTATGTTTCTTGGAATGATGATCGCGTTGTGACGGATAAAAATAATGATGAAAAACATTTATTCAATAAGAAAAGTGCTTTTCAAGGTATGATCCGTTTACAGCGTTCATTCTAATCCTATTTAAGCTACAGCTTTTAAAAACTGGCAACATGGTTTGCCAGTTTTTATTTTTGGAATCAAATATCATGAATATCTTTTCCTGATACGTATTGTCTTGTCTCTCGGAAAAAAACGACTTAGTTTCATAAAACTACTCTCAGAAGATTAACCCTGATATGCTTGATAAGAGCACTTTACACGGGCGTTTACACATCACTTCAAACATAATCTCTTCCTTGCCCTTTAAAGCATGAGCAGACCCTTTTGCTTTATGACCAAATTGGTCTTTCTTAGCAATTTACTTCTAACCTTTGTTAATTTAGGTCATGAACTTCTCTGGTCAATTCTGTACTGAACAGATAAAATATTGAAAAAAACAAGACATCATTGTGTTTTTGATATGCCTGAATGTGTCTTCTATCAACACTCTAAAACACAATGTTTTATAACACGGCTTCATTAAAAAACTTAATCATCAAGAAACATGCTGTCAAAACGATGCAAATATTCCCTAAAGCAATAAAAGAGAAAAGCGATATATCTTCAAAAAATGAATTGACCTCTTCCCCGTCTAAAGAATAAAGCCCCTATCAGTAGCAATCTGTAAATACCCCTATTTTTCCTGAACCTACATCATATTGATTTATAATCATAATTTATTATTTTTCATGTTTCAATCAACCAAAACCTTTCACTTGTACAACAAGCGGAGAGAGCCGTGTGAATAAAAACGAGTAAAGAAAACCCTTTTATGAATCGTTTTAAACTCCAAGGGTTGTCGTAACATTGAGATCTGACAAAGTGTACGATAGTGCTAGGCACTTTTATTAAGCATAAAAATGAGGATACACTTCATAGAGGATTTTAGATTATATTCTCTATAAACGTCGCTGTAAAATATGTGTTGTAATACGCATTAAAAGACATTGCTTTAAAACAAGCATGGAAATATACAACACAAGTCCATTTTATTTGAAGCGTTTTATCCTGCGTAAGGAGCATGCCATCATATACGCAACATCTTGACTTTACGCGTTTTTAAAGGAAGAAAAGAAACCGTAAATTTAATCTTTGCAAATCATAGAGCTTTCAGAGTTATGTTTCCATAAAACGCCTTATACCATACAGGGGATTTTTTACACGATTAATGCCTTTTTTACATAAAGCCAATTGGCAAAAAGCAGCCTCTCTTGATAAGAAAAAGGCTTACACGTAATCATAAGCCATATTTTCAATTAAAACGCATTGAATTCACGGAAAATACTTATCAACCAATGCATAAAGAATTGCTGCTGTTTCAACATCTAGAATCCCATCATAATTTTCTTGACGAAAATGAAGTTGAAATGCTCGGATCAAATCTTTGTATCCTGTTTGGGGACACGCAGCAGAAATGTCATATCCATAACATTTTAGCTTCGCCAAAACATCTTCTTTGGGTGGAAAGTTCTTAGAGAATTGCTCTTGATAATGACTTTTTAGTTCATCATCATACCATGCTCCTATACCTGCCTTATAAAGTTCTTTCCATGGAAAAGCTGCTCCTGGATCACTTTTTCTTCCAATGGCAATATCACTATGTCCCACCACATCAGTTGGCATAATATCGGGATACCGTTGAAGAATATTTAAGGCAAGTTCCTTAACGGCATCAATTTGTATTGGATTATAAGGAGGAAATATCCCCCCCTCATCATGATAAGCCATAAAACCAACTGTCTCTTCTGGAGACTCAGAATGACCCGTCGCTAAATTAACGATTTCAATCCCGATAGACGCATCATTGAGATGACTATGCCCAGCCCATGAACTCACACCCGCATGCCATGCACGCTCATTTTCATCGACCAGATTAAAAATACGCATGTCCTTAAAGCCTGCCTCACGATATGTCTGCTCTGAAGGATCAGGAACAAGATAGTGTGCACTAACCTTTTCTCCTGTAAGCGCCATAATCGAGGCTTTAAAATCAAGAGCCGTATAATGCATAACGAGAAAACGAACGCGACGATTAAAACTCTTGACAGAACGATAACTGTTGTAATCAATCTGATACATAAAAGCCCTTTCTTTGTTGCTTAAAAAGACCACTGCGCACCACAACAGATAGGACACGAACTGTTAAAAATTTCGCAATGAACTTCCTAATCTAGATACTAAGAATTACGCCTAAAATTTGTTCATCAAAAACATTGACACTCTTATCAACAATTAAGACACATTTTTATTTCTCCCCCACACACGCGTAAAATGTTTTTAACCACATTCACAAATACACCGCATTAAATCTTTTCCCCAAACAAATTCCTACAAATTACCAATCGAAAGGAAAACAAAAGCGTAAAATGATCACTCATTAAATCTTCACGTCTTACAGAAAAAATAGTTCTTCCTGTTATCAAATTGAAAAATATCGCCCCTCGGAAGCGAACACCCAACGATCATGCAATCACACAAAAACTTAAAGGAAAAATTTTATGAGCTCTTTACAGCAATTTATTATCAGATCACGGAACGGCACATGTTCACAATAAAACTCTTCACGGACATATTGTTCAATAAAATTTGCAAAGCTTTCCTGTAAATGACACGACTTCTTGTCTTTTCACACCATCGCTTTTTGATTTACAAAGAATCTCAATTATCTACAACGCTTGAGGCACATGAAGTCTCTGGATTCCTTGTCATCAGCTCTATGAAATATAACATATTGATTTATAATCATAATTAATCATTATAAATATTGAATGTAGCGAACCTAATATCGTAAAGTTTTTCTTAATCTTGAATCAATCAAAGTCATTTAATGACACATCAAAAGAAAGTTTAACCTATAGATAAAAACCACTGAAGAAAAGAATAAAAATACTTCTTATAATAGAACGTTTAATAATTTAAGAAATATTGTTACGTCCCCATAGAGGTTCATTTTTTCTTCTCCGTTTTCAAATATCTTTTTAAGACAGCCCAAGCTGCATATTCTTGTAAGACGACACCTAAAAGTGGTCGCGTATAGGGAAAAGTAATATGATCCTCACCATAATCTTTCATCCGTATAGCCATGGTAGCATGTCCAAGGCTTTCTGCTTGATTTTCTAATGTCTCCAAGGAAGGCTCTAGGCTCACTTCAACCTCAAGCAGTGGAATATCTTGTTTACCTTTTTCTATGGGCTGAAAATATTCTAAAAGCCGCGGATCATTGGCAGACCAATGAACCTCAACGTGCATTGCTAATTGTTTACAAGCAGTAGTAACTTCTGCACCAACCAAATAGGGGTGAAAATGACTTTCAAATTCTTCCACGAACTGTTGTTCCAAGGGCGCTTCTGATTGACCAACAAGCTGTACAAGAACATAGGGGCTTTTCCATAAAAAATGCCGTTCAAAGGGTTCATTTTCAAAATGATCATCCACCCACTGCGCAATTGTACTTTCATCAATTCCAATCAAAGTCCATGCATACTCCGCACGCGATACAGAAGAATATTTCTTCTCATTGTGTTCTAAATAATTCTCTAAAAGCGCAAGAGCCTGTGATGGTGGACCAGGCAAAACAACAAGCGTACTTCCATCGCAAGAGAGATAAAAGCCTGGTGCTGTGCCTGTAGGATTATCAAGCACGGTTGCTGTCTCAGGAAACAATGCTTGACGCGCATTACTCTTATCCACCAAAATCCCTAATCGTTGTAATTGACCTTTTATTGTTTGCCAAACATCTTCATGATGTAGTAAAGGCTGCTTTACAGCTTGAGCAACTCCATCGCGTGTTATGTCATCTGATGTTGGTCCCAATCCCCCACTGATAATGATAAGATCTTCTTGTCCAAGACAAGAAACAACAGTCTCACTGATTTGCTGTAATTGATCAGCACAAACAAAATGACGTGTGACTTGAATATTTCTCTTGTTCAAGCTTTGGCTTAAATCTTGTAAATTCGTATTCAAATATTGTCCTGAAAGGAGTTCATCACCAACAGTGATAATCGCCGCACGACAAACAAAGACAGGCTTCACAAGAGAATTGCGAACAGCTTCAGCCATTTGACGGGTAGAGGCGACACCTCCAAGATCATAGGTAACGGTTTTTCCAGCACGAATAACCTGATCAACACTCTCAGATAATTGTTTTGCTGCATCTTTAAAGCCTAAATGCTCTAAGAGTAAAGCCGTGGTATAAAGCATCGCAGAAGGATTTGCTTTATTTTGTCCAGCAATACGTGGTGCGCTTCCATGAACAGGTTCAAAACAAGCAATCTCGCTCCCCACATTCGCATGAGATGCAAGCCCCAATCCCCCCATTATCCCAGAGCCAAGATCAGAGAGAATATTGCCAAACATGTTTTCAGCAACAATCACACCAAACCGCTCTGGCTTGGTTGCAATCCACAAAGCAACCGCATCAACATTATGAATATCTGCTTCAATTTCCGGATAGTTTTGCGCAATTTTCTCAAAAATTTCCTGAGCAAATTGTCCACTTTCTCGCATAACATTGGGCTTATCAGCAAAAGTAACGCGCCTAAAGCTATATTTCCTTGCATAAGAAAAAGCATATTCAAATAACCGCTCTAAACCAAAGCGTGTCTGCAAACGGACTGTCCACGCAGCTTCCTCAAGCCCATATTTTGTCAAATTTGGATGTTTTAGCCAAACGGCTTTTTCAGGAGAAATACCCCGAAAATCCAATCCAGCATAAAGGCCTTCACTATTTTCTCTGATAACACAAAAATGAAAAGGTTTTCTCGGACCAAAGATGTATCTTACAGGACGTATATTTGCAAACAAACCTAACTTTTGGCGAAGTTGAAGTGCGGGAGCAACATAGGCAAGGTTTTTCTCTTTTAAATGCGGAGCAAGTTCTTTTAAAGCCGCTTCTTTTCCTTTATTGGTCACAGCACCAAGTAAAATAGCATCACTCTGAGTAATTTTTTGCCAAGTCGCTTGAGGGACAGAATTTCCTTCCTGTTTCCAACATTCAAAACCAATATCACCATAAGTCAATTCAATCGGCAATTGAAATTGCTCTAAAACCATCAACGCAGCATCACAAACCTCTGGTCCTATCCCATCACCAGGTAAGACAAGAACTTTCTTTTTCATAGTCCCTCCATCCACTCATCAATGACTGCATCCGTCATAGTAGGATTATCCTCCCACAAACGCGTACCAGCACCAGAGATAAGCTTATATTCATGATTCAGATTATGACTTTTTGTCTGATTATCTACCGTTGCAAGTTGCGACTTTTCTCCCACTAAAGCTAAAAACTTCCCCTTATACTTAACTATTTCATCTCTAGCATCTATTTCTAATAAGAGTTTAAACCCTCTTGTCATGCGTTCAATTGCCACGCTTTTTTGTTTATCGGGAATCTCCAATAAAACTCTTTTTTTCATAATGCCAGAAGGATGCATAAAACCATTGAGTATTTCCAAAGCCCCCGATAAATCATTATTTTCTAAGGAGGCAAGAATATCTCCAAGGCGCCGTTGCAAAACCTTATCTGGATAGCCAGGTGCATTCACAGCAAGCACAGCTTGAACATTGGGAAGCTGGGCTGCCAATATTTGTACCAATGTTCCAGCCATAGAAAATCCCACAAGCACTGCGGGCTCTTTAAAATAGCTTTTAAGTTTTTCTGCCATAAAAGATAAAATGTCTACAGCAGAATAATTGAGAACATGAGAACCCTTAGGAAAAAGAGAAAGCGTATCCAGCAGAGTGACAGGGAATCCTTTTGTTGAACATAGCTTTGTCAATGGAGAACAAAAAACACCACCATCCCAAATTGGCATTACAGGAGAGAGAATAATAATAGGAAGTCCCATTGATCAATTCCTCCCCTTATTTTTAAACATGCATTAGAGCCAGAACTTTTCCTACCCAATATAATGAAAATATGTTGAAATTCTATGCTCATATTCTCCCCTCATAATAATCGATTTGTTAAACTCAAACTAAGCTTGTAACAAATTTTAAACCCACTCAATCCAGAAACTTAATAAAAAAAATTCATCTAATGTACAGGTGCCCCATTTGTGTAAAACATCAAAAGCATTTCCGCATAATGCTTTCTTTTTATCATTTCACTCAGCTTATTTCTGAAGTCATAAAATGACGCGCTTTTTGAATATAAATGATAAAACCAATCATACAACACACAGCTAACAAAGTTGCCATAGCCCGTGGGCTATGACCAGAGATTTTTCCGATAACCGCTGCACTGAGTGCCGCACTTCCTAATTGCAAAGATCCCATAACACCAGAAGCCGCTCCCGCAGCTTTCGGATGCGATGAAATAGCCAACGCTGTTCCTAACGGCAATAAAAAACCATTTCCAAAAGTAAGAACAGCAATAGCCATAAAACTTGTCACAAGGGGCCATGGGCTTAGATACATTTGCAAAGCAAACAGCACACCACCTATCACAAAAATAATGTACCCTCTGCCCACAGTTTTTTCCATAGACTCGCGTTCAAAAAACCATCGCGCCAAAAGATTTCCCAAAATATAGGGAAACGAAACACCAATATAGCTATAACTAATGTGTATCGGTGATAACCCCAAAGTCGTGAGTAAAAAAGGCGACTCCACAATATAAGCAAAATAGGCAGCGTAAGAAAAACACGGAATAAGTGCATAAAAAATAAATTGTTTATTTCTGAAAACACCTAAATATGCCTTCATCAATCCTATAGAAGAAAAATGCTGCCGCCTTTGAGGGGGTAGAGTTTCGCTTAGCACAAAACAACATAGCAAAATGGTCAAAAATATAAAAAAGCTTAAAAAGATAAAAGTTGCCTGCCAATGAAAAGCCTGTATCAAAAGTCCACCAATGAAAGGTGCAAGCGCTGGTGACATTCCAATAAAAGGGAAAACAATCAAATAAAGTTTTCCAGCCGCTTTTTTATCCAACAAATCATTGATAATTGCACGACTTAAGACAAGTCCCGCACAAGCACCAAGACCTTGCAAAAAACGTAACACAAGAAAAGCGTGAATATGAACCGTATAAATCACACCAAGTGTCGTAAATAACCACAAGAATAAGCCCAATAGAAGTGTTTTTTTACGCCCAAAATTATCACTCAGCGGCCCATAAATGAGCTGTCCAAGTGCCAATGCCAACAAAAAAACCGCCACTGCACTTTGAATTTGAGATTGTGTCACTTGATAATATTGACGCATATCGCCCAGTGCTGGTAAAAAAATATCGGTAGAAATCAAACCTCCTGTTGATAAACATACGATAAGTATAATGAATGGTAATGTATATTTATGTTTCATCAGGAAAGTCACATTTCTTAAATTTAAAAATATTTAAATTTTACGTTTATAGAAAAATAATAATTTATATTTATAAATATAAAGCTATTTTAACTTTATCCACAGGGAATAAAATAATTAATTTTCTTTATTCTTTTACTTTATTCGAGAATAATTCAGCTTGTTGATACATAAATCCAGTGTATGATCCGCACGCACACACTCAACACGTAAATAAACACTTAGTGCTTCACTTTATAATTAATTTTAAAGCATAGCAAATCGCAATTTTAAAACTATACGCAAAAGAAGCTAAAAGATCAAAACTCTCCTTCAGAGATATATTTCCCAATCCGAAATAGCGCATTTTGTTGTATTCATGTTGCCCTATCTTCATCAGCTTTTTTCATTGATATCATCAACAAAAACGCTCCCAAACTCTATCCCTCTCCATGACAACAACATCACTTTCCCGACAACATCTTTTATCAGAAGTGGTTTACAACGCTCAAAGAAAAAAGAAGCCACAAACTCCCTTTCCTCAAAACTCCCCACGCAAATATTATTGTAACAATACAGCATATAATAATGGCTCATGGAGAAGTCTTTATCAACACAAATAATTGAGCAAATAAACTTAATAGCCCACTAATATCATAAAGCAAATTGTGCTTCTATCTCGCTCTAAAATCTAAATTCATCTTGTCCATTTTGTTAGAATTTCATTCTACATAGCCAGCACAAAGTTTATTGCCTAAGCTATTGACAAACATGCTATAATAAAAATTTGATAAATCATTCTGCATCTAATTTAGAAAGCAAGGAGAAGCTAGTAATGAATATAACAGAACGAGCCACGTACCAATTACTTGGACCTATTAAAGTGGAAGGAAAGACATACACAGAAATCACCTTACGCCGCCCGAAATTTAAAGACTTAAAAGCAATACAGAGCAAAGAAGGCGACGAGCAATCAATCGAAAAATCGCATGTCTTTCAGGGTGGTCCTATAATGCCATCAGTAAACTTGGTGTTCGTGATTTTTTAAACATTAAAGACATTTACGGGCCTTTAATAAAAGAATGACTAAAAGAGTTTGATAAAATGCTAAACAAAGTAAATGCACCCATAAAAAGCATAATGGATGAATGTATTTTAATCGACAGTAAACCCGAAAAACGCACAAGTAACCTTTACACAAATACATTTGAAACAGAAGACATGAACAACTGCAAATGCAAAAGTGAAAACCTGTAGCACCTATGAACCGATTACAGTTCATAATCCCTACGTCATAAAGGTGGAACGCATGACCTTTACAAAAGGCACTTTCTTAGTACAAGATGGTCCATCGAACCAAATTTATCTCTCAAATCAAAGTGCTCTTACATCGTATAAAAAAACTGCGGGCGAAACTAAAAAACAACCTTTGGAGAGAATCTCAAAACTTTTGGACATTGTCTCAAAACTTTTCAACTTTCCTCTCTGGTTTTGGGAGTTTTTACTCAAAGAACTTAGAAAATTTTTCCAGCATTGTTTTGATATAGAGCAATAAGAGAAGGAAAAACAGCTTAGAACACTAATGTTTCTTCCTTCTCTTTTATCTCTCATAGCTTTTTGAATTGAATACTTTTGATATTTATTTTGAATAATTGAAGCATTCTTTTAATTATAAGTACAATATAAAAAACTAAAATTTTAGAAGACGCGCTGTTTTTACAAAAAAATGAATAATAAAATAAAGACTCCAGAATTTTACTTTTTACCTTCAAACATAATCAATGATGGAAAAGCGTTTACAAAGTTTTCCTCAAGCAGTATCTGGGACATTACTTGAAAGAAAAGCATTAAGAGAGCTTACTTTTAAGCTAAGGGGGAAAGATTAAACTTCACAACGACATTCAATCTTTTAAACATTGCAGTACAGAACGGGAAAAGAGAGCCATTCCTTTATTCCTCATAGACCGTTTATCCCCCCATCAACTAAAATTCTCGATAAACTGGTATTATCAGTTCTAGACTGGAGTCATGTAAGAAGAATTTTAAGTAATGATCACCGTCTTGTTTTCGATGTTTTCTGTCCTTTTTGGCGCATATCTATTCACTTTTGGAACATAATTTGCAAAAAGGCATTGTATCTCCAGCATATTCAAGGAGATAAAACATGGAAACTCGCATTCCTGAAAACACACCATTTGAGACGAATTTTCTAGGAGAAACATCTCTAGAAGAAAAATATTCACTCTTTCACACACCCATTTCATGGTCCGCAATCTTTGCGGGACTGGTGACAGCTCTTGCCACCTCAATTTGCCTCTCTTTTCTGGTCGCAGCTTTAGGCTTAAGCCAAATGGATTTCACCTCTTCAACCCCATTTGAAGGCTCTTTCCTCTCCTTTGGCGTGGGCTCTGTTATCGTTACACTGATTAGCCTAGCCTTGGGAGGCTTTGTAGCTGGACGTTTTGCTGAAACCTCAGGGACTCTTCATGGCTTTCTCACCTGGGCTCTCATAACATTGCTGATGACCCTCCAAGCCATCCACGTGGTTTCTAGTACAGCAAAGATAGGAGCTAAAACGGCTCTAGAAAACAGCTCCATGGTCCAACAAACCGTGGACAGCCTCAAAAACAATATTTCCCCCATACTTGCAAACTTAAACAGCGAAAGTCTTGAAAAGTTTTTTGCAAAAAATAGTGACAATGGCATCAATTTTGACCAACTTTCGAGTGAATTGCGCACCCTTCTCAATAAAAGTGACATTCCTGCTCTCAACCCTGAGCGCTTAAAACAAACCTATCAAGCTGCACTCAATGATATTGGTTCTGCGATAACAGCTTTCAAAAATGATCCTTCTTACTATCGCACCACTTTAAAAAATCTTGGTGAGCGTCTGTCCGATCGTGTAGAAGATCTCACGACAAAATTTGATCGAAGTGATATCATCAATGCCCTTGTGACCGATGGCATGTCCCGTGCGGATGCACAAACAGCAGTCAACCGTGCCGTCCAACTCTATCAAAGCGCAGAAGAAAAGACCGAAAAAGCCATCAAAGTCCTTGAAGAACGGGCAGAAACACTCTCAGACAATCTTGAGGATACGATCAAGGGCGCCAAAAACACTGCGACTAAAGCCACAAAAACAGCCTCCAATATGGGGTGGTGGGGCTTTTTAGGCAGTCTGGTAGGCGCCATTATTTCCAGTGTTTTTGGCTATTATGGTTATAGAAGCCGTAAGGACACTTTCATGCTTTAAAACGTCTACCTTTAAAGCAAATACATAAAAAGCTGCACGTATAGTGCAGCTTTTTTGCAAAATCTTCTGATTGTCTTTTTGTATTATTGTCTCTCTCATATCAGACAACTTCGCCAGCCCATCATCCTTAATACTCCCCTTTCAAAAAACATAAGGAGCTGGTCATTGCTGCCAATAGGCATTGTGCTTGTTTTGGAAAAGAGCTCTGAAAACTTCCTTTCTCAACTGATCATCAAGAAAAACTATACAAAGCATGGGATATCCCATAAACACGTAGAAGAAAATTGTACCTTATAACCTCTTGGGGAGGAGCATTGTGACAAAGAAAAAATCCATGATTTTTACCCAAATGGGACTTTTCCTTGTTTTGGGCTTTAGCAGCTTTGCCGATGAAACAGCACAAGTTACATTTGCTCTCCACTTAGCAGAAAGCACAGCATCTATTTCAATGCTGCTGTTTGCAGGGCTTGTCGGGGCAATTTGTGCCGGACCAATTGCACCACGCCTCTTGCATCGCTTCCAACCAGCGCGAACAGTACCCATTGTTTTATTGTTTGAAGCACTCTTCATAGCCGTTGCCGCAATTGCCAACAAATTTTGGGTTTACATTGCCCTTTCTTTCGCACTAGGTTGTGCTGGTTCACTCTTTTGGTCTGCTATCCTCGTTTCCGTCCCAGAATTTGCAACCAATGATCAGCAACTAGATCGACTAAACCGCGTTATCCAAACAGTTCGTAATCTTGGCTACATTGCCGGACCACTGCTAGGGGGTGTATTGTATGGAATATCAAATGGGCAAAAAGGATTGTTTGCGTTGTCAATCATGGTTCTTTTTGCTACCTTTATCACTCTCTTCTGTTTTAAAAGTTTAAAAATTCATACACAAACGACAAACACAACGCAAAAAAGCAAAAAAGGGCTAGATTTAACGGGTCTCTTGCGTAAAAAAAAATGTTGTCTATGCTCTTTCTCCCCTCATCATTACCATCATCCTTACCTCTGCTCTCAACGTCTTATCGATTGTCCGCATTCGTACCGATCTCAACTTAAGCGCTGAAACCTATGGGGTAATCACAAGCATGTTAAGTCTTGGCCTCGTGGTTGGTCCACTCTGTTTCTCCAGCCTTTTTCATCGCTTTGGCAATGCCGCTGGTGCATCACTTGCCGCTGCAATAATTGGCTTTGCAATTTTCTGCTTTTCCTTAACACATATTGTATGGTTGATGATGCTTTCATTTTTTATCCTTGGGGGTGCAAACGGCGTACAAAATGCTCTAATGGCAAGTTTTATGATGAAAGCCATCCAGAAAGAACACCGAAACAACCAAATGCCCGCCTATATTTTCATCATACAAACAGCGGTGTGCCTTGGCTTTCTAGGAGCCGGTTTTGTAAAAGTGCATCACACCCAAAGCACACTATTTATCATTGGCATCGCCACAATGATCGCAGGCATATTAGGTTTTATCTTGAACAGTGCCGTACAAAAAAAGGAATATGATAATGGTTAACGAACTTTACTATCTTTGCTCTCAGGCAAACCAAACCCAAAAATGGCATAAAAATCATCACCTGATCAAATTATTGTATCTCCCCTATAACCCCATACCAACCAATAAGACTTTGATGAACCACTCTTGAGTGTGGAAGAGCTAACAACCCTAGCAAACAACCATTGCCAAAACTTGATATTTCAAAGCAGAAGAAACCGGTTTAACATCATGCAACAAGATCCTATAGGCTTAAACTTTTACAATGGAACAGGCGGTTATGTATGGCAACTTGCAGACTATATGCGACATGATTGTCATGAGAGCTCCCACACACTTGAATTGCAAAAACCAACACCACCCATAGCCATCAATTCTTTTGCTGTCTACCCACGTGAACTCAATCCTTTATCACACATTCAATGGGCAAAAGATGTACAAATAATAAAAAACAAACCAGCACTCATTGGCAAACGGCAAATACAACCCATCACCATTGTTTCTACAAAAGGAGCGGCATTTGGCGGATTCGACTTTCCCACATTTGAAGCACTTCGTGAAGGCTGCCTTGTCCAATCACTGAGAGAAATACAATTCTATAGTACTCTTCTTGCCTCTGGGAGTCTTTTGATATCACTTTTACAACACGGGTCTCATTCAAACAAATCAACAAGCCTTTTCACCAGATCATGCAACAGCTCTTTTACGAGAGCCAACAGTATTATCATAGATTCTTCTCTTGACACTCTTGCCATTAATCAACTCAATGGGCGTACAATCCAACTGAATGAAAAAACCAACCCTCTCTTGCAAAAAGCCACAACCAAAATGCACATTCAACACCCCATAGAACAAACAACCACGTTTTTTGTAAAAGCAGAAATAATGATAAGGATCAAAAGATGTCCCTGATAAGCCCCGATATGGGAACAGAAAATAGTGCACAGCTCATTTATGCGCTCATTCAAATGGCAAGACCGCGCACAGTCATTGAAATCGGTGCTGGGGATAGTACGTGCTTTATCGCAAAAGCACTTCAAAAAGCGAAATTATCATGGCAACAAGATAAAAAACTTTTAGAATCTTCCACCTGGGAAGAGCGCACAGCTTTGCTTGACCCTTCAGGAATCCTTGAGAATTACGAACCACGGCTTATCACCATTGATGATTTTTCAGCAGAAGGCCAATCAGCCGAAGAAGCATGGCAAGAACTGCTTCAAGACGGTATTGAAAAAGACATGGTAACATTTATCCATGAGAATTTTTTCTCTCTTGATGAAAGCACCCTCAAATCTTGGGGACCAATAGATTTTGTTTGGCTTGATGCTGGAACGCCCGCAGATGATGTGCGATTTGTTATAACCCTTTGGGAACACATCACCGCTGGTGGTTATCTTTGTCTACATGAACCAACAATGACCACAACAATTGCTCACAATAGCGAACAACGGGTTCGACGCGTCAGAACTCCCATCTGGGAAGAAATTCTCTACCGGCTTGACGGCTCCTATGAAGCTTTAACACTCCCCGAAAACCACAAATATCGCCAGGGTGGTCTGGGGATTATTCGCAAACGCACCCCAGCTGAACAAATTGTACGCGCACAATCGCTCCAAGCAGAACTCATAGAAATCAATGAAATTCCCATTCGCAATGATATTTTGCCCATGGGGAAAAAAACCCTTCACAAACGCAATACCCGCAATTCACTGATCTCTGCCATGACCTCACCGACACTGCGCGCTGTTTATGCCGCCATTATCCTTGGTGCAAAAAATCTTACTGATATCCTCAAACATGTCGATTCAGATGCCAAAAACATTCACAAATCCATCAGTCGCCTTTTGAATCTTGGACTTATTCACAACACAACAGCAGGATTTCAAGCCGAAGAGACAGTGTGGAAAATGCTAGAAAATAAACATGAGCGAAATAGGGAAAATTTAAGCGACCGCCATTTAGAAACAGAAGAGATGCTATCAAAAATTGGTGAAGCCTTTCAGAAGGAAAAAATCTATAGCGAAACGGAAGTTTCCAAGATATGCAACCTCTTTACGATAGACTTTGCCCGATTACGACGCACTCTTGTTGAGAGAGGTTTTTTACAACGCCATGGAGGAAAATATCAACGCATGCGCTAAAAGAGAATTGAAAAATGATTAGCGAACTCTATCGTTTTTCTTCTCTATTTCAAGAGAATGAATAACCTTCCACTAAAAAATATAATTTCATTAAAAGGTTACAAAATCATTCATCCCATTCATATGTTGACAATCTATGGGGGGATAGTACATCCTCTTCATAAAGGATAAAATGGAAAAGCAAGAATGCGGGGTGCCAATTGGTTATCAAAAAGGATTGGGTGGTTATCAAAAAGAATTGGGAATAGTCAAAATCATCAGGAGAAGATATAGGATCAAGGTCTCAATGATCTTACGGTTGTTGCGCGAACATCAGGGCACAGTATTGTTGCTCAATCCAAATCATGCTCGATATTTCTAAAAACATCGTAGAAAAAACAATATTCTTGCATTGGGCTGGCTGGTGAATCAAGAAGGATACTATTTCAACGAAATGTGCACAGCAGAAACAGGGCTGACAAAACTTCCTCAAGAGATACAACAAAATGTATTTGATCATTTAACGACACTTCTATGGAAATTCCATGGGCAAAAATAAAATAACTTTTTTCATCTATAGCACAGTTTTTCTTTCTGAATTTTCCTTTTTCTTTGTACTCCCTTTGCTTGGAAACTCTTCTCTCATAACTGCTGCCAATGTCGCTTTTTATCTCGCTGGATCAGTAATCCTTGAAAGCATTCTCATGGTAACCACAACGGGTTTATTAGAAAGATTTTCGCGTAAACTCTTAATGGCTAGCGCCTTTATTTTAAGGAGTAGCGCTTTTGTGTGCATTATCCTATCGCTCACACCTTCTGCATGGTTGATCTTTTTTACCTTAATGGCTTTTTCGAAAGCAGTTTCAAAGCCATTTTTGAGAGAAATTTTATCAGAACATCTCAATGAAAATGCTCTTAAACGCGCATTAACTCTCTATTCTTTTTTTCAAAATGCTGCTGTCGTTATCGCCCCTCTTGTTGCAACGAGTGCCATAAAATACAACGCATCAACCTTCTTAATGGCTTTTTTTGCACTCATTGGTTTGTATCTTTGTGTTCTATCCATTCAAATTGTTTATCATTACCCACATAAAACATTATCTCTTGAAAAGAATAAAAAAACAAAAAAAGCTCTTCTTTCTTCTTTAAAAACAATAATACATAATCGTTCTATTGCTTATTTGCTGGTCACGGCTTTGCTTTGTGCATTCCTCATGGGAATTTTCATCACCACCACAACACTTCTCAATAAATTTGACAGAAATCTCGCCCCTTATAGTGGAATTTTCTTTTCAATTGTTGGCATCAGTATTTGTATCTGGCAGGGGGTAATCAATAAACATCTCACCCTTTCCGATAAAGCAACTTTCTATCTGCTCTGCTTTATGGGAAGTTTCGCTGCATTTTTCCTCATAGGTGGGGTCTTTACCGCTGTGATTGCGTTAATTGCCTACAGTGTCTATGAATCTGTCATGATTCCAGAGATATACTATCAAGCAGGGAAAACAACCTCATCCCTCTCTGCCAGTGTTCTTTTTAGTTATATTCTTGTTATTTCAAATATTGGCCAAGCTGCCGGCTCATGGACAAGTGGATGGATCATCAGCCATTTCAACAATCATATCGCTTTCACCTTTTGCATGATTGTTGGTGCCTCCGCCTTTGCTTCTTGCCTTTGCCTCATGCAAACGAAAAAATAAGCAGCTTCCATGTCACATATCATTTTTGAAAACCCGTAGCACAACAAGAGCACTCAAAATAATTCGCCATAAATCACTCAATTATGGGTTTGTAATACAATCTGCGGCAAAGAAGCTCGAAACGGTCTTTAAAGATTGCTCTGTAAGGCTCCGTTGCCAATTGCCTCATAGCTTAAAGTATTATGGGGGCAGACAAGCGTAAGGTAGCTACATTCTGCACGAATAATATTCTATTGATATCCATGTGCAACACAGCCAAAGCATTTTTTTATAATTTGCTCATTAAGGATTTTGAACTAATCAATCTCAAGCCTCGCCATGCGCGTTTAACTTTTAATGCCGCCCATTCTCTCTCAATTTATATT